>NZ_JMQK01000005.1:0-372624 GCF_000705355.1 Pseudorhizobium marinum
CGTCCTAACCGATAGACGAAGGGCGCGTGCGGTGAGCGCTCTTATAGAGGGGTGATTTCCAACCCGCAAGCGTGAATGTGGCAATTTCTGCAAAAAAATGACAGCATCATCTCGGTGTGGATAATCGAGATTAGCGAATAGGAATCAGCAGCTTAATGGAGTTCCGTCGGCAGCCGTCCCGCAGCCGGCGCCGTCATAGGCGGCTGCGGCGGGCGGAGCACTGAAGACGCTGCCGGCGGTAGCGTTGACGCGACCGGGCGCAGCATGGGCGGGAACTGTTCCGGACATCGTCGCATCGCCCATCACCGGGGCCGGCGCGGAGAAGATGCTGACGCTGCCGGCACGGATGCCCGTCGGCTGAGACACCGCGCCTGCCAGATCCGGTGCTTCCTGCGCCGGCACGCCATAGGCGTCAGGCGTCGAGGCGTCCTCTGCGACCGAGGCCGAGGAGACGAGGGCGGGGTCGACATAACGGTTGGAGGCAGTGGTGCCACCTTTGGCAAGGAGGTCTTTCGCGGAGGGTTCGGGCTCCGCGCCGTCCGCTGCCACCGTGTCGCCGTCGGACTTGCCGCTGGTGGCGCAGCCGGAAAGGCTGACGATCGCCAAACTCAAGGCAAGGAGCGCACCGAAGCGCCGCTTATTCTGCCATCTGTTCGGCATTCTTCTTCCCATCCGGCTCGCTTGCGAATCGCCGGACAAGGGTGCCCCGACCGGCCTGCGAGAGCAAGCCGGTCGGGCGACAGGGCTTACCAGCTGCCGGTATTTTCCATCGACGACCAGGGTTCCGTCGGTGCAAGGGCCGCGCCCTTCTGCAGGATCTCGATGGAGATGCCATCCGGCGACCGGACGAAGGCCATGTTGCCGTCGCGCGGCGGGCGGTTGATGGTGACGCCATTGTCCATCAGATTGCGGCAGAAGGCGTAGATGTCGTCGACCTCGTAGGCGAGGTGCCCGAAGTTGCGGCCACCGGTATAGTCTTCCGGGTCCCAGTTGTAGGTCAGTTCAACGCATGGGGCCTTCAGTGACTTTGCCGCCTCGGCGTCTTCCGGCGCAGCCAGGAAGATGAGCGTGAACCGCCCCTTGTCGTTTTCGATCCTGCGGACTTCCTGCAGTCCCATCAGATCGGTGTAGAATCGCATCGAGGCGTCGAGGTCCTTCACGCGGACCATGGTGTGTAGATAGCGCATCAGTGGAGATCTCCTGTTCCGGCTCGTATATGTGTTCAAGCACCAGCCACGGGCAAGGCATGGAACATAGAAATGGCCCGGATAAATCCAGAGCGGGGGCTTGCGCTGGACGGTTAGCAGGATGTTAATCTACTCTTCAGAATCAGTTAACCGACTCAGTAGCGCGTAATCAAGGGGCCGACAGACATGGCTGACAGACTGTCATCGAAAGGTGTTGACGAGATCGAGGATCTCGCTGGCGAGCCTGTCGATCTGATTGAGATTACCGGTGTCGTAAAATGGTTCGACGTGGCCAAGGGGTTCGGCTTCATCATTCCCGACAACGGCATGCAGGACGTGCTGCTGCACGTCACCTGCCTGAGGCGTGACGGATACCAGACCATCCTGGAGGGCACGCGCATCGTCGCGCTTATCCAGCGGCGGGAGCGGGGCTATCAGGCGTTCCGGATCCTGTCGATGGATCAGTCGACAGCCGTTCATCCCTCGCAGATGCCGCCGATCCGGACCCATGTCCAGGTGACTCCGACCAGCGGTCTGGAGCGGGTATTGGTCAAGTGGTTCAACCGCACCAAGGGCTTCGGCTTCCTGACGCGCGGCGAGGGAACGGAAGACATCTTCATCCACATGGAAACGCTGCGCCGCTTCGGCCTGACCGAGCTGAGACCGGGTCAGGTGGTGCTGGTGCGCTTCGGCCCGGGGGACAAGGGGCTGATGGCGGCGGAGATTCACCCCGACAACCCGAATCCGGTCAGCCGGGCTCACTGATGATGAGAACAGCCATGTCCTTCTTCCGAAAAGGCGCCCTTGCGGCGCTTTTTGTGCTTCTGGCGAGTGTTGCCTCGGCGCAGTTGCAGTTCGACCGGGAGGAGCTGGTCATCGAGACCCAGGACGGCAAGCGGCATGCCTTCGATGTCGAGCTGGCGCTGACGCCGGAGCAGCGGTCGCAGGGCCTGATGCATCGCGAGAGCATGCCGCCCGACCACGGCATGCTGTTTGATTTCGACGACACGCGCCCCGTCTCCATGTGGATGCAGAACACGCCGTTGCCGCTCGACATGCTGTTCATCCAGAAGGACGGAACGATCTCGCATATTCACGAGATGGCAGTGCCTTTCTCGCAAGCCATCATCGATTCCCGCGGTCCTGTGAGCTACGTGCTGGAGCTGAACGGCGGGCGCGCCGACGCTCTGGGCATCACCTCGGGCGACCGGGTCATCAGCCCGCGCATCGAGGCAGGACGGTAACGGCGGAACCTTTCGTCCTGCGGTTCGATTTTGCTGTTGCAGGCCAGGGGGTAAGCGTGTATCTCGCTGGTCAACGTGAATACGGAGTGTAGCGCAGCCTGGTAGCGCATCTGGTTTGGGACCAGAGGGTCGGGAGTTCGAATCTCTCCACTCCGACCACGTTGCCGGATGCGGCCACAATTCCGGTCCATTCAGGGAGCGCCGTCGCGAATGTCCGCCAAGATCTATCGTCCTGCCAAGAACGCCATGCAGTCCGGCAAGGCCAAGACCCATCTCTGGGTTCTGGAATTCGATCAGGAAGCGCCGCGCAGCATCGATCCCGTCCTCGGTTACACCTCCTCGTCCGACATGCGCCAGCAGGTTCGCCTGACGTTCGAGAGCCAGGAGCAGGCGGAAGCCTATGCCAAGCGCGAAGGTATCGAATACCGCGTGATTGCGCCGAAGGAAGTGGCGCGGCAGATGCTCTCCTACACCGACAATTTCCGTTACAACCGCATCCAGCCCTGGACGCACTGACACTGCTGGTGCTCCGGCGCCGGTTGACCCCGTAGCTCAGCTGGATAGAGCATTCGCCTTCTAAGCGAACGGTCGCAGGTTCGAATCCTGCCGGGGTCGCCAAATCTCCTTACCTGTTGACGTTGTTGAAGCTGCCACCAAGCAGGGCCTGGCTGCGACCTCTGCTGTCCAGCAGGCGTTCTGATGCGCCTGTCGCAATCAGTACGCGGAGGAGGTGTGCGGCGTCGCCAAGCGCCGCCGCACAGTTTTTATTTTCGTTCATTCATTCATGTCTATTTGCGCGCGTCGTGATCCGGCGTGGCTGCTAGCGGCGCTCCGGTACCCAGATCCGCCGTCCGTCGCGGATGATCCAGCGACCGTCACGATCACCATCGTCGCGGTCGGTACGTTCTCTGCGGTCATCATCCCCGCGGCGCCCATCCCATCGGCCGTCTCCGCCGCGCCGGTCGTCGTCGCGATAATCGCGGCGGTCTCGACGCTCATAGTCGGGACGTCGGTCGTTTCGGTCGCTCCTGTCGATGCGGTCATAGCGGGGGCCGGCATCATAGACGGTGCGGGGGCCGCCCTCACTGACACAGCCCGCCGCGGTGAGGCAGATCAGGCCGATGACGGAAAGGGTGATTGCTGATGTTTTCATGCTGCACTTCTCCTTGATCCTGAACCAGATGGGGCTGCATCGGCGGATGGCAAGCGGCCGGCCTTGAAGCGGAGCGTGTGAGAGCGGTAACGGCGACTGCGAAGGTCAAATGGTTGAGGCTGTATACAGATTTCCGGTTTCGCTTGCGGGGCTGGACATGGGCGCGATAAGATTGCGGCATGTTTTGTGGGAGATGATAGGCTTGGCAGTGGAGGACACGGGGAGGACAACGCACACGGCAGTGGCGCTGATGGAGTTGCGCAAGCGCATTCTCAACGGCGACTTTCCGGGAGGCACGCGGCTTTTCGAAGTCCCACTCGCCGAGACCCTGCAGATCTCGCGCACGCCGATCCGCGAGGCGATGTCGCGGCTGGCAGAGGAGGGGCTGCTCGACCGACTGACCAATGGCGGCTTCGTCGTGCGCAGCTTCACCTTCGCTGATGTTCTGGATGCAATCGAGCTGCGCGGTGTGCTGGAAGGCACCGCAGCCCGGCTTGCGGCGGAACGCGGCGTGACGCCTGAGGGCCTGGCGCAGATGCAGGGGGTGCTCGCCCGCCTCGATTCCTGCTTTGGCGCATCCTCGGACGACGTGGATTTCGAAGCCTACTCCGACCTCAATGCCCAGTTCCACGCCATCCTCGTGAACCTCGCCGGGAGCGTCGTCCTGCAGCGGGAGATCGACCGGGCGACGCGGCTGCCGTTTGCTTCTCCCTCGGCCTTCCTCTCCGACAAGACCAACATCGACATCTTCCGGCAGTCGCTGCATGTGGCGCAGGAGCAGCATCGGGCGCTCGTCTCGGCCATCTCGTCGCGGGAGGGGACGCGTGCGGAGTTCGTTGCGCGCGAGCACGCGCGCATCGCGCGCCGCAATCTGGAATATGTCATTCTCGAAAACCCGGACCTGATCATGCGGGTGCCCGGTCTCGGTCTTCTCAACAGCTGACCTCGCTTCCTCCAGCTCTGATCGTGGAGCCGCCGGCAGTCGCGCCTTCCGGCGAACGCCGGTCACTTTCCCCTTGAGTTTTGCTGACAAATAGGTTGATGTATACATCAACACCATATCTCAGGGAGGAGAGAACGTGATCAAATCCAGTCTATCCGACGTTATTGATGCAAACGGCAACGTCGTGGAGATGCTGCGCAACTCACGCGTGGGCATGTATGTATACCCGGTGGTCGCACCCGAGTTCACCAACTGGCGCGACGAGCAGCGCGCCTGGCGCGAATCCGCGGTCCTGTTCGACCAGTCGCACCACATGGACGAGGTGATCGTGGAAGGCCCGCAGGCAGCGGAATTCCTCGAGTACGTCGGCATCAACAGCTTTGCCAATTTCGATCTCAACCGGGCGAAGCACTTCGTTCCGGTGACGCCAGCCGGCCATGTCATCGGCGACATGATCATCTTCCGCGAGCGGCAGGACAAGTTCATCCTGGTCGGGCGCGCGCCCACCGCCAACTGGGTGCTGTTCCAGCAGGCGATCGGCAAGTGGAACGTTCGTCTTCACCGTGACCCGCGTTCCCCGTCGCGCCCGGACGGCAAGGCCGTCTACCGCACCCATTACCGCTTCCAGATCCAGGGGCCGGATGCACCGAAGATCTTCGAGAAGATGAACGGCGGCCCGGTATCGGACATCAAGTTCTTTCACGTCGACTGGATCAATGTGGGTTCGAAGCGCGTGCAGGCCCTCCGCCACGGCATGGCCGGTGCGCCGGGCCTCGAGATCTGGGGTCCGCACGCCGACCTCGAATATGTGCGCAGCGTCATCCTGGAGTCGGCACGCGAGGCAGGCGTCGATCTGCACCAGGTCGGAAGCCGCGCCTATTCGACCAATACGCTGGAATCGGGATGGATCCCGTCGCCACTGCCCGGCATCTACACCGGCGACGGGATGATGAAGGAATACCGCGACTGGCTCGGTGCCGACAGCTATGAGGCAACCGGTGCGATCGGCGGCAGCTTCGTGTCCAGCAACATCGAGGACTACTACGTCAATCCGTTCGAACTCGGCTACGGCTTCTACATCGGCTGGAAGTCCGACTTCATCGGCAAGCCGGCGCTCGAGAAGCTGAAGGATGCCAAGAACCGCAAGAAGGTCACCTTCGAGTGGAATGCCGAAGACGTCGTCAAGGTCATCGCCTCGGCCTTCCAGCCAGGCCAGGACCACTATAAGTGGATCGACTTCCCGCAGCCGAACTACGCCTCGACGAGCGCCGACATGGTCATGCACGACGGCAAGATGGTCGGCATGTCGATGTTCAACGGCTACAGCTACAACGAGCGCTGCATGCTCTCGCTCGGTGTCGTCGATGCCGACATCCAGGAAGGCGACGTCCTGACGATGATATGGGGCGAGCCGAACGGCGGCAGCCAGAAGACCTCGACGGAACGCCACAAGCAGGCGGAAATCCGGGTTCGTGTCTCTCCGACGCCTTATGCGGCCGAAGCGCGTCAGAACTACGCCGAGAGCTGGCGTACCAAGCGCGCCGGCTGAAGACCGGCGGCGGACGCCTCCAGGCGTCCGCCCATTCTTTCGCTCTCTTCATTCAAGGCTTCCGTGATGGCGGACGCCGAGGGACAGGCCATGGGAATGACTGGTTTTTTGCGCAAGGACGAGGCCTCTGCCGCGCCTACCGACCCGTGGCATCTCCTGCGGGGATGCTCCATCGAGGTGATGCCGCGGACGGCGGCAAAGATCGACGATTTCGGATCTCTGCTTCCCGCCGGGACGCGGGTCTATATCGCCCACATCCATGACACGCCGATCGACGACATGGTGGCGACCGCGCGGCGGTTGACGGATGCGGGTTTCCAGCCGATGCCGCATGTTCCGGCGCGGATCATTCCGGACCGGGCAACGCTTGAGACGTGGGCGCGGCGCTATCGCGAGGAGGCGGGTGTCACGCAGGCGCTGCTGCTGGGCGGCGGCGTTTCCGAACCGGCCGGTGAACTGGACAGTTCGATGGCCATGCTGGAGACGGAGATCTTCGATCGCCTCGGATATCAAAGACTGCATGTCGCGGGCCATCCGGAGGGCAACAAGGACATCGACAGGGATGGCGGCAGCCGGCTTGTGGATGCGGCGCTGCGGTGGAAGCAGGCCTATGCCGAGCGCACCGATGCCGAGATGGCCATCGTCACCCAGTTCGCCTTCGAGGCGAGGCCTGTGATCGCATGGGCGGAGCGGCTGGCGGAGGCCGGCATCACGTTGCCGATCCATGTCGGTGTTGCAGGCCCGACCAAGCTCCAGACCCTCATCAAATTCGCAATGGCCTGCGGCGTCGGCCCGTCGCTCGGGGTGCTGCAGAAGCGGGCGCTTGACCTGCGCAAGCTGCTGGTCCCTTACGAGCCAACCGATCTGCTCGGGGATCTTGCCGCCTACAAGACGAAGCACCCGCAGAGCCTGATCGAGCAGATTCATGTCTTTCCGCTGGGCGGCATCCAGGCGGGAACGGAGTGGATGGCGCGGATGCGACGGGACGCCGAGGCTTCGGCGGCAGCGTCCTGACGACACGGAAGCTTGTCGGCGGACGGATCAGGCGGTAAGCCGGGGCTCGACCTTCAGACCCGCGCGACCGATCGGAACCGTCTTGTCCCATCCTGATTTCATCAAAAGCTACGCCGGCTTCCTCTTCGACATGGACGGCACGATCCTGAACTCGATTGCCGCCGCCGAGCGGGTGTGGGGCCGCTGGGCTCTGCGCCAAGGGCTCGACCTCGAAGCCTTCCTGCCGACGATGCACGGAAAGCGCGGGATCGACACGATCTCGGGGCTCAACCTGCCCGGCATCGACCCGGTCGCAGAGGCAGAGGAGATCCTGCGCGGCGAGATCGAGGATGTCGAGGGCGTGATCGCCATCGATGGCGCAGCGGATTTTCTGGCGTCGCTGCCGCCGAACCGGTGGGCCATCGTGACCTCCGCACCCATCGACCTTGCCCGCGCACGGCTTGCGGCAGCGGGCATTCCGCAGCCGACGATCATGGTGACGGCGGAAGATGTTTCGGTCGGCAAGCCCGATCCGCAGGGTTACCTGCTCGGTGCGGAGCGGATCGGCGCCAGCGCCTCGGAGATGCTCGTGTTCGAGGATGTCCAGGCGGGTGTCACGGCGGGCGAGGCGGCCGGCGCCGACGTCATGGTGATCACCGCCACCCATCAGCATGTGCTGGCCACGCAGCACCCGACACTTCTCGATTATCGGCAGATTGCGGTGAAGACGACTGCGGACGGCCGGCTGACGATCGTCGCCCGTTAGTTTTCCGCCACGTCCGGATCACTGCGGCTGCACCGTGTGACAGGCGTCAGCGGTGGATCGGGTCCTGCCAGAGAACGTCCTCGGGCTTTTCGACCGGCTCGATGTCGAGATTGACCACCACCGGCTCCTGGCCGGAGCGCACCAGGACGCATTCCAGCGTCTCGTCACGGCTGGCGTTGATTTCCTGGTGCGGCACGTAGGGTGGTACGTAGATGAAATCGCCGGGACCTGCTTCGGCGACATACTCCAGTTTGTCCCCCCAACGCATGCGGGCCTTGCCCTTCACCACGTAGATGATGCTCTCGAGGTCGCCGTGGTGGTGGGCGCCGGTCTTGGCATTCGCGTGGATGGTGACGGTGCCCGCCCAGATCTTCTCTGCGCCGGCCCGCGCGTTGTTGATGGCGGTGGCGCGGTTCATCCCGGGCGTCTGGGCGGTGTTCGGGTCGAGCGACGTTCCGGGAATGACCTTGACCCCATGCTCCCGCCAGTCGTGAACCGAGGATGAATGGTCGTGGTCGTGGTCCGTCATGGGCCGCCTCGTTGTTGTTGGCGGGGCTCACCAGCTCTTGCGAGCGGGGGGTCCGCGAGCCCCTGACCGACTGCGGTCGGCTGAGGCGAGGTAACGTGTCCTGAGTTCGAAGTTCAACATCCGCTTCGACCAAAAGCAAGGGATGGTGAGCAGACTTCTGCGGACTGTCTCAAATCGGCGCGGCGAGGACGTCGGGATCCGCGACATTTCCGGCTATTCCAGCCTTCACTGCCGCTGATCCCGTGAATGAGGGTGGCTAAGTCCGACGGGTTTGCCTATATGGCGCGCCAGCGTGTAGACGGCAAAGCATCACAGGCCTGGTTCTGGTTGCAGCGCTGCCCGTCCGTGATCGAGACTCTGGAGTTGAACATGTCCACACAAAAGGCCGTCGTGCTTATCGTCGAGGATGAGCCGCTTATCCGTTTCACGATGCTCGATGCTCTGGAGGAAGTCGGTCACGTGGTGCTCGAGGCCGCCAATGCAGACGAGGCGATGGTGCTGCTGCGCAACCGGACCGACGTCGATATCGTCTTCACCGACGTCAACATGGCCGGCTCGATGGACGGGATTCAGCTGGCGCAGCGGGTGCGGGCCCTGCGACCGCATATCGGGATCATCATCACGTCCGGCGTCGTCCGCCTGGATCCGATGCTGCTGCCGACGCGAACCTTTTTCCTGCCCAAGCCCTACCAGCACGATACGGTCCTGACGGCCGTTCACTCGCTGCTGCAGAACTAGCGGCAAGCCTGCGAGGCCGGTCGGCGACCTTTACATCCTGTTCAGACTGGTCATCAATGCAGCCGCACTGAGAGGAGACGCCCTTGACGATCGAACAGGACCTTACCCGTATATCCGAGCAGGAGCAGGCCCTGCGCTTCAGCCGCTTCGATGCAGCCACCGCCTGGGAGCTGGGTTCGCTTCTGCGCAACATGGCCATCGAACGCGGACTGGCGGTTGCCATCGACGTTCATCTTCATGCCATGCCGGCCTTTTATTGCGCCCTGCCGGGAACGACCGCCGACAATGCCTCCTGGGTGCGGCGCAAGCGGGCGGTGGCGCTCCGCTTCTTCACCTCGAGCTACGGTATCGGGCTGAAACTCTCGCACCAGCAGACGACGATCGAAGAAAAATATGGGCTGACGGCTGCGGACTATGCGACGCACGGCGGCAGCTTTCCTATCTTCGTCGAGGGGACAGGCTGCATCGGAGCCGTGACGGTTTCCGGTCTGCCGCAGCGGGAGGATCACAACATCGTGGTCGAAGCTCTCTGCCGTACGCTCGGGAAGGACTATGCGGCCCTGCGGCTCGCTTGAGGAGAAATTCCGATGACACTTGAGACGCCACAGGAAATACTGGATTTCTGGTTTGGACGGCTGACGCGGCAGCAGTGGTTCCAGTCCTCCGACACCGTCGATCGGGAGATCGACCGGCGCTTCCGGGACACGCATCTGGCGCTGGCGCGCGGCGAGGTGGAACAGTGGCGGGATACGCCGGAGCACCGGCTCGCGGCCATCATCGTGCTGGATCAGTTTCCGCGCAACATCTACCGGGCGACACCGCTCGCCTTTGCCACCGACTGGATGGCGTTGCGAGAGGCGAGACTTGCGGTCGACGCGGGTGCCGACGCGGCCATTGCCGTCGAGCGCCGGGCCTTCGTCTACTTGCCGTTCGAGCATTCGGAAGCGCTGGAAGATCAGCAAAGGTCGGTGGCGTTGTTTCAGGCTCTGGGGGACGCCGAATATCTGGACTATGCGGAACGGCACCTGGCCGTGATCCGGGAGTTCGGCCGCTTCCCGCATCGCAACGCCTACGTGGGACGCAAAACGACGGACGCCGAGCTAGAATATCTATCCAAGCCCGGCGCCGGTTTTTAAATTAGGTGTTGGCAGTCTTTAACGCCGGAACATTCGTCCAATGGCGATCAGGATGCACGCACCGATGAAGCCTGCGATCAGATAGCCGATCCAGCCGCCGAGGCTGACGCCGATGAGGCCGAGCAACGCATTGGCGATGATCGCACCAACGATGCCGAGCAAGATGTTCATGAAGATGCCCATGTTGCTCTTCATGAACTGTTCAGCGAGCCAGCCTGCGACACCGCCAATAATGATGGCTGCAATCCAGCCGATTCCTGCGTCTTCCATAACCTTACCCTCTGTGTTGGTTGCGCATGGTAACGCAGCAGAATGTTCCAGGGTTCCATCCATATTCTGTTCCTGCGGCCGTCTTCCTTCCTTTCGTCGTGAAGCGGAACTAGCTTTCGCTGTGTGATTCTCCTCTGTCCGAGACCCGAATGGCCGATTTCACCTCCACCCTCCTTTCGATCCTAACGCGCGCTGCGGTAATCCTTTCGGTGCTCGGCGGCAGCTCCATGCTTGCTGCTCCAGCGGCCGCACAGGATCTTGCGGTGGACGTTACGGTAGATTCGATCAATACGGAGGTGCGCGAGAAATTGGGCACCATCCGGCAGCAGCTCGACACCTTCAGTGCAGCCGTGCAGCAGGATGCAAGCGACGATGCGCGTCTGGCGGAACTGCGCGCCCAGGCCGAGGAGATCCTTGCCGAGATGCGTGCGGCCTCCGATACGCTCGCCACCCGGGTGCAGCAGATACAGGGTCGCCTCGATGTCATCGGCGAGCCACCGGCAGCCGGTCAGCCGCCCGAACCGCCGCTGGTGACGGAAGAACGCAATCGCCTGCTCAACGAGCGCGCCGAGATCAATGCGATCGTCGAGGATGCGGAGAACCTTTCCAGCGGGGCGGATCGCCTCGCCAATAGCATCACCACCATCCGCCGCAATCTCTTCACCCAGACGCTGTTCCGGCACACGGAGCTTTCACTGGCGCTTTTCAGCGAGGCCGGCGAGGCGCTCGTCGTTGAGGTCGACAGGCTCGGAAACACCATCGGCGGCTGGCTGAGCTTTGCCTGGCGCTTCAAGGCACCCTCGCTGTTTGGAGCCATCGGACTGTCGCTTGTCGTCGGTCTGGTCATCCTGTCGGGAGGGTACCGGCTGTTTGGAAGCTTCATCTGGCGGGAAAACGGCGAGGGCCGACCTTCCTATCTCAAGCGGCTGACGGTCGCCTTCTGGTCGACCGTCATCCGCACCATGTCGCTGGCCGCCTTCCTTGCCGCATCCTATCTTCTCCTCGAAGGCTTCAGCGTGCTGCGGCCCGATGTGGCCCCGATCATCTCGGGGCTCTTCGGATTCATCTGGTTCGTCTACTTCGTGTCACGCCTGACGCATGCGGTTCTGGCTCCGGACGAGCCGGACTGGCGCCTGGTGCGGCTGACGGACAAGGGAGCGCGGCTGATTGGCTGGGCCGTCATCCTGATGGCCGTGGTCAACGGCCTCGACTACCTCCTCGGTACGATCAGCGAGACGCTCAACTCGCCGCTGGTTCTGACCATCACCAAGAGCGTCATCGCCTCGTCCATCATTGGGATCGTGCTGATTGCGCTGTCCTTCATGCGTCCGGTGATGAGCACCGACGGCGACCCTGCGGCGACGGGCAAGCCATGGCCACGGTTCCTGCCGCTTCTGCTGCGTTTCATGGGTGGTCTGCTCCTGTTTGCGGTGATTGCGGGATACATCGGCTTTGCACGGTTCATCTCGACGCAGATCGTCCTGACGGGCGCCGTGCTGGTCACGGTCTATATCGGCCTGCTGACCGGCAAGGCCGTGTCCAAGCAGGAGGTCTTTGGACGCACGGCCCTCGGCGAGCGGCTGGCGGAGCGGTTCAAATGGGGTGAGGTGACGCTCGATCAGGTTGGCCTCGTCGCCGGTCTAGCCATCTATGCCTTTGCCCTGATGATCGGCGTGCCGCTGATCCTGCTCACCTGGGGTTTCCAGATCGCGGACATCGAGTCCTGGTTCTACCGGTTCTTCACCGCGATCACGATCGGCAACATCACCATCTCGCTCGTCGGGATCATCGGCGGGATACTGCTCTTTGCGGTCGGCTATATCGTCACCCGCTGGGTGCAGAGGTGGATCGACGGCAACGTCATGGCCCGCAGCCAGGTGGATGCGGGCGTGCGCAACTCCGTCAAGACCGGCATCGGCTATCTGGGCGTCGGGCTTGCGGTGATCGTCGGTGTGTCGGCCGCCGGCATCGACCTGTCCAGCCTCGCGCTCGTCGCCTCTGCCCTGTCGGTCGGTATTGGTTTCGGGCTGCAGAACATCGTGTCGAACTTCGTCTCGGGCCTGATCCTGCTCGTCGAACGGCCCTTCAAGGTGGGCGATCATATCGTGACCGGAACAACTGAAGGGATCGTCAAGCGCATTTCCGTGCGCGCAACCGAGATCGAGACGTTCCGCAAGCAATCGATCGTCGTCCCGAACTCGGATCTCATCAATTCGCCTGTCGGAAACTGGACGCACCGGAACAGGGTTCAGCGGTCGGAAATTCCGGTTTCGGTCGCCTACGGCACCGATCCGGAAAAGGTGATTGCCATCCTGCTGGAGATTGCGACGGCCGTGCCGGATGCCCTCCAGAATCCGGAGCCGCATGTGGATTTCCTGGCATTCGGTGCATCGTCTCTCGATTTCGAGCTTCGGTTCTGCCTGGCGGACTATTCCGACGGGATCCGAATTCGTGCCGAGGTCCGGATCGCGATCCTGAAGCGCTTCGAACTGGAGGGCATCGAGATCCCCTATGCGCGCCAGGATATCATGATCCTGCCGCGACCAGGTCGCAGCGGTCAGCCGGCTCCCGGCGCGAGCGACGATCTCATCCAGGATGGCGCCGGTGTCTGAGACGCCAGGGGAGCCGTCGCGGCAAGCTTTTCGCATGTCGTAATCAGGCGTTTGGTCGGCGGTCCGGGATTGCATAGTCCCGCAAGCAACAGATCATGCGCCGCGCTTGCGACAGGGCGGCTGTTCCGAGGGGTTCGTTTCGATGAAGACACATGCGCGTGCCGTGGTGGTCGGAGGCGGTGTGGTGGGCGTTTCGACGCTCTACCATCTGGCCAAGAGGGGCTGGGCCGACAGTGTTCTCATCGAGCGCAAGGAACTGACGTCAGGCTCCACCTGGCATGCGGCCGGGCTGCTGCCGCTCTTCAATCTCTCCTATTCGGTCGGGCAGCTGCACAAGTATTCCGTCCGATTCTACGAGGAGCTGCAGGAAGAAACCGGCATGAACGTCGGCTTCTCCAAGGTCTCCAACATCCGGCTGGCGCGCACCAAGGACCGTTGGGACGAATACATGTATTACGCCGGGATCGCCGAGACGATCGGCGTGACGGTCAATGTCCTGACGCCGGAACAGGTGAAGGAGATCTGGCCGCTCTGCGAGACCGATGGCCTGCTCGGCGCGATCCAGCATCCCGACGATGGTTACATCCAGCCGGCTGATCTCACGCAGGCACTGGCAAAGGGCGCGCGCGACCGCGGCGCCACGATCTATCGCAACACCACCGTCACCGCGATCGAACAGCAGCCGGACGGTCTCTGGAAGATCACCACCGACAAGGGCGAGATCACCGCCGAACACGTGATCTCCTGCACCGGCAATTTCGCCCGCAAGACGGGCGAGATGGTGGGGCTCGACGTGCCTGTCATCCCGGTCGAGCACCAGTACATCGTGACCGAACCGCATCCGGCGATCCAGGAGCGCCGCCGCCAGGGGCTGCCCGAGATGGGCGTCCTGCGCGAGTCCGACAGTGCCTGGTACATGCGTGAGGAGGCCGGCGGCCTGATTCTCGGCCCCTACGAAGTCGGCGCGCCCGTCTGCTATGTCGATGGCCCCTCGGACGAAAGCGAATACGAGCTCTTCCAGGAGGATCTCGATCGCCTGATGCCGCACATCGAAGCTGCCATTGTCCGGGTTCCCGCCTTCGGCGAAGTGGGTATCAAGAAGGTCTACAACGGCGCCATCGCCTATACTCCCGACGGTAACCCGATCGTCGGACCGGCGCCGGGGCTGAAGAACTTCTGGCTCAACGAAGGCCATTCCTTCGGCATCACCGCCGCCGGCGGCGCCGGCTGGCAGCTTGCGGAATGGATCGTCGCGGGCGAGCCCACGGTGGACATGATGGGTGTCGATCCGCGCCGCTTCGGTCCTTACGCCACGGAAGGCTACCTAATTGCGAAGAACGAGGAGGCCTATTCCAACGTCTTCACCATGCACTACCCGGACGAGGAGCGCTCGGCTGCCCGGCCGCTGAAGACGACGCCGATCTACGATCGCCTCAAGAAGCTCGGCGGCGTGTTTGGTTCGGTCTATGGCTGGGAGAGAGCCAACTGGTACGCCCCTCAGGGTTACGAGGTTCCGGAGGACCAGCTCGGTGTCGGCGCAGATGTGATTACCAATCACAATCATGCCCCGCCGCTGGACGACGGCCGGATCGTCGAGAAATGGTCGTTCCGGCGCTCCAACTACTTCGAGCATGTCGGCAACGAGGTGAAGAACGTTCACGAGAATGTCGGCGTGCTCGACATGTCGCCGTTCGCGAAGATGGAGGTGAGCGGACCGGGCGCGCGCAATTGGCTGAACTCGATCCTCGCCAATGCTATCCCGAAGAAGCGCGGTCGCATCGCGCTCTGCCACCTGCCGACACCCGCCGGCGGTGTGAAGGCCGAGTTCACCGTCTACGAATGGGCGCCCGACCGCTTCTACCTCGTCTCGGCAGGCGGGCTCGAGGCTCATGATCACGATCTGCTCGCCCGGCTGGCACCGACGGACGGTTCGGTGCAACTGCAGCCGATCACGCAGAAATACGGCGTGCTGGTGCTGGCCGGCCCGAAGTCCCGCGATGTGCTGCGCAAGCTCACTCGCACCAGCCTCGACAGCAAGGATTTCCCCTGGCTGACGGCAAAGAAGATCTCCGTCGGCGTCGCGACGGCGCATGCGCTGCGGGTCAACTTCGTCGGCGAGCTCGGTTGGGAACTGCATCATCCGATCGAGATGCAGGCCTATATCTTCGACAGGCTGATGGAAGCGGGTGCCGAGTTCGGTATCAAGCCCTTCGGGATCCGCGCAATGAGCGCCATGGCGGTGGAGAAATCCTATCGCAACATGGGGCGCGAACTGTCGATCGAATACAATGCCTACGAGTCGGCGCTCGATCGCTTCATCCGCCCGGAGAAGCCGTTCCTCGGGCGCGAAGCGATGCTGGCCTACAAGGAGAAGGGGCTGCGCTGGAACTTCGTGACGCTGATCCTGGAAGGCAACGAGGACGTCGACGCGCGGGGTTCGGAGGCGATCTACGACGAGGGCGGTGCGCTCATCGGTCGTGCCACCAGCGGAGGCTTCGGCTGGCGGATCGGCAAGTCCGTCGCGCTTGCCATGGTGCAGCCCGGATATTCTGCTGCCGGCACCCGGCTGAAGATCAAGATCCTCGGCAAGCTCTATTCGGCAACTGTCGTTCCGGAGAGTCCCTTCGATCCGGATAACGCCGTGCTCAGGGCCTGATCGCAGTAACGCCCCATTTACCTCAAAGGCGGCTTCTGGGCCGCCTTTTCTTGTTTTCGCAAGGAGATAGCAGCTGCATTAACGGTTCTGCAAAGCCATGAGAGTAACTGTACCAGCAGGGGACAGTAACCGACTGAGGGGTATCATGACTTTCCTTGGCATATCCGGGATGCAGTATTCCGGCCAATCTCTGGCAGATGCACGCATTCTGCTTGCGGAAGATTCGAACGTCTTTACCTCCATGATCGGAACGCGCCTCAAGGAGCTGTTCGGGATCGAGGTCGAGGTCTGTCGCAACTTCGAAGAGCTGCAGCTTGCCTATGACCGCTCTCCGGAGCCGGTGACGTTGGCGATTTCCAACATCAACCTGCCGGGCGCGGAGAATGGCGAGGCGCTGGAGTATCTGATCGATCTCAGCATCCCGACGATCGTCTTTACCGGCACCTTCCACGAGGGGATGCGCGATCAGCTGCTGTCCAAGGACATCGTCGACTACATTCTCAAAGACAACATCTTTGCGGTAGACATGCTGGCGGAGTCGGTTGCCCGGTTCCTCACCAATCATCGCCACCACGTGCTGATCGTCGACGACAGTGCGACGGCGCGCGCGCTCCTGACGAGCCGTCTGAAGCGGTTCAACTTCCGGGTCAGTGCGGCCGATTGCGGCGCCAAGGCGCTGGAAATCCTGAAGAACAATCCGGACGTCGGTCTGGTCGTCACCGACTACAACATGCCGGACATCGACGGGTTCGAACTGACGCGGCGCATCCGCTCCGTTCGCGGCTCGCACGAGCTGCGCATCATCGGCGTGTCGTCCTCGTCCAACCGGCTGCTGTCGGCCCGGTTCCTGAAGGCCGGCGGCAACGACTTCATGCTGCGGCCGTTCATCGACGAGGAGTTCTACTGCCGCGTCAACCAGAACCTGGACACCCTAATCCAGATCCGCTCCATGCGCTCGGATCGCAAGACTGCAGCAGCTTAATCCAAGCTCGGACCGGTTTTCGCAACCGGTCCGAAGGCGCATCTCAGGCGGCGACGCTGGTGCGCGAGCTGGCGATCGTCAGCTTGCGCTCGGCGCGTTCCTGCTGCGGCGACCGGTTGTAGACCTCGCGATAGCATTTGGAAAAATGCGAGGCGGAGACGAAGCCGCAGGCCACGGCCACTTCCACCACCGGCATCGACGACTGCACGAGCAGATGCCGTGCCCGGTCGAGGCGGATTTCCAGATAATAGCGGGCAGGGGAGCGGCCCATTTCCTGGCGGAACAGCCGTTCGATCTGCCGGCGTGAAAGATCGGCATCGTCGGCGATTTCCACGAGCGACAGAGGCTCGGAGAGATTGTTCTCCATCAACTCGATGATCGACAGCACCTTGGTGTTCTGGACGCCCAGACGGGCGCGCAGCGGCAGACGCTGGCGATCATGCGGGTTGCGGACGCGATCGGTGAGCTGCTGCTCGCAGATGCGGTTGACGAGGTTCTCCCCAAAATCCTGGCCGATCAGATTGAGCATCATGTCCAGTGACGCCGTGCCGCCGGCGCAGGTGTAGATATTGCCGTCCACTTCATAGAGGTCCGCATAGACCTCCGCCTGCGGGAAGGCTTCCGAAAACCCGGGCAGGTTCTCCCAGTGGATGGCGCAGCGCTTTCCGTTCAGCAGCCCGGCCTGGGCCAGAACATGGGCGCCGGTGCAGAGGCTGCCGACTGCGATGCCGCGGTTATAGGTCTCGCGCAGCCAGGCGTTGACCGTCTTGTTGCCGTATTGCTCGACGTCGATCCCGGAGCAGACCAGCACCATGTTGGGCCGGCTCTCGCCGCCGAGGTTCTTGCGCTCGTCGGCCACCGAGCTGTTGACCTCGACCGCTATGCCCGCCGAGGAGCAGACCCTCTCGCCGTCGGCGGAACAGAGCCGCCAGTTGTAGGCGGTGTACCCGAGCATGCGGTTGGCAATACGCAGTGTCTCCACCGCCGCCGCGAACGGCAGCATGGTAAAGTCCGGCACGAGAAAGAAGACGAGGGTCCGCTTTACTGTCGGCTGCCTGCTGATCACATTCATGCCTCCGCTCCTCAAGTCCTGCCGGTTCCGATACTTCAATTGCGACACTGCCATGAAATATTGAAGGCGAGAAGGGGGGCTACGGGGGACGCCATAACTATTTTGCGACATGAGATTGATGGGCTTTCGGCGCCCTCGCAAGCTCCGTTTCCGATGTCTCGGCCCGCATGATTTGCAGGTCGAGACACGGGGGCGCCGAAGAGTTCAGCGCGGGCTGCGGGCTGCGGGCTGCGGCGTCGGTGGCGTCGCTTGCAGGCCAGCCGATGTCCTTGCGGAGCTCTGCCGGCAGCGACTCCAGCATCTTTTCGGTCTGCCGGTGCCGCCGGTGTGCCTGCACTTGCGCGACGAGCTGGAAGATCGAGGCGGTCAGGTTCGGGAGCCGCCAGCCGGAGCCAGCGGAACGGGTCGATGTGAAGGTCATGTGCTTCTCCTTTGCGGGTCAGGGTGACACAGGTTCGTCATCAATCAACGTGATCTCGGAGATCCATCTGATGATATTCTGTGATGCAATTGCTTTGCGTCACCTTCCATGTCCGGCATCTTGGGCGCCCGTTGACGATCAATCAAACGAAATGATATGGTGCTTAAGTTCAATGTTATTGATCGAGGATGACATGGCTTCTCCCTTCCGCCCGCCGCTGCCGGTTCTGGACAACGATGTGCTGCGCACCTTTGTCGCCATTGCCGAGACGGGAAATTTCTCGACGGCAGCCGAAGCGGTGCTGCGCACGCCGTCGGCCGTTTCGATGCAGATCAAGAAGCTGGAGGAGCAGCTGAAGACGACCCTCTTCCTGCGCGACGCGCGATCCGTGACGCTGACGCAGCACGGCGAGGTGCTTCTCTCCTATGCCCGCCGGATGCTGGCGCTCTCCAATGAAGCAGTCGCCCGCTTCGTGATGCCGGATCTGGCCGGTGTCGTGCGGCTGGGCGCCCCGGACGACATCGCCGAGCGCCTGCTGCCCAGGATACTCAAGGACTTTGCCGAGACCTTCCCGAGCATCATGGTCGATGTGACGGTCGACATGAGCTCGTCGCTGCGCAAGCGTGTCGAGGAAGGGCGGCTTGATCTGGCGTTGTTCAACTGCCACCCGCGCTCGTTCCCGAATTTCGGCGAGGTCATCCACACCGAAAAGCTGGTCTGGGCCGGCGCCAAATGCGGCAATGCCCATCTGCGCGATCCGCTGCCGATTTCCGTCTGGGAGGAGGGATGCGTCTGGCGACAGGACGCGATCACACAGCTCGAGAGGCACAAGCGGCACTATCGTGTCGCCTATGCCAGCGCCCATTCGATGGCGCAGCGCGCGGCGGTGCTGGCCGATCTTGCCATCGCGCCGTTTCCACGGTCCTATCTGACCGAGGAAATGGTGGTGCTGGGACCGCAGGAGGGACTGCCCGAGCTTTTCAGCTTCGACGTGCGCCTTCTGACGACGCCGCAGCTGGCAATCCCCTCGAAGGCGGTTGCTGAAAGCATCCGCGCCTTCTACGGCCAGCTGACGCGCGCCGCCGCCTGATCCTGGGCCGACTTAATCCCGCCCGCGCCGCCTTCTCCTCCCGCCGGGCTCTCCGCCGTCCGCCGGCACCTTGCGCGCTGGGAGGGTGACGACGGTTGCGAGCTGAGGGAAGCTGTCGACCTTGTTCGGCAAGGCCATGGCATAGACGAAGTGCTCTTGAAACTTCGGTTCCAGAGCCGTCTCGATCTTCTCGATCCGCCTGACGGTCTCTTCGATCTCGCGGCGGTAATCGCGGTTGAGCAGGGCCATCAATGCGCCGGTTCCGGCCGCATTGCCGACCGCCTTCACTTCCGACAGGTCGCAGTCGGGGATGAGGCCGAGGACCATGGCGTACTTCGGGTCGATGAAGGAGCCGAAGGCGCCGGCGAAGCGGATGGTGTCGACGGTGTCCACGCCCTGCTTTTCCATCAGCAGCTTGATACCGGCGTAGAGCGCGGCCTTGGCGAGCTGGATGGCGCGCACGTCGTTCTGGGTCACCGTGATCCGCTGCTCGCCGTCATGCAGCAGATAGGAGAAGGTGCGGCCGCTGGCGAGGATGCGCGGGCTTTTCGCCGCCATGGTCCCATCCACGACGCCATCCTCCGAGATGATGCCGGAGAGAAACATCTCGGCGACCACCTCGATGATCGCGGAGCCGCAGATGCCGGTGATCCCGGTCTTTTCCGCCTCTTCGGCAAAGCCTTCCTCGTCGGACCAATGATCCACGCCGATCACGCGGAATTTCGGCTCCAGCGTCTGCGGGTCGATGCGCACCCGCTCGATGGCGCCGGGTGCTGCCCGCTGGCCGCAGGAGATTTCCGCGCCTTCGAAGGCTGGGCCTGTCGGGGAGGAGGCGGCGACCACGCGGTCGCGGTTGCCAAGGACGATTTCCGCATTGGTGCCGACATCCACCAGCAGCATCATCTTGTCCTGGCGGTGCGGACCTTCAGACAGCGTCGCACCGGCGGCGTCAGCCCCGACATGGCCGGCGATGCACGGCAGCAGATAGACGCGGGCGCCGTGATTGATGGCGAGGTCGATTTCGCGCGACCAGGTGTGGACGGCGCCGGAAACGGCAAGCGCGAAGGGCGCCTGGCCGAGCTCGGTGGGATCGATGCCCAAGAAGAGGTGATGCATGATCGGATTGGCGACGAAGACCGCGTCGAGGATGTCGTTCGGGTCGACGCCACTTTCGTGGCAGACCTGAACCGTCAGCTCGTTGACGGCCTGTCGCACCGCCTTGGTCATGGCGTCCCGCCCGTCCGGGTTCATCATCACATAGGAGACCCGGCTCATCAGATCCTCGCCGAAGCGGATCTGGGGGTTGGACGTTCCGGAGGATGCTATCACCCGGCCTGAGAGCAGGGAGACGAGATGCATTGCGATCGTCGTCGAGCCGATGTCGCAGGCAATGCCGTAGGCTTCGTTGTGGAGGCCCGGCCAGAGGGCGATGAGGTTCGGACGGGCACCTTCCAGATCGCGGTGGATGGCGGCGGTGACGCCCCAGTTGCCCTTGCGCAGAATCTTCTGGACGTCGGGCAGCAGATGCTGGGCGACCAGGATGTCCTTCCAGCCCCAGTCCTTCTCCAGCATCACGTTCAGCCGGTCGAGATCGCCGAGCGGCTTGTGCATGTCCGGCTCGTCGACCTCCACATAGCAGAGCTGAATTGCCGGATTGCGGTCGAAGAGCCGGTCGGTGGCGGCCTTGCGGATCACCTGGGCGTTGACCACCGTATCCTGCGGCACGTCGACGACGAGGTCGCCGAGGATCTGCACCGAGCACGACAGCCGTCGGCCCTCGGGAATTGTCCGCACCTCCGCATAGCGTCGTTCTCTGGCGCCAACCGGCGAGATGTGGTCGAGCGAGGAGGATATCTTGTGCTTGGCGAAGTGCCCCTCCTGAACCTGGATCTGGCAGCGTCCGCAGGTGGCGCGGCCGCCGCAGACGCTCTCGACATAGACGCCGAGCGAGCGGGCGGCCTCCAGCACGGTGGTGCCCACCGGAAAGCGTCCGCGCTTGCCGGACGGCATGAAGAGGACGAGGGGATCGGGTTCTAAGCTCGAGGGCATGATTGATTATTTCTTTTCAAGAAAGCTGAAGTCGGCAGACTTGAAGCCTGTCAGGTCGCACTCTGACAGGTCAGCACTTGCCGTGAAGGACTCTGCTTCGGTATCGGAAAGCAGTAAGGGCATCTTCTTCAAATGTGAGCGTTGAGCGAGAAAGGGTACGTCGAGGATTGATGATAGGAGGTCATCCAAGGTTGCATGCATCTCAAATTTGGAGATAGGCACGACAACGTGCTTCATTGGTTCTGGCTTCGTCCCGTCGCTTTTTGGTGTCGTGCGTTTAGCCGTTTTAAACGCCGAAATGTCGGGTAGCGGCATACCCGCCTTGGAGGAGAAGCTATGGAACCGGAGCAGATCTAGGCCATCATTGATTTCAATAAAAACAATGCAGCCACTCGGTTTCTCCGCCAGGAGTCGCGCTGTAGAAACCGGCTTGAGCTTTGTCCCGGACTTCAGTTGCACATGACGTACCAGCGACCCAGCCGATATCACCAAGTCGTAGCCGAAGGCGTCAAACTCTGACCGAAGTATTTCAACATCCACGACGCCCTTCCGCCACAGCAGACGCAACGCGTCGCCGACAAACAGATGCTCAACGATATTTTCGCGAAGCGACGAGTTGAGGTGGTGCTGATTAATGTTGAACATTGTCACTCCGTCGCCGCCCCCGCGCCGGCGCGCGCCGCACGACCGCCGCGACGGCCCGACGAGGCGCCGGGCGGCGTGGTGGAGGGGGCGGCACCGGCTTCTGCCGGCTTGTGGTCGCGATAGGTCATGATCCAGGTGCCGCAGTTGGGGTCGGTGCCGTTCAGCACGTTGGCGGCACGCACGGCCTCCATCTCCTGCGGACGGCAGGGGTTCATTATGGCGGACGTCATGCCGGCGCCGATGACCATGGGAATGAAACCGGCGTTGATGCCGTGGCGGTGTGGCAGGCCGAAGGAGATGTTGGAGAGGCCACAGGTGGTGTTGACCTTCAGTTCGTTGCGCAGGCGATAGAGGAGCTGGAAGACCTGGCGACCGGCATCGCCCAGGGCACCGATGGGCATGACCAGCGGGTCTACGACGATGTCATGCGGCTTGATGCCGTGGTCCATGGCGCGTTCGACGATCTTCCTGGCGACGGCAAAGCGGACGTCCGGATCCATCGAGATGCCGGTCTCGTCGTTGGAGATTGCCACAACCGGCACGTCGTATTTGGCGCAGAGCGGCAGGATGGCTTCGAGCTTTTCCTCCTCGCCGGTGACGGAATTGACCAGCGGGCGGCCCTTGGCGACCTTGAGGGCGGCCTCGATGGCAGCGGTGACGGAGGAATCGATCGACAGCGGCACGTCGACCAGGCCCTGGACGATTTCCATGGTCTTCACCAGCAGGCCCGGCTCCGTCTCGTTCGGGTTGACGGAAGTGACGCCGGCATTGACGTCGAGCATGGTGGCGCCGGCGGCGACCTGTTCCAGCGCATCCCGGATAACGGTGTCGAAATTGCCCTCGATCATCTCGGCGGCAAGCTTCTTGCGGCCGGTCGGGTTGATCCGCTCGCCGATGACGCAGAAGGGCTGGTCGAAGCCGATGATCACTTCGCGGGTGGCGGATGCGACGATGGTGCGGGTCATGCGGTTCTCCGGTGCCTGAAGGCCGTGGGTCTCTACTGGTCGAGCCCCGGCATCTGCCGAGGCCGGTTGTTCAGTGCGGCTTGTGAGCCGCGATGTCTGCAAGCTGCTGCTGGTTTTCTTCCTTGCCCTGGCGGATTTCCTCCAGGCGCTCGGCGACAACCGTATCGGTCGGATTGGCCTCGTGCTTCCATGGCCGGCGGCCCTTCAGCACGCCGGACTCATGGACGATCTCGGCGACATATTCCTCCTGCCGATAGGCCATCACGTGGATGCCGGCGACGCCCTCGATCTCCTTCACCTCGTTGATGATGTCGATGCAGAGCTGCTTGCCCTCCTTCTTCTGATCCTTGGCGCCCTCAAGGCGGGCGATGACGCTGTCGGGGATGTGGATCCCCGGCACGTTGGAGCGGATCCAGCGGGCGGTCTTGGCGGAGGCAAGCGGGCCGACCCCGACGAGAATGAAGCATTTCTCGTGAAGGCCGAGATCGCGGACCTTTGCCATGTAGTCGCGAAACATCGGCACGTCGAAGCAGTACTGGCTCTGCACGAACTGGGCGCCAGCTTCGATCTTCTTGGCAAGCCGGTAGGGGCGAAAATCATAGGGTGGGGCGAAGGGATTGATGGCGGCGCCGAGAAAGACCTGCGGCGGCGACGTGAGCTTGCGACCGGACAGGAATTTCGCCTCGTCGCGCATGGTGCGGACCGTTTCCAGCAACGACATGCAGTCGAGGTCGAACACCGGCTTGGCACCCGGTTGGTCGCCGGCCTGCACGCCGTCGCCGGTAAGGCACATGATGTTCTGTACCCCCATGGCGGACGCGCCGAGCACGTCGCCCTGGATGGCGATGCGGTTCCTGTCGCGGCAGGCGATCTGCATGATCGGCGCGTAGCCCATCCGGGTCAGGAGCGCGCATATGCCGACCGAGGACATGTGGCAGTTGGCGCCGGAGGCGTCGACGGCGTTGATGCCATCAACCCAGCCCTCGAAGATCGCGGCACGGTCGTAGACGTCCTGCGGATCGGCACTGTCGGGTGGGTTGAGCTCGGCGGTGACGGCAAACTCGCCGCGACGGAGAATGCGCTCCAGCCGGCCCCGAGACGAATGGCCGGGCAGGGGATCGAGTGGCCCTCCGAGATCTTTGGGATTGATGTCGATGCTCATGCCGCGGTGTCCTGGGCAATCTCGTTGCGTGCTGCAGCCTCGGCAGTGACGCGCAGCCACGACGAGGTTTCCCGCAGCGACTGGTTGACCGGCTTCTGGACGTTGAGGATCGCGTCACCCTTCACCATCTGGCGCGACCCTTCCCAAGCCTTGACCCAGACGCAGGGCATGTCGGGCTCCACCTCGCAGTTGCCGTTGGCCCGCACGCCGCCGCAGGGTCCGTTGCGCAGCTGCTTGGGACAGTTCATCGGGCAAGACATGCCGGTGGACGAAAGGATGCATTGCCCGCACATGCGGCAGTCGAAGAGCAGGCCCTTGACCCGCTTCTCGACGAAAGTGACCGGCGCCTCGGCGCGGCTGTAGCCGATCGCCTTCCACAGGGGATGCAGCAGCAGGAAGGCGCTGGCGAAGCGGGCGTAGAACCATTCGAGCGTACGTGCATGGCGGATCGACCAGAGCCGGATCGAATAGCGGCGCTGGACCCGGCGATTGGGCGACACGTCGCTCGGAACGTAGGCGCCGGTGGCCGCCTTGCGCGCCGCGCCGGCGTTGCCGATGGCGGGCTTCGAGCCGGTGCCTGCTGCGGCTCCGGTGTTGCTGCTGGCGGCCCGGTCAATCTCAGCCATTCTCGCGGCCTCCGGCTTTCACCAGGGCCACCAGCCGCTCCCGATCATAGGCGGCCTCGAGTTCGGCCGCTGCCTTGTCCGCCTCCGCCTCCAGCTCGTCGCTGACCGGCACCGGATCGGCCTTGCGCCAGTCTGCCAGATAGTCGTCGGTCTCGGCCGCGCCGGTGCGCATGGCGCACATGTCGATGGCCTCCGTGAAGCGCAGCGAAAGCTCCCGCTTGGCGGTCTGGCGCCCCTTCTTGATGATCACCTGCGCCGGAATATCCCGCCAGTAGACGACGATGCGATCGGCCAATGCACTCTCCTGTTTTCCAGCAGCATGCACGCGCCGACGGGGCGGGACTGCGCTTGCCACGACGTCGCACAGCGCGAAAAGCGACGCCGACGATAAGCGCGGGACTGGACGGGTGCTAGAGGTCGCGCAGCGAAGAGGAGAGGTCGCCGTAGCCGGTGAAACGATACTCGTAGTCGAGGCCGAGATAGGCGGCTGCGCCCCTGGCCTTCTCTTGCAAAGCCTCATCCTGCTCCTGGCTCAGGTAGACGAGCTTGCGGTAGTTGCCGAAGTAGGTCTCCTTCAGCTGCGGATAGCGGTCGAGGCCGAGCGGCTCAATGACGAAGGCGTCGAACTGGCGGGCCAGGAAATCGGTCAGGAAGAAACTGAGGAGATCGTCGTCCGCCTGCGATTGAAAAGTGTCGTTACCGGAGAAGAAGGAGTAGCAATGCGGTCCGGCGATGCGGCCGATGCCTTCGCGGGCGCAGAGGCGGTCGATATCGCCGCCGGTGCCGCAATCCGCATAGGCGAAGAAGATCTTCTCGATGCCCTGATTGCGTGCGTCTGCCAGCGCTTTTTCAAGACCCGGCACGATCTTCTGCGGGTAGGCATGCCAGATTGCGGGCAGGCATTGTATCTCCACATGGTGCAGGCCTTGCTGCGCACAAACCGCTAATATTTCCCTCGCGATGGCGCCGCACGCAATTACGTGAACTTTTTCGCGATTGGGGCGTTCCTGTGTCGGAAGGTAATTTTCTGCCTTTTTTTGATCGGAACCCATCGGAGTACTTTCTCATGACGTCCAAGACAGTCACGGTTATCGCCGTTCTCTTTGTCACGGCTGCTGCCCTCAGCTCCTGCGGCAACACCATCCGCGGCGTCGGCGCAGACGCAGCCAACACTGTAGATGCGACGCAGGCTGCCGGCCGCAACGTAGACCGCGCCGCTTCGCGCTAACGACAGCGAGAAAAAGCCGGCTGACAGCCGGCTTTTTCTTATCCGGCTGACAGCGAATTGTGCTTGCGGCGGATGTATTCCTTGGCCGTCTCGACGGCGACCGCCGCATCGCGGCAATAGGCATCGGCTCCGACTGCCTTGCCGAACTCTTCGTTGAGCGGTGCGCCTCCGACGAGAATGACGTAGTCGTCGCGGATGCCCTTTTCCTTCATCGTGTCGATCACGACCTTCATGTAGGGCATCGTCGTTGTCAGCAGTGCCGACATTCCGAGAATATCCGGCTTTTCCCGCTCCAGCGCCTCCAGATAGTTTTCGACCGGATTGTTGATCCCGAGGTCGATCACATCGAAGCCCGCCCCCTCCATCATCATGCCGACGAGGTTCTTGCCTATGTCGTGGATGTCGCCCTTGACGGTGCCGATGACCATTTTGCCCTGCTTGGGCGCGCCGGTGGCCGCCAGCAGTGGGCGCAGGATGTTCATGCCGGCCTTCATGGCGTTGGCCGACAGGAGCACTTCGGGGACGAACAGGATGCCGTCGCGGAAGTCGATGCCGACGATGCGCATGCCCTCGACCAGCGCCTGCGTCAGGACGTCGTAGGGGACCCAGCCGCGATCGAGCAGGATCCGGGTGGCCTCCTCGACCTCGTCCTTCAGTCCGTCATAGAGATCGTCGTGCATCTGCTGCACCAGTTCCTCGTCGGACAGTTCGGCCAGGATGATGTCGTCTTCGGACATAATGCTTCCCATCGATTGCGGCACGAAACCCAGCGTGCTCCGCGAACATGATGAAACGCAAATGGTTTTTCGACTTCCTTGAAAACGACTTCGGATTGTTGAAAAAGCGACGGCGTGTCCGCAAGGGCGGCCCGATGTCTGTTCTGCGCAAATGCGTGGCGCAGAGAGGCAGGGTTCGCCCTGCCTGGCGTCCTAGCATGGGACCCAGATGATGGCAGGCACCGGCAGGTGCAATGGCGAGGAAGAGCATGGACGAGGTCAATCAACCAACGGAAGCGGCAGCAGGCGGACGCCGTTCGCGCGGCGAGCGTGGGGCGGCAGGTCGGCGCGCCTCGCGGGCCGGCGGCGGTCCGAACGCGTCGCTGCCCTATATCACCCGGAAGATCGGCGTGTATGAGGTCCTTGACGAGGAGGGGCTGCAACTCATCGAGCGCAATGCCGACACCATCCTGGAAGAGATCGGCATCGAGTTCCGGGACGACGCCGAGGCGCTGGAGCTGTGGGCGAAGGCCGGTGCGGATGTCCGCGGGCAGCGCGTCCACTTTCCGAAGGGCCTGTGCCGCGAGCTCTTGAAGACGGCGCCGAAGGAATTCACCTGGCACGCGCGCAATCCCGAGCGCAGCGTGCATATCGGCGGCAAGGCCACCGTCTTCGCCCCCGTCTATGGACCGCCCTTCGTGCGCGATCTCGACGGCCAGCGCCGCTATGCGACGATCGAGGACTTCCGCAACTTCGTGAAGCTCGCCTATATGGCACCGTCGATGCATTCGTCCGGCGGCACGGTCTGCGAGCCGGTCGACGTGCCGGTCAACAAGCGCCACCTCGACATGATCTACAGCCATGTCAAATACTCAGACAAGCCGTTCATGGGGTCCGTGACGGCACCGGAGCGGGCGGAAGATACGATCGCCATGGCCAAGCTCGTCTTCGGCGATGACTTCGTCGAGAACAACTGCGTGACGCTCAACCTCATCAACGCCAACTCGCCGATGGTCTTCGACGAGACGATGCTGGGCGCGCTCAAGGTCTACGCGCGGCACAACCAGGCGAGCGTCGTGTCACCCTTCATCCTGTCGGGTGCCATGAGCCCGGTCACGGTCGCCGGAACGCTGACTCAGATTCTGGCGGAAGTGCTGGCCGGGGCCTCCTTCACGCAGCTCATCCGTCCGGGCGCGCCGGTGCTGTTCGGCACGTTCGCCGCGTCGATTTCCATGCAATCGGGTGCGCCGACCTTCGGCACGCCGGAGCCGTCGCTGGTCTCCTATGGCGCGGCACAACTGGCCCGGCGCCTCGGCCTGCCGTTCCGCACCGGCGGCTCGCTCTGCGCCTCCAAGGTTCCCGACGCCCAGGCGGCCCATGAATCGTCCAACACGCTGAACACGACGCTGCTGGCCGGCACCAACTTCGTGCTGCACGCGGCCGGCTGGCTGGAAGGCGGGCTCGTCTCGTCCTACGAGAAGTTCATGATCGACCAGGATCAGCTCGGCATGATGCAGAAGCTTGCCGATGGCGTCGACCTTTCCGAGGCCGGTCAGGCGCTGGATGCCATCCGTGAAGTGGGCCCGGGCAGTCATTATCTCGGCTGCGCCCATACCCAGGCACATTTCCAGACAGCCTTCTACCGTTCGGCGCTGGCCGACAACAATTCCTACGAACAGTGGGAGGTAGAGGGCCAGAAGCGGATCGAGGAGCGTGCAAATGCGCTCTGCCGTTCGTGGCTCGACGGTTACGAGGCGCCGGCTCTCGATCCGGCGATCGACGAGGCACTGCTTGCCTTCATCGCGCACCGCAAGGAGTCGATGCCCGACGCCTTCACTTGAAAGGGTCCCGAGGCCGCCAGGGAGCAAGGCGGCGCGGCCGCCGTTGCCGATTTCATCCAGGCAGAAGTCTGGCGACCGCACTACAAGCCGAATGAGCCGCGTTAGGCGGTTGCAGATACGCTAGATGCGCGCCTTGGGGTAGGCGCGCTCAAGCCCACCGGAACTCACCAATCCCTCGCGGAAGGCTGTGTAGGCCGCGTGCTGGCTGGATTTGGCAGCTTCCATGAGCCGCACCTGAAGCCGGGGCGGCGCGCTGTTGCCCAGCCACTCACCGCACCTCTGCAGCTTCAGGGCATTCAGAAACTGCGCTTCCGCCTGGCGGTCGAGGAAGAGATGCAGTCCATCGAACAGCGTCTCGTCGGCGGAGGGGTTCTGCATCAGCAGTCCGAGCCAGGACTGGTTCTCGTCGGTGAGGCCAGACAGGCTGTCGGCGACGGTGTCGCGGTTGGCGATCGTTGCAATGTTGCTCATGGTTCAGGTCCTGCGCCGGCGCCGGTCGCGCGTGCCGTCGCCGCCCGATTCGCTTGCCATCTTGTTGCGGAGTGGCCCAATCCGCTCGACGATCTCCTCGATCGTCGGCCTTGGCCGCGGGGTATAGTCATCGAGCGCATGGCGCATGGCTGCGAGATGTTCGCAAGAGGTGCCGCAGCAGCCGCCGATGATCCGGGCGCCGGCGTCGCGGGCCAGGCGGGCATATTCTGCCATCAGCGGTGGGGTGCCGGAATAGTAGATCTCGGCGCCGCGGAATTCGGGAATGCCGCAATTGCCCTTGACGATGGTGATCGCTTCGGGATCGGCAGCCGTCATGTCGAGAAGGCTGGACAGGATGTCGGAGGCACCGACGCCGCAGTTGGCACCGACGGCCACCGGGCCATCGCCCATATCCTTCGCGATGCCGTGAATGTCCTTCGGATCAACGCCCATCATCGTCCTGCCGGCCGTGTCGAAGGAGCCGGTATAAGTATAGGGCAGGCCGACCGTGCTTGCCGCCTCCGCGGCGGCACGGATCTCGTCGGCGGATGACATGGTCTCGATCCAGGCGACATCCGCTCCGCCGGCCTTCAGGCCTTCCATCTGCTCGACGAAGGCTGCGACCGCATCTTCGTAGGTCATGGCGCCGAGCGGCACCAGAAGCTCGCCGGTCGGGCCGACGGAGCCGGCGACGATCACCTTTCGCGGTGCGCGGTCGGCCACGGCGCGGGCGATCTCGGCTGCGCGCTTGTTCAGGTCGAAGACGCGGTCCTGCGCATGATGCAGTTTCAGCCGGTGGCGCGTGCCGCCAAAGGAGTTGCTGAGGATGATATCGGCGCCCGCATCGACGAAGTCCTGATGCAGCTTGTCGATCCGCTCCGGATGCGTTTCGTTCCAGAGTTCCGGTGCTTCGCCGGCCTCCAGGCCCATGGCGAAGAGATTGGTTCCGGTGGCGCCGTCAGCGAGCAGGACGCCCTTTTCGGCAAGCAGGTCACGGAGTGGATTTGCGGCGGTCATGGGGCCTCCTTGAATTTTCTGGCTATAGGCGCTCGGTGCGGGAAATACAATCTGCCTGCCTACCGAGGGCCGGCGGGTGTGGCATGATGCCCGACCGGATTGACCATGGCCGCCAGGATTGTGTTGAGGTCCAGGATGCCGATCTCGATGCCGTCCTCATCGACGACGATAGCGCTCGAACGCTCCGCCCGCGTCAGCCGCTGGGCCACCGACTCCAGCGTTTCGTCGGCGGCAACCTTGACACCCTCCAGCGTTCCCACCGCCGGTTTCATCACAGTTCGGGCCTGGATCACGCGGCTGCGGTTCACCTCCTTGACGAAGGAAGCGATGTAATCATCTGCTGGCGAAAGCACAATTTCCTGGCCGGTGCCCTGCTGGATGACCTGGCCGTCGCGCAGGATGACGATCTTGTCGCCGAGCCGCAGGGCTTCGTCGAGATCATGGGTGATGAAGACCACCGTCTTTTTCAGCTCGCTCTGGATGTCTAGGAGCACGGTCTGCATGTCCACCCGGATCAGCGGGTCGAGCGCCGAATAGGCCTCGTCCATCAGCAGGATGTCGGCGTCATTGGCCAGCGCTCTCGCCAGTCCGACGCGCTGCTGCATGCCGCCCGAGAGCTGGTTGGGATAGTGGTTCTCGAACCCCGCAAGGCCGACACGTTCGATCCAGTGCTGCGCGCTCTTCCTGCTCTGGCTGCGCGGCACGCCCTGGACGTCGAGACCATAGAGCGTGTTTTCCATCACCGTCCGGTGCGGCAAGAGCGCGAATTTCTGGAACACCATGGCCGTCTTGTGCCGGCGAAACTCGCGCAGGTCGCGAACGCTCATGCGGCAGATGTCGGCACCGTCGTAGATCACCTCGCCGGCGGTCGGTTCGATCAGCCGGTTGATGTGCCGGATCAGCGTCGACTTGCCCGATCCGGAGAGCCCCATCACCACCGTTATCTGTCCGGCGGGCATGGCGATGTTGATGTCGCGCAGCCCCAGCACATGGCCGTGCCTCTCGTTCAGCTCTGTCTTCGACATGCCGCCGCGAACCTGTGCGACATGATCCTGCCCCCGCGGACCGAAGATCTTGTAGAGCCCCCTGATCTCTATGCCGTGGCTAGCCATGCGCTTCCTGTCTCATGCGTCCCCCTTGCATGCCGGTCTGGCCGAACCCTCCGCCGGATGAGCGAGGAAGGCATGTTCTGCCACTACAGCATCGGCGGAAGCTCCGATGCGCGATTTGCGACGCCGAAGGGACAAGCGGAGCCGTCAGCCCTGACGCGTGATCTTCTGCGCCACGCTCGGCGCCACCCATTGCGACCAGATATCCGAATGGCTGTCGAGGAAAAACTCGGCGGCCTCCTGATCGGAGGCCCGGTTCTCCATCTGCCAGGCGAGGACGCTGCTGATCGTGGCATTGGACCACTGCCGGCGGTTGACATAGTCGATGGCCTCGGCGGCCTTTTCTGTGAAGGCCTGCGTGACGAGCGTGAAGGCCTGGGACGTCGGGTAGGCGTTGCGCTCCGGGTTGGCGCAACCGGCAACGGTGGTGCAGGCGTCCCACTCCGTCTTGCTGTGCGTCACGCCGAATGAGAGCTTCGCCATCTCGTATTTGCCAAGGATCGCGGTGGGCGCCCAGTAATAGCCGAGCCAACCGGTCTGCGTTTCGAAGGCGGCTGCAATCGATGCCTCGAGTTCCTCGGCGGTTGCCGGCTCGACCAGCTCGAACCCCTTGTCGCCCGCACCGAAGGCGCGAAAGAGATTGGCGGTCGTGGCCTGGCAGCTCCAGTCGTGCGGACATCCATGGACGGCACCCCGGCTGGGCTGGGCGGGGGCGGGAAACAGATCGGGACGAGCCAGGGCGTCATCGACCGTGCGGATCTGCGGATTGGCGTCGAGGATGAATTTCGGCACCCACCACCCCTCGACGGCGCCATCGGCGAGGATCTCCGCGCCGAGCACCAGGCGGTTCTCCGTCGTCGCCCGCGAGAGTTCACCGCGGACCGCGTTGATCCAGAATTCCGGCGCCATGTCGGGAGTGCCGGCGGTGTCCATGGAGGTGAAGGTGGGCAGGGTATCGCCCGGAACCAGCGTCACGGTGCAGCCGAAGCCCCGTTCCAGGATAATCTTGTCGATCTGCGCCGCGACGGCCGCCGATCCCCAGTTCATCTTGGCGATGGAAACTGCGCCGCAGGCGGCCTCGGCTGCCCCGGGGCGAAGGCAGAAGCCGAGAACCAGCGCGGCTGCGGCAAGGGGATAGCGCATGACAAACATCCATAAACGGACCAGCACAGGGATCTCCCGGCTGCTCCTCCGAACGTCGTAAATTGATCGACCGTCGGCGATTTCGGTGTCTTCAGGAGAGTAGGGTAATGCGTTGCGAAATCAACCGTCCTGCCCGTACCTTCACGCGCTTGCGATATCTTCGCGCAAGAGAAGGCGGAAATGCGAGATGAGGGGGAGCGCCATCAACTTTCCAGTAACAATGTGCCGCTAATCATCGCTTTGCAGACGGTTGCTCCGGCCTGCAGCGTCGGGCCAGGTATTGCGTACCCGCCGCTTGTTTTTTCGCAAGGCGGCAGGGAATCCGGCGATCGAGCCGGTCCCGGCTTGACTCGCCCCGCCAGTGCCCCCACTTTTGTGCAGCGGCAGCGCGAACTGATGAACCAAGGCGGACGCCTCATGCATCTACGAATCGTCCGTGCTTTCAGGATTTGCGCTGTCGCGTTTTCCTCTTTTCCCACCCAGTCCCCGATCCACCGCGCAGGTGCGCTGTGAGTTCCGCCCGTCGCGTCACGCTTGTCCTTGGCGGTGCCCGATCAGGAAAATCCGCCTTTGCCGAACGGCTGGCGCGCGAAAGCGGCCTTCAGCGGCATTATGTGGCGACCGGGCAGGCTTATGATTCGGAGATGAAGGAGCGGATCGCCCGCCACCGCGCCGACCGCGGCGATGGATGGAGCACCCATGAAATTCCCGTCGACCTGACCACCCATCTCCAGGCTCTGGCGGCGGCCGAACGGGTGGTGCTCGTCGATTGCCTGACGCTTTGGGTGACGAACCTGATGATGGCCGAGGCCGATGTCGATGCTGCCGGCGGTCTCCTCGTCGAGCGTTTGTCCGGCTGGCCGGGGCAGATCGTTCTGGTCTCCAACGAGGTCGGCCTCGGGATTGTCCCCGACAACAGGATGGCGCGCGAATTCCGCGACCATGCCGGGCGGCTGCACCAGCGGATCGCCGCCGTTGCCGATGAGGTCTATTTCGTCGCCGCCGGGCTGCCGTTGAAGATGAAGGGGTAGCGTCCGCTCCCCTTGAGAGACGACTAGAATCCCAGCCAGATCCGGACCGGATGCGCCGGGTCCGACATCAGCTTCAGGGCCAGCGCGAGGCAGGACACCACCAGCAGCGGCTTGATGATCCTGGCGCCGCCGCGCATGGCCACGCGCGAACCCAGCTGTGCACCCAGCACCTGACCCGCCCCCATAACCAGTCCGACCTTCCAGAGAATCGATCCGGTGACGGCGAAGACGAGGAAGGATCCGAAATTGGAGCCGAGATTGAGAAGCTTCGTGTGGGCGGTCGCCTTCAACAGTCCGAAGCCGCCGAGAAGCACGAAGGCCAGCATGTAGAAGGAGCCGGCGCCAGGGCCGAAGACGCCGTCGTAGAGACCGACGAGCGGCACGATCGTGAGTCCGAAGACGAAGGGTGTCACGCGCTGGTGACTGTCGAGATCGCTGAGGTTCGGCTTCAGCGCGAAGAACAGTGCGATGCCGATCAGGAGGAAGGGGATGGCCGCGGCAAGCGCTGCCGCCGGAACGACGGAGGCGAGAAACGCGCCGAGGATGCCGCCCAAGGTTGCCATCAGCGCCATCGGCAACTGCTTCCTGAGGTCGACATGGCCCTTTCTTGCATAGGCAAGAGTGGCGGACGCGACGCCGAACTGGCCCTGCAGCTTGTTGGTGGCAATCGCTTCAAGCGGCGGAATGCCGACAATCAGCATCACCGGGATGGTGATCAGGCCACCGCCGCCCGCAATGGAATCGACGAAACCGGCAATACAGGCGGCTGCAAAGAGCAGCACCAGAAGGTGGAAGGCAAGATCGTGCAAGGGAGGAACCGGGCGATGGGGATGCGGGGGCAGGACGAGAGCCGCTCTCTGCCACCGAACGGCGACGCTTGCAACCGGCGAATTACCCTTGGCTGCGGACTTGCCCGGCCGCAAATCGGCGATAAGGTGCCGGCACCAAACACGGCAGTTCAAAACACCAGAGCGTGAGCATGCACAAGGTCATCTTCGACACAGATCCCGGCATCGATGATGCCATGGCACTTCTCTTCCTGCACCGGCATCCGCAGATCGATCTCATCGGGATCACCACCGTCTTCGGCAATGCGCCGATCGACCTGACCACCCGCAACGCGCTCTTCCTGGCGCAGGCATGGGGAATTTCGGCTCCCGTGGCACAGGGAGCCGGGGTGACCTTCGACCCCTCGCGTCCCGAGGGGCATTGGCCGACCTTCATTCATGGCGAGAATGGTCTTGGCGATGTCGACATTCCCCCCGTCATCGGCAGGACTGTCGACGACCGCCCGGCCTGGCAATTCATCATCGACACCGTGCGGGCGCAGCCGGGCGAGGTAACGCTGGTGGCCGTCGGTCGCATGACCAATCTGGCGCTGGCGCTGAAGGCGGATCCGGATTTTGCAGCACTTGTGAAGGAAGTCGTCGTTATGGGCGGCGCCTTCGATCTGAACGGCAATGTCAGCCCGGCGGCCGAGGCCAATATTCACGGCGACCCGGAGGCTGCCGACCTGGTGTTCACCGCGCCGTGGCGGGTCACCGTCGTCGGGCTCGACGTGACGCTGAAGACGGTGATGACCAGCGGCTTCCTGGCCGAAATGGCTGCTGCTGGCGGTGCATCGGTGCAGCTCCTCTCCGACCTCTCGCAGTTCTACATCGATTTCTACCGGCATCGGGTCGGTGACGGCATGGTTGTCCATGACGCTTGCGCCTGCGTCTACCTGGTGGCGCCGGATCTGTTCACCACCCGCAGCGGTCCGATCCGCGTTGTCTGCGGCGGGATTGCCGACGGACAGACGATCCAGAAGCCGGATGGCCGCGTGTTCCCGGCCGGACATTGGGACGGGCATCCGAGCCAGATGGTCTGCATCGATGTGGAATCGGAGCGTGTGCTGGACATCATTCGTGCAGCAATCGTCGAGGGCAGGGCGGGCTGAGGAGCCGCGCCGTCAATCGTTGCCGGCCGCGGCGACCAGCCGGCCGAGATCCGGCACCGTCACATGGCGGTTGTTCTCGATCTGGATGATGCCTTCCTTGCGCAGCTTGGTCATCTGACGGCTGACGGTCTCGATCGTCAGCCCCAGAAAGTCGGCGATGTCTGCGCGCGACAAGGGGAGCTCGAACATGCTCTTTTCCTCGGCCTCCGGGTCGCTGTGGCTGGCGATCAGCGCCAGGAAGCTCGCGACCTTCTCCTGTGCCGTCTTGCGGCCGAGCGTCAGCATCCAGTCGCGCGCCTCGTCGAGCTCCTTGAGGGCCTGGCTGTGCAGCAGATGCTCCAGCCCGGGCGTTTCCGCGATCAGCCGTTCGATGGCACGGCGGGGAAAGACGCAGATTTCGGTGTCGATTGCAGCTTCTGCCGCCATCCGGCTTTCGCCGAGAAAGGGCCGCCCCATGAAATCCGGCGCAAACTGCAATCCGACGATCTGCTGGCGCCCGTCTGCCATCACCTTGGAAAGCTTGACGACGCCCTTGAGGATGTTGCTGTAGGACGAAATACTCTCGCCCTGGCCGATGAACTCGGTGCCGGCGTCGATCGTGCGGCGCGACGAGTGTTTGCTGAGTTCCACCAATTGGGCCGGTGTGAGTGCCGAGCAGACCCCGCCATGGCGGGCTTCACAGGAGCGGCAGACGGCCGGAACATCTCCATTTTGTATTCGACTGCTCAGGGTGTCCATAGTGTCATTCCGTATGCGCGGCTGCGAGATGATGTTGATCATCGTCAATTCGCCCGGATGCGAATTGATCTGCATCAAGGTTGCGGAAATCTGTCCTGCTAGCCATCGGCGGACAAAAGAGGTCTGTGATGAACGAGAAATTGCTCCTGAAATACACCGGCGCTGCACCGCGTTACACCAGTTACCCGACTGCACCGCATTTTGGCCCTCAGGTAAACTGCGACATCTATGCGCGGTGGCTCGGCGAGTTGCGGGACGATGCGACGATCTCGCTCTATCTCCATATTCCCTACTGCGACCGCCTCTGCTGGTTCTGCGCCTGCCATACCAAGCAGACGCTGCGCTACGACCCGATCACCACCTATCTTGTGGCGCTGAAGGCGGAAATCGCCGCGGTGGCCGCCCGGGTGCCGAAGGCGGCACGGGTGACCGCCATCCATTGGGGCGGCGGTTCGCCGACGATGTTGAAGCCCGAGGACATGATCGGGCTGATGGACTGTCTGCGCCAGGCCTTCACGATCGCGTCGGACGCCGAGATCAGCGTCGAGATGGATCCCAACGATCTCGACGAGGCACGCTACGACGCGCTTGCCGCGATCGGTCTTTCCCGGGCGAGTCTCGGGGTTCAGGATTTCGACCCGACGGTGCAGAAGGCGATCAACCGCATCCAGACCTTCGAGCAGACCCGCTCGGTGGTCGAGGCGGTGCGGGCGCGCGGCGTGCAATCGGTCAATTGCGACGTGCTGTACGGGCTTCCGCATCAGACGCTCGCCTCCCTGGAGCGGACCGTCTCGGACATCATCTCGCTGGACCCGGACCGCATCGCGCTGTTCGGCTATGCCCATGTACCGTGGATGAAGAAGCACCAGACGATGATCCCGGATGCGGCTCTGCCGGATGTGCGGCAGCGCTTTGCGCAGATGGCGCGGGCCTCGGAGATGCTGATCGCGGAAGGATATGAAGCCATCGGTATCGACCATTTCGCCAAGCCGGCCGATGCGCTTGCCGTCGCCGCCCGGACCGGCACGCTGCGCCGCAATTTCCAGGGCTATACGGATGATGCCGCCGATGCGCTGATCGGCATGGGGGCCTCCTCGATCGGCCAGCTGCCGCAGGGATATGTCCAGAACATGCCGGCGACCGGCGAATACCAGCGGGCGGTGGAGGCCGGAGGCCTTGCGGCAGTCCGCGGCATAGAGCTGTCCGACGACGATCGACTCAGGGCCTATGTCATCGAGCGCATCATGTGCGACTTCGGCTTCGACTTCCGGTCGCTGCGGGAGCGGTTTGGCGACATCGCGGAGGCAGTCGTTGCCGAAGCGGGGCATTATGCCCGCCACAACCTCGACGGCATATGTCTTGCGGATGGCGACGGCTTCCATCTGACGGAGGCCGGCAAGCCGTTTGCCCGCAGCGTCGCTGCCGTCTTCGACCGCTACCTCGATACCGGCGTCGGGCGGCATTCGATTGCTGTTTGAGCAACAGTTGGCGCGCAATTGGTCGGCGCGGGAACACGGGGATTGGCATTTGCCGACGTATTCCCTATGTGGGACGCTGAATTGATTATTTCAGAGGACATTGGCGTGACTGCTACATTCGACAAAGTTGCCGACATTATCGCGGAAACCAGCGAGATCGACCGCGAGACGATCACGCCGGAGAGCCACACGATCGACGACCTCGGCATCGACAGCCTCGACTTCCTCGACATCGTCTTCGCGATCGACAAGGAATTCGGCATCAAGATTCCGCTCGAGCAGTGGACGCAGGAAGTCAACGACGGCAAGGTCTCGACGGAGGAGTATTTCGTCCTCAAGAACCTCTGCGCCAAGATCGACGAGCTGAGGGCGGCGAAGGGCTGAGACGCCGTTCCCCACGCATGAATGCTGCTTGAATACTTCCAGATGATCGACCGGGTGGAGGGCGTGGACGTCCCCGGCAAGGTGTTGCGGGCACGGTCGGTCGTCCCGGCGAAGAGCCCCGTGTTCGAGGGCCATTTTCCCGGCATGCCGCTCGTTCCGGGCGTCCTGCTGATCGAGACCATGGCGCAGGCTTCGGGCTTCCTGGTGCTGGCGGCGACGAATTTCGCCGCCATGCCGTTCCTGATGTCCGTCGACGGCGCCAAGATGCGCAGCTTCGTCGGCCCTGATGCCGTACTCGACATCGAGGCATTTCTGGAGCATGAGGGGTCCGGCTATGCCGTCACCAAGGCGAAGATCACCGCCGACGGCAAGAAGGTCTGCGACGCCCAGTTGAAGCTTCGCACCATGCCGTTCAGTGAAGTGCCGCTTGCCGATATCGTGCGCAAGCGTGCAGAAGAAGTCGGGCTCATGGACGCGCTTCAAGCTGGCGCGTGAACGCCAGGCAATGAGGACAGAATGAGCAAGTCTGACAATGATGTCGTGATCACCGGGGTCGGGATCGTCACCTGCTACGGCGTCGGCAAGGAGCCGCACGTGGCGCTGTTGTCGTCCGCCGAGGCCGAGCCTCCTCGGGTGGAGACCGAACGTTTCAAGCCCTATCCGGTCCATCCGATGCCGGAGATCGACTGGTCGCAGCAGATCCCAAAGCGTGGCGATCAGCGCCAGATGGAGAACTGGCAGCGCCTCGGCGTGTTCGCCGCCGGTCTCGCGCTCGATGATGCCGGACTGAAGACGGATGCCGAGGCCTGTGCCTCGATGGACATGATCGTGGCCGCCGGCGGCGGCGAGCGCGACATCAAGGTCGATTCGCTGATCGTCGACGAGGCGCTGAAGCGCAATGACCGCGAGACGCTGCTCAACGAGAAGCTGACGACGGAGCTGCGTCCGACGCTGTTTCTGGCGCAGCTGTCCAACCTGCTTGCCGGCAATATCTCGATCGTCCACAAGGTGACCGGCTCATCGCGAACCTTCATGGGCGAGGAGGCCGCCGGCATCTCGGCGGTTGAAACCGCGTTCCACCGCATCAAGTCGGGTCAGTCCAGCCATTCTCTGGTCGGCGGCGCCTTCGTGGCGGAGCGCGCCGACATTCTTCTGCTTGTCGAAGGGATCGGTGCCCATGCCACGGGCGACTGGCACCCGCTCTGGCAGCGGTCCTCCGATAACGGCGGCGGCATGATCATGGGGTCGGTCGGTGCCTTCCTGGTTCTGGAGTCGCGGGCTCATGCCGTGGCACGGGGCGCCCACATCTATGCGACGATCGATGCGGTCGAAGGCGATCGCGGCAACCGCGACGACAATAGGCTCGAGCAGCGCCTTTCCCGGCTCTCGGGGCTGGCCATGGACGCAGACCCGTCGGAAACCCTTCTATTTTCAGGGGCAAGCGGCATGGTCGAGACCTCGCTACGCGAGCGCCAGGTGCTGGCGGAACGCTTTGCCGGCGCGACGCTTCGCGGCTATGGCGGCATGACCGGCCATGGCATGGAGGCACAGTTCCCGCTCGGGCTGGCGCTTGCCGCGCTCGCCCTCGACGGCAATTTGCGGGTGCCGTCCTTCGATTCCAGCATGGAGCAGCCGATGCCGGCGCCCGCCCGACAGGCTGTGGTGACGACGGTCGGCTATACGCGCGGCGAGGGCCTGGCGGTCCTCTCGGCCGGCGCGTGAGGAGACACACATGAGCGACAACCGTTTCAAGGATCATCTCGGGCGGCCGATCATCGCCGTCACCGGCATGGGGGTGATCACGTCTCTCGGGCAGGGTCTCCAAGACAATTGGGCAGCTCTGACGTCGGGCACGTCCGGCATCCACAGGATCAGCCGTTTCCCGACGGAAGGCTTGTCGACCCGCATCAGCGGGACGGTCGACTTCATCGACGTTCCCGCCGACAATGCGGTCGAGCGTTCCTATGCCTTTGCCCGCGAGACCACGGCCGAAGCACTGGCCCAGGCCGGTCTCTCCGGCGACTTCGCGGGCCCGCTTTTTCTTGCGGCGCCGCCGGTGGAGCCGGAATGGTCGGCCCGCTTTGCGCTTGCTGACCGCGCACCACCGTCGCAGGTCGAAGGCGATGCCTACGACCGCTTCCTCGCCGCAATGCGCGACCGTCCAGATCCGGCCTTCCTCGAGGCTGTCCAGTTCGGTTCGATTTCGGAGCGGCTGTCGGACAAATTCGGTACGCGCGGGTTGCCCGTGACGCTGTCGACGGCCTGTGCCTCCGGCGCGACGGCCATCCAGCTCGGCGTCGAGGCCATCCGCCAGGGCCGCACCGACCGCTCCCTCGTGGTCGCGACAGATGGCTCGGTCAGCGCCGAGGCGCTGATCCGTTTCTCGCTTCTTTCGGCGCTCTCGACCCAGAATGATCCGCCGGAAAAGGCGTCCAAGCCTTTCAGCAAGGATCGCGACGGTTTCGTCATCGCCGAGGGTGCCGCAACCCTGGTGCTGGAATCGCTGGAAGCGGCCATTGCCCGCGGGGCGAAGGTCCTGGGGATCGTGAAGGGCTGCGGCGAGAAGGCCGATCACTTCCACCGCACGCGCTCCTCGCCGGATGGCGGTCCTGCCATCGCCACGATTCGGGCGGCGCTCGAAGATGCCGGCATGGCCGAAACCGGCATCGGCTATATCAACGCGCATGGCACCTCGACGCCGGAAAACGACAAGATGGAATATGGCGCGATGCTCGCCGTCTTCGGTGACCGTCTGAAGGACATTCCCGTCTCGTCGAACAAGTCGATGATCGGCCATACGCTGACGGCCGCCGGTGCGGTCGAAGCGGTCTTCTCGATCCAGACGATGCTGACGGGCACGGTGCCGCCGACCATCAACTACGTCAATCCGGACCCGACGATCGTCCTCGACGTGGTTCCGTACGAGAAGCGGGACCAGCAGGTCCAGGCGGTGCTGTCCAACTCCTTCGGCTTCGGCGGGCAGAATGCCAGCCTTGTCATGGCGCTGGAACCAGCCTAGAGACAGCCAACACAGAATTTTGGCCGATTGAACGTCCTCCGGGCGAAGGAAATCCATATGCGCGCTCTCCAGCTGATCGACGACCGCAAGCTTGAAACGGTCGACATTCCCGAACCGGATGCTCCCGGTCCCGGAGAGGTGACGCTGAGGGTCAAGGCCGTGGCGCTCAACCACATCGACGTCTGGGGCTGGCGCGGCATGGCCTTTGCCAAGCGCAAGATGCCGCTGACGATCGGCGCGGAAGCCTCCGGCGTCGTCGAGGCGATCGGCCCCGGTGTCTCAAGCGTTCTTCCGGGTCAGCTGGTGGCGATCTACGGTGCGCGCACCTGCGGTCTCTGCAAGCCCTGCCGCGAAAAGCGCGACAACCTCTGCGAAAACGTCTCCGGCGTACATGGCTTCCACCTGGACGGCTTCGCGCAGGAGAAGGTCAATCTGCCCGCCCGCCTGCTGGTCCCGGCTCCTCCGGGTGTCGATGCTGTCGCGGCAGCACTCGCGCCGGTCACCTTCGGAACGGTCGAGCACATGCTGTTCGACAATGCCAAGCTCGAACCGGGTGAGACGATCCTCGTGCACGCGGGCGGCTCGGGCATCGGCTCGGCTGCCATCCAGCTTGCCAAGAAGACCGGCTGCACCGTGATCACCACGGTCGGCTCCGACGACAAGATCGAACGCGCCAAGGCTCTCGGTGCAGATCACGTCATCAACTACCGCAGCGATCGCTTCGAAGGTGTCGTGCGCAAGCTGACGAAGAAGAAGGGCGTCGACGTGGTCTTCGAGCATGTCGGTGCCGATACCTGGGCGGGGTCGATGCTCTGCATGAAGCGGGGAGGGCGTCTCGTCACCTGCGGCTCGACCTCCGGCGTCTCCACCAGCATGAACCTGATGATGCTCTTCCAGCAGCAGCTGAAGCTTTTCGGCTCCTTCGGCTGCCGTATGGAGAACATGGCCGATGCGATGCAGAAGATGGCCCGCGGTGTGGTCCATCCCGTCATCGACACGGAAGTGACGTTCGACGATATCGACCGGGCCCTGGAGCGGATGGAAACGCGGCAGGTGTTCGGCAAGATCGTCCTGCGCATGGATTGACGCCTTGAAGATGTTCCTGACGAGGATCGTGCTGGCTCTCCGGCGCTTCCAGCAGTGGCTGGTGGCGCAGGCGGCTTTCGGCGTTCTCAACCTCCTCAAGCTGTTTCCGGCCGATCCTGCGATGAATTTCGCAGACCGGGCTGGCCGCTGGCTCGGGCCGAAGCTTGGCCGCCACCGGCTGATGCTGACCAACCTGCGCAATGCCTATCCCGACAAGACCGATGCCGAGATCGAAGATATTGCGGTCAGGAGCTGGGGCCACATGGGCCGGCTCGCCGCCGAATACGTCTTCCTCGACCGGCTGTTCGACTTTGATCCCGAGCAGGCGGAGCCGGGGCGCGTGGAGGTCTCGGGTACCGAAATTTTCCTCGCCCTGCGCGACAATCCGCGGCCCTTCATCGTCTTCACGGCTCATTCCGGAAACTTCGAGCTTCTGCCCGTTGCGGGCAAGAGCTTCGGCCTCGACGTGATGGTTCTGTTCCGACCGCCCAACAATCCCTATATCGCCGAGAAAGTCTTCGATTTCCGGAGCACGCGCATGGGCAAGCTCGTGCCGTCGCATGCGGGATCGTCGTTCGCTCTGGCGCGCCGGCTCGAAGCCGGCGGCGGCGTCGGGGTGCTCGTCGACCAGAAGTTCAAGAAGGGTCTTACGACCACCTTCTTCGGTCGCCCCGTCCGCACCAATCCCTTGCTCGCCAAGCTCGTGCGACAGTTCGATGCGGACGTGTATCCCGCCCGCTGCGTGCGGCTTCCCGACAATCGCTATCGTCTCGAGATTGAGCCGATGATCGACGTTCCGCGTGATGCCAAGGGACACGTTGATGTTCAGGCTACCGCGCAGATGTTGAACGACAAGGTCGAGAGCTGGGTCCGTCAAAACCCTGAACAGTGGCTCTGGTATCACGACCGTTGGGAGATCAAGAAACAGTTGAACATTTAGCCATGTTTACTTCGAGCCGCATCTTGAACAACGCTCGCGCAAGGTTAATCTGACACATTGTCGCTATTGATTGAACTCACAAGATGAAGGGCACGAGACTGCGAGGGAAGAGGTTCTCTGCGGGCCTTGGGAAGTCGAATGGAAGCACTGATCGATCTCTTCTGGTCAAAGTACCGCGACCTGCAGTCCGCCGTGGACAAAGACGACCCCGCCAAAGTGCTTTTGTTGGACCGACAACTCGATCCACTTCTCGAGGCGATCTTCCAGCATGAGGGTGCTGATCAAGCGAGCATCCAGGCACAGTTCCAGTTTGCTCTGGACCTCCTGAAGGAGGAAGCAGATGATAGCGGATGCGTGCATCGCAACGGACACCTTCTGCAGACTCTGGTTGAACGATACCTCGCCCCGCAGCTGGGTCGTGCGGCAACAGTGAGGGCGGCCGGCGAGACCGGCAGCATTGCCGTCTTCGAAAGCAACCCCAACGCAGTTCTCGATACGGTGCTCTTTGACCGTATTCCGGAGCGCATCATGGTGGTGGCTCCAGGATACCGGATTTTCTATTCCAACGAAACCAATGCGCTCAGGTTCGGGCAGACCAAGGAAAAGCTTCTCGGGCGCCATTTCGCGGATCTCGTGGGGGTTTACCACTTCCAGCGGGATTTGCGGGAGCCGATCGACCGCTGCCTGCTCGGCGAAAGCCTTTCGCTCACCTATGCGGAACAGCGGGAGGAGGGGACGGTGGTCGTTCGCTGCAGAATGTCGCCCTGCTTCTCCAATACATCGACCCAGGTCGGCGCTCTGGTGGTGATCCAGGAGATGCCGGACCGCCGTCGTCCACGCCCGTCGAACTGATCCGTCAGGCCTCTGCAGTTCGGCCCGGAAAATACGTCAGCAGGTGCAGCCGCTCGAAGGCGATATGCCGGCGCATGCCTTCGAAGAAGCCGCGCAGCATGTAGCCGACGGCCTCCATGTTGACAGTTTCGCCGGAGCCGAGCTTCAAAAGAGCCTCCGTGAGTTCCTCGGCATAACCTTCGTCCTCCAGATGCTCGTACCTCAGCCGCGACAGCGTTTCATCGTCGGCGGATCCGCTGGGCCGTTGCTTGATCCTCGGGAAGAGGATGGTCTCCTCGTAGTGGTGAAGGCTCCGGATCATCGGCGCGAGTGCCTTGGCGGCATAGATGCACTTTTGCCGGTTGACGTTTGCCGGCAGCGAATCGGCGATCTCCTCCAATTCATCGCAGAGTGCCAGCTGTTCGACCTGAGCGTCCTGCAGCCAGGCAAGCATCTCTGCGTCTGCTATCGCTCCTTCGCATATCTCCGATCGATGACCGTTGCGTGCCTGTTTCATGCGGCATCTCCCAAAGCATTGCCCCACCTCGTCCCTTGCCTGCAGAATCGGCGATGAGATGGACGCTCGCCTTGATCCAAATCAAGGCCGGGTAGCCGCCAGGGTGCCAATCCTCCCCCCATCGCGGGATGCTCCCACGAGGGATTCGCCTCGTTTCCGAGCGGACGTGAATTGCAATCAGGCCGTTGGGGGATGTCCAACATGAACTATACCATCGAAACTGTGGCGCTGGCGGTGGGCGCCTTCCTTGCGCTGCTTGGCGTCGCGTTCGCGCAGGACAGCCAGTTTGCCGCCCATATGTGGGTGCTGTTCTTCGCGCTCTTTGCCGGTGCCGTCCTGCTGGTGCGGCGGGCGAACTTCGCTCCTGCCAGTCCCGCTCAAAAAGCGCTCCGGCAATCGGAATACTTCGATGAGGTCGTCAAATACGGCGTCATCGCCACCGTCTTCTGGGGGGTGGTGGGGTTCCTCGTGGGGGTCGTCGTCGCTCTGCAGCTGGCGTTCCCCGATCTCAACATCGAGCCCTACCTCAACTTCGGCCGCACGCGCCCGCTGCACACTTCGGCGGTCATCTTCGCGTTCGGCGGCAATGCGCTGATCGCCACGTCATTCTACGTGGTGCAGCGGACCTCGCGGGCACGGCTCTTCGGCGGCAACCTCGGCTGGTTCGTGTTCTGGGGCTATCAGCTGTTCATCCTGATGGCAGCCACCGGCTATCTCCTGGGGATCACCCAGAGCCGGGAATATGCGGAGCCTGAATGGTATGTCGACATCTGGCTGACCCTGGTGTGGGTCGCCTATCTCGTCGTCTTCCTCGGCACGATCCTGAGGCGCAAGGAGCCGCACATCTATGTGGCCAACTGGTTCTATCTCGCCTTCATCGTGACCATCGCCATGCTGCACGTGGTCAACAACCTCGCCATTCCGGTCTCCTTCCTGGGGGTCAAGAGCTATTCGGCCTTCTCGGGTGTCCAGGATGCGCTGACCCAGTGGTGGTACGGCCACAACGCGGTGGGCTTCTTCCTGACCGCCGGCTTCCTCGGCATGATGTACTACTTCATTCCGAAGCAGGTGAACCGCCCGGTCTATTCCTACCGGCTGTCGATCATCCACTTCTGGGCCCTGATCTTCATGTACATCTGGGCCGGTCCTCACCACCTGCACTACACGGCGCTGCCGGACTGGGCGCAGACGCTCGGCATGGTCTTCTCGATCATGCTCTGGATGCCCTCCTGGGGCGGCATGATCAACGGCCTGATGACGCTGTCGGGTGCCTGGGACAAGATCCGTACCGATCCCATCGTCCGCATGATGGTCATTGCCGTCGCCTTCTACGGCATGGCGACCTTCGAAGGCCCGATGATGTCGGTGAAGGCGGTCAATTCGCTCAGCCACTATACGGACTGGACGATCGGCCATGTGCACTCCGGCGCACTCGGCTGGAACGGCATGATCACCTTCGGTGCCATCTACTTCCTCGTCCCGAAGCTCTGGAACCGCAACCGTCTCTACAGCCTGCAACTCGTCAACTGGCACTTCTGGCTCGCAACGCTCGGCATCGTCGTCTACGCGGCCGTGATGTGGGTGGCCGGCGTGCAGCAGGGCCTGATGTGGCGCGAGTACGACGATCAGGGCTTCCTCGTCTATTCCTTCGCGGAATCGGTCGCGGCGATGTTCCCCTACTACGTGCTGCGCGCCGTGGGCGGCGGGATGTTCCTCCTGGGGGCGCTGATCATGGCCTACAACGTGACAATGACAATCCTCGGCTATGAGCGGCGCGAGAACGTCCCGGGTGCCACACCCGCGGCGGCGCTGCAGCCGGCAGAATAGGGAGCAGAAAGATGGCTCTTCTGGACAAACACAAGTTCATCGAACGCAATGCCACGCTGCTGCTGGTGGGGTCTCTGCTGGTGGTGGCGGTCGGCGGGATCGTCGAGATCGTGCCGCTCTTCTACCTGGAGAACACGATCGAGAAGGTCGAGGGAATGCGGCCCTATTCGCCGCTCGAACTCGCAGGCCGCAACATCTACATCCGCGAGGGTTGCTATGTCTGCCACAGCCAGATGATCCGGCCGTTCCGCGACGAGGTCGAGCGCTACGGTCACTACAGCCTGGCGGCCGAATCCATGTACGACCACCCCTTCCAGTGGGGGTCGAAGCGGACCGGTCCGGACCTTGCCCGCGTCGGCGACCGTTACTCCAACGATTGGCACGTGCAGCATCTGACCGAGCCGCGCTCGGTCGTGCCGGAATCGGTGATGCCCAGCTACTCCTTCCTGAAGGAGACGCCGCTGCAGGTCCGCAACGTCGGCATGGAGCTTGTCGCAAACCGCAGGGTTGGCGTTCCCTATAGCGACGAAATGGTGGAATTCGCTGCCGCGGATATCGCGGCGCAGGCGGACCCGAATGCCGACACTTCCGGCGTGGAGGGTCGATATCCGAAGGCGAAGATCGGCGATTTCGACGGCAATCCGGCCGCTCTGACGGAAATGGATGCGCTCGTCGCCTACCTGCAGATGCTCGGTACGCTGGTCGATTTCTCGACCTATGACGACGCCGCCGGCTACCGCTGAGGAGAACGCAATGGAAGCCTATACTGCACTTCGCCATTTCGCCGACAGCTGGGCCTTGCTTGGCATGACCCTGTTCTTCCTCGGCGTCGTCCTGTTCACCCTGCGCCCTGGCTCGAAGTCTCATGCCAATGAGGCTGCCCAGATCCCTCTGAAGGAGGATTGAGAGATGGCGGACAAACATATTGATGAAATCAGCGGCGTCGAGACCACCGGTCACGAGTGGGACGGCATCCGCGAACTGAACAACCCGATGCCGCGGTGGTGGGTCTGGACCTTCTATGCCACGATCGTCTGGGCGATCGGCTACACGATCCTCTACCCGGCCTGGCCGATGGTAACGCAGGCAACGAAGGGCGTGCTGAACTATTCCAGCCGTGCCGAGCTCGCCGGCGAACTGGACGGCGCGCGGCTCGCGCAGGGCGAGATCCTCGAAAAGGTCTCCAAGGTATCGCTCGAGGAGATCCTGGCCGATCCGCAGCTTGCGCAATACGCCACCGCCGGCGGCGCATCCGCCTTCCGGGTCAACTGCGTCCAGTGCCATGGCACTGGAGCTGCGGGCGGTCAGGGCTATCCCAACCTCAACGATGACGACTGGCTCTGGGGCGGCGACATCAATGCGATCTACCACACGATCGCGCACGGCGTCCGTGATCGGGTCGACGGGGATACCCGCTTCTCCGAAATGCCGGCCTATGCCGACATTCTGCAGCCGGAGGAGGTTCGGCAGGTGGCCGCCTATGTCGTCAGCCTCAGCGGGACACCGCGGGATCCGGCCATGGTGGAACCCGGCATGCAGATCTTTGCCGACAATTGCGCTGCCTGCCATGGAGAAAACGCGGAGGGCAACCGGGAGTTCGGCGCGCCCAATCTTGCGGATGCGATCTGGCTGAAGGTCAACGGCGAAGCAGAGATCGCCCGTCAGGTTCAACAACCGCGCCATGGCATGATGCCGGCCTGGAGCGCCCGGTTGAGCAACGAGACGGTGAAGCAGCTGGCCGTCTATGTGCACTCGCTGGGCGGTGGGGAATAGGCTTTCCTGAATTCGAACAGCACCAGGCCGCGCATTCGGTGCGGCCTGGTGCAGATGCATTTCAGTCGCGTGTCCAGATCGCCTTGTCGATCTTCCCGGCAAGTTCCGGATAATCGGCGGCTTGGAAAACGGGCTCTTTGCCGGATCGGCGCTGTCTGAAATAATCAGACGTCAATTTTGCCACCGTGCCCGACAGCAACACGATTGCGATCAGGTTGATGGTCGCCATCAGGCCCATCGAGGCATCAGCTGCATTGAAGACGGTGGCCACCGTTTCATAGGCACCCCAGACCACCATCAGCAGGACCGCGCTGCGCAGGATGAACAGTCCGATACCCGATCCGGCGCCGAGGAAGGTCATCGCGTTTTCGGCATAGGAGTAGTTGCCGATGATCGAGGTGAAGGCGAAGAAGAAGATGGCCGTTGCAATGAAATAGGATCCGAAGCTTCCGAGGTGTTCCTGAAGGGCCGCCTGCGTCAGTTGCGCCCCGGTGAGGCCGCTTCCCGGAACGAGCGCGCTGGAGAGAAGGATCATGAGCGCCGTTGCCGTGCAGACGACAATCGTGTCGATGAAGACACCGAGCGCCTGCACGAAGCCTTGGGATGATGGGTGGTGCGGCTCCGGCGTGGCAACGGCGGCGATATTGGGCGCGGAGCCCATGCCGGCTTCGTTGGAGAACAAGCCACGCTTCACGCCGTTCATCATCGCCGCCATGACGCCGCCGGTCACACCTCCGGCTGCCTCCTGCAGTCCGAATGCGCCGGCAAAGATGCTGCCGAAGACGGCCGGGATCTCCGACCAGTTGATGACCAGCACGTAGAGGGTCGTCAGCAGATAAGCGCCGGCCATGAGCGGAACCACCAGTTCCGCCACCCGCGCGATCTGGCGAATGCCGCCGAAGATCACAACGGCGGCGAGGATGGCGACGAAGATGCCGACACCGAACTTGGGAAGGCCGAAGGCGCCTTCCATGGCATCGGCAATGGAGTTTGCCTGCACCGCGTTGAAGACCAGTCCGAAGGACAGAATCAGGCAAACCGAGAAGGCGGCTCCCGCCCAGGGCGCGCGCAGGCCTCTGGCGATGTAGAAGGCGGGGCCACCGCGATACCGGCCCTCCGCATTCTTGACCTTGTAGAGTTGCGCCAGGGCACTTTCGGAATAGGCCGTTGCCATGCCGACCAGCGCCACCATCCACATCCAGAAGATGGCTCCCGGACCGCCGAGGTAGAGTGCGACGGCAACGCCGGCGATATTGCCGGTACCGACGCGGGAGGCAAGGCTGACGGTCAGGGCCTGGATGGGGCTGATCCCTGCGGCATCCTCGGAGGTGCCGCCTTTCAGGACCCTGAACATCTCGCCGAACTGGAGGAACTGGATGAGCCGCAGCCGGACCGTGAAATAGATGCCGACGGCGAGCAACCCGTAGACGAGGACATATTCCCAAAGGATCAGGTTCAGAAAATCGATGATCGCAGACATTTCGCCCTCCCGCATGCGGCATTGATACCCTCATGGTAGGGCGGCTCTGACAATTGGGAAGGTGGAGGCACATTGCCGACAGCGGCTGCTGCTGCCATGGCGTGCCTCGGAGATGCGACAATGAGCGCCGCCGGACCTCCGTCTGTCTTGATTTATGTCAAGGAGACTTGCGGCGACACATGGGAGAAAGCAGACACAGAAGTGGATCTGCGCCCATGAATCTCTACACCGCAAACGGCATGGAAAACGCCAGCAACGACGCTCGCAAGTCTGGACCGGGCGAGCCTGAGGCCGCGCCGGAACGCCTCTACGAGGCTCGCAAGAAAATCTTCCCGAAGCGGGCTGAAGGTCGGTTCCGCCGCTTCAAGTGGCTGGTGATGCTGATTACCCTCGGCATTTACTATCTGACGCCCTGGATACGGTGGGATCGCGGCCCGTATGCGCCGGACCAGGCCGTGCTTATCGATCTCGCCAACCGCCGCTTCTACTTCTTCTTCATCGAGATCTGGCCACAGGAATTCTTCTACGTGGCAGGGCTTCTGGTGATGGCGGGCTTCGGTCTCTTCCTGGTGACGTCGGCTGTCGGGCGTGCCTGGTGCGGCTATGCCTGTCCCCAGACGGTGTGGGTCGACCTGTTCCTGGTCGTTGAACGCTGGATGGAAGGCGACCGCAATGCGCGCATGAAACTCGATGCCGGGCCCTGGACTTTGGCGAAGATCAGGAAGCGGGTCGTCAAGCACGGCATCTGGCTGCTGATCGCGGTCGCGACCGGCGGCGCGTGGATCTTCTACTTTGCCGATGCCCCGACGCTCGCCTATGATTTTGCGACCGGCAATGCCGCCTTCGTCGCCTATTCCACCGTCGCGGTGCTCACGGCCACGACCTATGTCTTCGGCGGCCTGATGCGCGAGCAGGTCTGCATCTACATGTGCCCATGGCCGCGCATCCAGGCAGCCATGCTGGACGATAACTCGCTCGTCGTCACCTACAACGACTGGCGCGGCGAGCCGAGGTCGAAACATGCCAAGAAGGCGGCTGCCGCCGGACAGCCGGTGGGCGATTGCGTCGACTGCAATGCCTGTGTCGCCGTCTGTCCCATGGGCATCGATATCCGCGACGGACAGCAGCTCGCCTGCATCACCTGCGCCCTGTGCATCGATGCCTGCGATGCTGTGATGGACAAGATCGGCAAGCCGCGGGGCCTGATCGATTATGCGACGCTCAACGAATATGATGCCAACATGGCGCTTGCGACCGACAACGGCACAACGTCGATCAATCCGGACAGGGTGCGCAATGCGGATGGCTCCTTCACCGACAAGGTCCGTCACTTCAACTGGCGCATCATCCTGCGGCCCCGCACCCTGCTGTATATGGCGGTCTGGAGCGCCGTCGGTATCGGGCTCCTCGTGGCACTGCTCAGCCGCGACCGGCTGGAGGTCAACGTCATCCATGACCGCAATCCGCAATATGTGCTGGAATCGGATGGCTCGATCCGCAACGGCTATACGATCCGGCTTCTGAACATGATCCCTGAGCCGCGCACGATCCTGCTGTCACTCGAGGGGCTGCCGCAGGCGTCGATGAAGATCAACGGACTTGTCAGCGACGACGACCGGACCTTCGCCGTGTCGGTCGATCCGGACAAGGCGACGGCACTGAAGGTGTTCGTGACCGTGCCGGCTGCTGCGATCGACCAGTCGCACGAAAGCTTCAGCTTCATCGCCCAGGACCGCTCCAGCCACGAGCGCGATTCCTACAGCGCCACGTTCAATGCCCCGGAGGCAAGGAAATGAGATCCATGCGAACAAAATCCTTTGTCTTCACCGGCTGGCACATGGTGGTGGTGATGACGATGTTCTTCGGGACCATCATTTCCGTCAACTTCTACATGGCCTGGCAGGCGACCCACAGTTGGAGCGGTCTGGTCGTCCCGAATACCTATATTGCCAGCCAGGAATTCAACGGCAAGGTGGCCGAGGCGAAGGCGCTTGCGGCGACGGGGCTGACGGGCAAGGTGGAGATCGAGGGCGGCGAAATCCGCTACCGGATCAGCCATACGCTCGGCAACCCGGTCGCGGTCGACACGCTGACGCTGCACTTCCGGCGACCGGTCGGAGAGCATCAGGATTTCGACGTCACGCTGGCGCCCCTGGGGGGCGGACTGTTCGCGATAGCTCACGACGTGCTCCCCGGCACCTGGATCATCGAGGCAGACGCCAGCCAAGCCGGCGAGCGGATCCTGCACCATACCGAAAGGGTCCTGGTTCGCGGAGCAGCACGATGACAACCTGCTGCGCGCCCGGCACCGAAGGTGCCATGGAGCTTGAGCGGCTGAGCCATGCCCTGCCGTCGCCGGAGGAACTGTTACTCTCCAGCCGAACGATCGAGCCGGGGCTGCGCCAGACGGATCTCAGCGTTCCCGGCGTCCATTGCGGCGCCTGCATCACGACGATCGAGAAGGCGCTGACGGCACTGCCGGAGGTCGAGCGGGCGCGGGTGAACCTGTCCACCAAGCGTGTTTCCATCGTCTGGAAGGAGAGTTGCGACGGCCATGTCACCGACCCGGTCCGTCTCGTTCAGACGATCGTCGACGCCACCGGCTACGATGCCCATCTCTTCACGAACGCCGAGGAGGCCGGAGACCGGCAGCAGCGCGACCTGATCCGCGCCGTCGCCGTCTCCGGATTCGCCGCCGCCAACATCATGCTGCTCTCCGTCTCCGTCTGGTCCGGGGCCGAGGCCTCGACCCGCGATCTCTTCCACTGGATCTCGGCAATGATTGCGGCGCCGGCACTGGTCTACGCCGGGCGCTTCTTCTATCGCTCCGCCTGGACCGCCATCCGCCACGGCCGAACCAACATGGATGTACCGATCGCTCTTGCCATCACGCTCTCCTATGCCGTTTCTCTCTGGGAAACGATGCACCACGGTGAGCACGTCTGGTTCGATGCCACGGTCTCGCTGCTGTTCTTCCTCCTGATCGGGCGCACGCTCGACCACGTCATGCGCGATCGGGCGCGAGCCGCGATCAGCGGGCTTGCCCGCCTGTCGCCGCGTGGGGCCATGGTGATGACGGCAGATGGTGGGCGTGACTACCGTCCGGTGGAGGAGATCCGACCCGGCGACCGATTGATCATCGCAGCCGGCGAGCGCGTCCCCGTCGATGGCATGGTGGAAAGCGGCAGGAGTGATCTCGACCTGTCCATCGTCAACGGCGAGAGCGCACCCGTCGGCATCGGTGTCGGCGATCCCGTTCAGGGCGGTACGCTGAACCTCACCGGCCCGCTGGTCGTGCAGGCGACGGCAGGCGCAAAGGATTCCTTCCTGGCTGAGGTGATCTCGCTGATGGAAGCGGCCGAGGGTGGACGGGCGCGCTACCGACGGATCGCCGACCGTGCGGCGCAGCTCTATTCGCCGGCCGTCCATCTTCTGGCACTGTTTGCCTTCCTCGGATGGGGCGTGTTCGGCGGCGACTGGAAGCAGGCGATGCTGATCGCGATCGCCGTCCTGATCATCACCTGCCCCTGTGCGCTCGGGCTCGCAGTGCCGGTGGTGCAGGTCGTGGCGGCCGGACGGCTGTTCAAGGATGGCATCATGGTCAAGGACGGTTCGGCCATGGAACGGCTGGCCGAGATCGACACGGCGCTCTTCGACAAGACCGGGACGCTGACGCTCGGCCGCCCCCGGCTGGTCAACGGCCGCGAGATCGGCGCCGGGCATCTGTCGCTAGCCGGTGGTCTCGCCATGCATTCGCGCCATCCGCTGTCTCAGGCGCTCTACCGAAGTGCAGGAAACGCTCTGCCGCGGTTCGACGATATCCAGGAGCTGCCGGGGCAGGGGCTTCAGGCACACACGGAGGAGGGGCTCTATCGGCTCGGCAACCGTCGCTTTGCCTGCGGTGCCTCGGCCGGCGCGGGGACCACGTCGGAAGTGGTGCTGTCACTCGACGGTGCCGAACTCGCCTGCTTTCGATTTGAAGACACGGTGCGGCCGGACGCATCTGCTGCGATCAGGGCGCTCGACCGTGCAGGGATTCGCACCGGCATTCTTTCCGGTGACCGCGCACCGGTCGTCGGCGCGCTTGCGGGCCGCCTCGGGATCTCTTCCTGGAAGGCGGATCTTGCGCCGCGCGACAAGGTGGATGCCGTCGCAGACTTCAGCGCGCAGGGCGCACGTGTGCTGATGGTCGGTGACGGGATCAACGACGCACCTGCGCTTGCGGCAGCCCATGTCTCGATTGCACCGGCGACGGCTGCGGACGTCGGCCGGCAGGCTGCGGACTTCGTCTTCATGCACGAGAGCCTCTCGGCGGTGCCGCTTGCGATCGACGTATCGCGGCAGGCGGGGCGGCTGATCCGCCAGAATTTCGCGCTCGCCATCGGCTACAACGTCATCGCCGTGCCGATCGCGCTTGCGGGCTATGCAACGCCCCTGATCGCCGCGGTCGCCATGTCGACGTCGTCAATCATCGTCGTCGCCAATGCCCTGCGCCTCAACCGCGCTTCGCGGCCGGATGTGTCTGCTTCGAATGTCGCGGACTCCGGCCCTGTTCCGGCGGAGGCACGTCTGGCATGAACATGCTCGTCTATCTGATCCCCATCGCGCTTTCTCTCGGCGCACTCGGCCTCTTCGCCTTTCTCTGGTCGCTGAAGAGCGGCCAGTACGACGACCTCGACGGCGCCGCATGGCGGGCGATCGAGGAGGATGACGATCATCCAGCTGTCTGACAACCAGCTGCTTTTTCCCCGTTTCAGCCTTGCCGTTTGACGTCCGCAGTGCCAAAACAGCGGCCGGAATTCAAATGGAGACAGAAGCGTGGAACAGGCAGAAATCGGCCTCATCGGGCTCGGCGTCATGGGCTCGAACCTCTCGCTCAACATTGCCGAAAAAGGCAACCGGATCGCGGTCTTCAACCGCAGCCCGGAGGCAACGCGCAAATTCTATGCCGAAGCCGGCGATCTGCAGGGCCAGATCATCCCGTGCGAGACGCTGGAGGAATTCGTGGCGTCGATCCGTCCGCCGCGGCCGATCATCATCATGATCAAGGCTGGCGACCCGGTCGATCAGCAGATGGAGGCGCTGAAGCCCTATCTGTCGGCTGGCGACATCATGATCGACGCCGGCAACGCCAATTTTCGCGATACGATGCGCCGCTTCGATACCCTGAAGGACAGCGGGCTCACCTTCATCGGCATGGGTGTTTCCGGCGGTGAAGAGGGTGCCCGTCACGGCCCCTCAATCATGGTCGGCGGCAAGGAAGAGAGCTGGAAGCGCGTCGACAAGGTGCTGACCTCGATCTCCGCCAAGTTCAGCGATGAGCCTTGCGTTGCCTGGCTTGGCGAAAACGGTGCCGGCCACTTCGTCAAGACCATCCACAACGGCATCGAATATGCCGACATGCAGATGATCGCCGAGATCTATGGCATCCTGCGCGACGGCCTCGGCATGAGCGCAACCGAGATCGGCGAAGTCTTCGGCAAGTGGAACACCGGCCGTCTCAACTCCTATCTGATCGAGATTTCGGAGACGGTGCTGAAGGCAACCGATCCGGTCTCCGGCACCCCGATGGTGGACATGATCGTCGATCGCGCCGGCCAGAAGGGCACCGGCAAGTGGTCGGTCATCGAAGCCCAGAACATGGGCGTGGCGGCAACGGCCATCGAGGCGGCTGTGGCCGGACGCATCCTGTCGTCGCAGAAGAAGGAACGTGAAGAGGCCGAAGCCATCCTCGGTCTTCCGACACTGGCCGAAGCGCCGAAGGACAGGGCGGCATTCCTTGCCGATCTAGAAAATGCTCTGCTTGCCGCCAAGATCGGCGCCTATGCGCAGGGCTTCGCTGTGATGTCCGCAGCCTCCACCGAGTTCGGCTGGAACCTGCCGATGCCAACGATCGCCCGCATCTGGCGCGCCGGCTGCATCATCCGCTCGGCCTTCCTCGATGAAATCACCTCGGCCTTCACGAAGGATCCGGACGTCGCCAACCTGATCGTGACGCCGGCCTTCTCGCAGATGGTCAAGGAGACAGATGGTGCGCTTCGTCGGGTCGTGTCCTATGCCGCGCTTTCTGGTCTGCCGGCACCGGCACTGTCCTCGGCACTGGCCTATTTCGACGCCTATCGTCGTGGCCGCGGCACCGCCAACCTTATCCAGGCGCAGCGCGATTTCTTCGGTGCGCATGGTTTTGAGCGCGTCGATGGCCTTGACCGGCCGCACGGCCCCTGGGGCAGCGGCCTCAATCAGGGCTGAGCCGGAACGATAATAAAAACCCGCCCTTGTGGCGGGTTTTTCATGTCCTGCTAAAACAAGGGAGGCGTGTCAGCCGTGCGGGCCCATCGGCGACCAGGCCGGCTTGCTGATGCTTTGCAGGAGGTCCGGCGCGACGCCGTCGATCCGGGCAATCACTGCCTTGGCGAGTTCCCGCCCGGCATGCCGCACGTCCTCGTTGACGGTGTAGATCTCCGGGCGGATCCAGTTCAGGAACTCCGCCGATTGCTTTGAGACGAGATCGGCGTCGCGCCCAAGCACCTTGCCGGCGGCCTCGATGCCGGCCACCAGGGCAATCGTCGAACTGCCGCTCAGAGAGATGATCCCGTCCGGTGCACTGGCGGAGCGCATCATCGCTTCTGCGTGAGCGCGGATGTCCCCAAGGGACGTCTCGGTCGTCACCCGTCCCATGGCGACCTCCGTCAATCCATAATCGTTCAAGGCGCGCTCGAAGCCGTTACGGCTATGCAGATAGAATGACAGGGCATTTGGCGGCGGCAGGAGCGCGATGCGTTTGCGGCCCTTGCCGGCAAGCTTCTCCACGGCCTGATAGGCGAAGGCCTCATTGTCATAGTCATGATAGGGGTGGGCGATGCCCATGTCGCTGCGACCATGTGCGGCGAACGGCATGTTTCGTTCGGTCATCAGGCGGATGCGCGGATCATCGGGCGCGATGCGGGAGATGATGACGCCGTCGGCGGAGCCAGTATCGAGGATATACTTCACCGGCACCATCGGGTCCTTCTGGTGTGAGTGCGGCGTCAGCACGAGATGATACTGCGTGCCGGCCAGCACTTCCGAGATCCCGAACACCAGCTGGCTGGTGAAGCCCATCAGTTCTTCTTCGATGCTGAGGACGAGGGCGATGACATTGGTCTTGCCGGTTCTGAGGCGCACGCCGGCGCGGTTCGGCTGGTAGCCAAGCTGATTGGCGATAAGGCGGACACGCTCCTTGGTGTCAGCGCCGATGTCCGGCGCGTCCTTCAGCGCCCGTGACACGGTGGTGATCCCCAGCCCGGTCATATAGGCGATCGTCTTGAGAGTCGGTCGCTCCTGCGCCGCTCTCGGCGCAGTTGCGGTCCTCTTCGTCGTGCTATCGTCCATTGCCTGCCACCACCATCCGAGTAAGGCGTGGATCTATAGAGATTTTTCCAGCACTTGAATACACTGTGCATTCACCCGTCGATCAGCGCCGCAAGGCTGTAAACTGAAACGATGCAGTGGAAATGTCGAGCGAATTCTCCGACTTCCCGGTGCCAGCATTTCCCTGGAGTTGCACAACGCAGACGCAGCATCTTTTTTTGCGCTTGCGAGATGTCGATACCCATAAAATTGCTGAATAGACTGCCATTAAGGGGTATGAGCAGATCTTGACCGTCCTTAGTGGTCTTCTTCTTTAGCGACTTCAGATTGTATTTTCCTGTCTCCCGAAATTTTTACACCCACTGCTGTTGCGTGAGGGAAAGCTTTGGCCTAGCTTTTTACGGAAACGTTTCAGTGAGGGAGGAGACTCATGTTTACTCGTGCATTTGCAGCCGCTTTGGCGGCTACCGTCGTGCTGCCAATCGGTGCCGCACAGGCAACGGATCTGGAGGTGACGCATTGGTGGACGTCCGGCGGGGAGGCTGCTGCGGTCGCCGAACTCGCCAAGGCGTTCGACGCAACCGGCAACAAATGGATCGACGGTGCTATCGCCGGCGCCGGCAGCACAGCCCGCCCGATCATGATCAGCCGCATCACCGGTGGTGATCCGATGGCCGCCACCCAGTTCAACCACGGCCGTCAGGCGCAGGAACTGGTGGAAGCCGGCCTGATGCGCGATCTGACGGCAGTTGCCGAAGAGGGCAACTGGAAAGAGGTGATCAAGCCTGCGAGCCTGCTCGACAGTTGCACCCTCGACGGCAAGATCTATTGCGTCCCGGTCAACATCCACTCCTGGCAGTGGCTCTGGCTCTCGAATGCTGCCTTCGAACAGGCGGGCGTCCCCGTGCCGAAGGACTGGAACGAGTTCGTCGCGGCTGCTCCCAAGCTGAAGGAGGCAGGGATCCAGCCGCTCGCGCTCGGCGGCCAGGCCTGGCAGGCCGGCGGCCTGTTCGACACGCTCGTCCTGTCTCTCGGCGGCAAGGAGGTCTATCAGTCCGTCTACGTCGACAAGGACGCCGACGTGGCGGCCGGACCGGAAATGGCAAAGGTCTTCGAGGCTGCGGCCCAGGCGCGCGACATGGCGGCCGGCAGCAATGTCCAGGACTGGAACCAGGCCACCAACATGGTGATCACCGGCAAGGCCGGCGGTCAGGTCATGGGTGACTGGGCGCAGGGCGAATTCCAGATCGCCGGCCAGGTTGCCGGCGAGGATTACAGCTGCCTGCCGGGTCTCGGCGTCAGCCCCTATATCACCACCGGCGGCGATGCCTTCTACTTCCCCGTTCTCGACGACGAGGAAAAGTCCAAGGCGCAGGATGTCCTGGCGCAGAGCATGCTCGATCCTGCAACGCAGGTCGCATTCAACCTCAAGAAGGGCTCGCTGCCCGTCCGGGGTGACGTCGATCTGGCTGCCGCCAACGACTGCATGAAGAAGGGTCTGGAGATCGTGGCGCAGGGCAATGCCCTGACCAGCACCGATCAGCTGCTCTCGGCCGACAGCCAGAAGCAGAAGGAGGATCTCCTCACGGAATTCTTCGCCAGCACGTCGATGAGCCCGGAAGCTGCCCAGGAGCGGCTTGCCGACATCATCTCCTCAGCTGACTGATCCCAAGCGGCCGCATCCGGCCGGCACTGTTCGCGGTGTCGGCCGGCCCACCGCTCTTTCACGTTAAAATCCCGCCGGCAGGCATCCGGTCCGCCTGCCTGCGGTCCAGCGATGTCGCGCTCGAGGAGGACACGACAATGACAGGTCACGCGCCTGCCAAACGCCCTAACCAGCTTTTCCGCAATCTGAATTCCAAGATTGCCTCCATTCCGATGATCCTGATCGCCGTCGGAATCTTCTTCGGAGGCTCGATCTGGACGATCATCTACTCGTTCACGAATTCCAAGCTTCTGCCGCGGATGTCCTTCGTGGGACTCGACCAGTACGAGCGGCTCTGGAGCACGTCGCGCTGGATCATCTCGATCCAGAACCTGGCGATCTACGGGATCCTGTCGCTGATCTTCAGCCTGTTGATCGGGTTCATGCTGGCGGCGCTGATGGACCAGAAAATCCGTTTCGAGAGTGCGTTCCGGACGATCTTCCTCTACCCGTTTGCGCTATCCTTCATCGTCACCGGCCTCGTCTGGCAGTGGATCCTCAATCCCGAGTTCGGCGTCCAGGGCATCGTCCGTTCGCTCGGCTGGGAGAGCTTCACCTTCGATCCGCTCTACAATCCCGACATCGTCATCTACGGCATCCTCATAGCCGGCCTGTGGCAAGGTACGGGGCTCGTGATGTGTCTGATGCTCGCCGGCCTGCGCGGCATCGACGAGGACATCTGGAAGGCGTCGCGCGTCGACGGCATCCCGATGTGGCGCACCTATCTCTTCATCGTCATCCCGATGATGCGGCCGGTCTTCATCACGACGCTGGTGATCATCGCGAGCGGCATCGTCAAGGTCTACGACCTGGTTGTTGCCCAGACCAGCGGCGGTCCCGGCAATGCTTCGGAAGTGCCTGCCAAATACGTCTACGACTACATGTTCCAGGCCCAGAACCTCGGGCAGGGGTTTGCCGCCTCGACGATGATGCTGCTGACCGTGGCGATCATCATCATTCCCTGGGCCTATCTAGAGTTCGGAGGCAAGAAGCGTGGCTAACATCTCGACACTCAACACCACCGCCGCGGGCTTCGACGCCGTTGCCGCCGATGTCTCCGGCCCCCGCGGTCGCCGGCCGAAGCGGGCGCTGTCGCGCCGCAACATCATCCTTTACGGCACGCTGTTCGTCGCCGCACTCTACTACCTGGTGCCGCTCTACGTGATGGTCGTCACGTCGCTCAAGGGCATGCCTGAAATCCGCATGGGCAATATCTTTTCGCCGCCGATGGAGATCACCTTCGAACCCTGGGTCAAAGCCTGGGGAGAGGCCTGCACCGGGCTCAACTGCGACGGGCTGTCGCGCGGGTTCTGGAATTCCGTGCGAATCCTCGTGCCCTCCGTCGTCGTGTCGATCTTCGTGGCCTCCGTCAGCGGGTATTCGCTGGCCAACTGGCGCTTCAAGGGCTCGGAACTGTTCTTCTCGATCCTGATCATCGGCGCCTTCATTCCCTACCAGGTGATGATCTATCCGGTCGTCATCGCGCTGCGCGAACTCGGTGTCTACGGTACGCTGACGGGGCTCGTGATCGTTCACACGATCTTCGGCATGCCGATCCTGACGCTGCTCTTCCGCAACTACTTCGCCTCGCTGCCGGTGGAGCTGTTCAAGGCGGCGCGCATCGACGGTGCCGGATTCTGGCAGATCTACTTCCGCATCATGCTGCCCATGGCGCTGCCGATCTTCGTGGTGGCCATGATCCTGCAGGTGACCGGTATCTGGAACGACTTCCTGTTCGGCGTCATCTTCACACGGCCCGACAGCTATCCGATGACGGTGCAGCTCAACAACATCGTCAACTCCGTCCAGGGCGTGAAGGAGTACAATGTCAACATGGCCGCGACGCTTCTGACGGGCGCCGTTCCCCTGATCGTCTATTTCGTTTCCGGCCGTCTTTTCGTCCGCGGCATCGCCGCAGGCGCAGTGAAGGGGTAATCCATGTCCAACAGCGTTTCCATCCGTGACCTCTCCCTCTCCTTCGGCGCGGTCAAGGTGCTTCAGAACCTCGATCTCGAAGTGCATGACGGCGAATTCCTCGTGCTGCTCGGCTCCTCGGGCTGCGGCAAGTCCACGCTTCTCAACTGCATCGCCGGCCTGCTGGAGCCAACCGACGGGCAGATCTTCATCAAGGGCAAGAATGTCACCTGGGAGGAGCCGAAGGACCGCGGCATCGGCATGGTATTCCAGTCCTACGCCCTCTACCCGCAGATGACGGTCGAGAAGAACCTCTCGTTCGGGCTGCGCGTCGCCAAGGTGCCGAAGGAGGACATCGACCGGCGCATCGCGCGCGCCTCCGAGATCCTGCAGATCGAGCCGCTGCTGAAGCGCAAGCCGGCGGAACTTTCCGGCGGCCAGCGGCAGCGCGTGGCGATCGGCCGGGCGCTGGTGCGCGACGTCGACGTCTTCCTGTTCGACGAGCCGCTCTCCAACCTCGACGCCAAGCTGCGCTCGGAGCTGCGCGTCGAAATCAAGCGGCTGCACCACGCGCTGAAGAACACCATGATCTACGTAACCCACGACCAGATCGAGGCGCTGACGCTGGCCGACCGGATCGCCATCATGAAGAGCGGCGAGATCCAGCAGCTCGACGAGCCGATGACGATCTACAACCGGCCGGTGAACCTCTTCGTGGCGGGCTTCATCGGCTCGCCGTCGATGAACTTCCTGCGCGGCGAACTGGCGGAGGAGGGCGGTCGCACCGTGTTTCAGACCCACGGCGTTTCCTTCTCTCTGGACGGATACGATGCAGACTCGCCGCTCACGCCGGGCCGCAAGGTGGTGCTGGGGCTGCGCCCCGAACACATCCATGTCGACAATCACCAGGTCGGTTCCGAGATGCATGATGCGGTCGTCGACATCGAGGAGCCGATGGGCGCCGACAACCTGCTCTGGCTGAAGCACGCCGGGCATACGATGTCGGTTCGAATCGGCGGGGCGAAACGCTACGCGCCCGGCGCCAAGCTGCAGCTGTCCTTCGACATGACGGTGGCGTCCCTGTTCGACGCCGAGACGGAAGAGCGGATCTGAGTTCAGCCATGCCATCCTCCAACCTCGACCTTTCCGGTGTCTGGAGCCTCGCGTCCGCGGACGCGGTGCATCGGGCCGACATGCCGCTTCCGGGCGATGTGCACACGGCCCTGAAGGTCGCCGGACTGATCCCGGATCCCTATGAGGGCCGTAACGAGGAACAGGTGCAGTGGGTCGCCGAGCGCGACTGGGTCGTCGAGCGGCAGTTCGTCGTCGATGATCCAGATGGCAGGTGGTATCTGGACATCACTTATCTCGACACCGTCGCCATCGTCTTCATCAACGATGTTCCGGTGCTTTCGGCCGACAACTGCTTCCGGCGCTTCAGACCGGATGTCTCGGCGGCATTGCAGACGGGCGAAAATACGATTCGCATCCATTTTCATTCAAGCATTGCCGCCGGCGCCGAGCGCCAGGCGCGGCAGCCCTTCTATGTTCCCTATCACCCCGGCAACTCGCCGATCCCGAACGGCAACATGCTGCGCAAGCCGCAATGCCATTTCGGCTGGGACTGGAACATCGCGATCGCTCCCCTCGGCCTCTACGGCGAGATTGCGCTGAAGCGCCTCGACCCGGCGCGCATCGAGCATGTGGTCACCAGCCAGAGACATGTCGACGGCAGGGTCGAGCTGCATGTGGCGCTGACCCTTTACGCCGAAGAACCGACGATCGTGCCTGTGCACTTCGATCTGGATGGTGATCGGATCAGGCTCGACTGCGGCGTCGCGGCCGGCGAGACAAAGGTCCATCATGTCTTCGAGATCGACGAGCCACGGCTCTGGTGGCCGGCGGGCAGCGGCGACCAGCACCTCTATCGGCTGACTGTCGACATCCCGGGCGAAACGGTGGCGCGCCAGATCGGCCTGCGCACGGTCGAACTGCTCACCGATCCGGACGAGGCGGGCAGCCGTTTCGCCTTCCGCATCAACGGCCGGGAGATCTTCTGCCGCGGTGCCAACTGGATACCGGCGGATGCTCTCTTCTCGCTCACCAGCCCGGAGAAGACGCAGGACCTGCTGCAGTCGGCCGTCGATGCCAACATGAACATGATCCGCGTCTGGGGCGGCGGCTTCTACGAAGCCGACTGGTTCTACGACCTCTGCGACCGGCTCGGGCTGATGGTCTGGCAGGACTTCCAGTTCGCCTGCAACCTTTATCCGTCGACGCCGGATTTCCTGGACGATGTGGCAGAGGAGGTGGACTACCAGGTTCGCCGGCTGATCACGCATCCGTCGATCGTGCTCTGGTGCGGCGATAACGAGTTGGTCGGTGCGCTGACCTGGTTCAAGGAATCGATCGGGAACCGCGACCGCTATCTGGTCTCCTACGACCGTCTCAACCGCACGATCGAGCAGGCGCTCCGAAAGGCGGCGCCGGACGCGATCTGGTGGCCGTCCAGCCCGGCCTCCGGCTATCTCGACTATGGCGACGCCTGGCATGCCGACGGCTCCGGCGACATGCACTACTGGTCCGTCTGGCACGAGAACAGGAGCTTCGACAACTACCGCTCCGTCCGCCCCCGCTTCTGCTCGGAGTTCGGCTTTCAGTCCTATACCTCGCTGCCGGTCATCCAGACCTATGCCGATCCGAAGGACTTGAACATCGCCTCGCCGGTGATGGAGCACCACCAGAAGAACGCCGGCGGCAACGAGCGGATCGCTGCGACCATGTTCCGGTATTTCCGGTTCCCGAAGGATTTTGCCAACTTCGTCTATCTCAGCCAGGTTCAGCAGGCATTGGCGATCCGTACGGCGGTGGACTACTGGCGGTCCCTGAAGCCCCACTGCATGGGCACGCTCTACTGGCAGCTCAACGACACCTGGCCGGTCGCTTCGTGGTCGAGCCTCGACTATGGCGGCGGCTGGAAGGTGTTGCACTATGTCGCCCGGCGCTTCTTCCAGCCGGTGGCGGTGGCCGCCATTCCGTCGGAGGACGGTGCGGAAATCCGTATTTCGCTCGTCAACGACACAAGGGATGCCGTCAACGTGACGATCAACCTCTCGACGGCCTCGCTTGACGGTATCCGCACGCCGCTGAAGAGCGTCGATGCCTTCTCTTCCCCGGATGCGGCCGTGACGGCGGTCACCCTGTCTGCGGCCGACCTTCCGCCGGATGCGATTCTGTTCTGGAGCTTCACGGCGACGAACGGGATGGGCGGCGAGGGGCACTATGTGCATGGCACCTACAAGGCGCTCGATCTCACGCCGTCGGGCCTGGAGGTCTCCGTGTCACCGGCCGGTGATGGCGCGATCGACCTCTTGGTGCAGGCGTCAGGCCTCGCCCTCTTCGTGATGGTCGAGAGCGATACGCCCGGCCGCTATTCCGACAACGCCTTCGACCTTACCGCCGGCGAAAGCCGCCGGATCACCTTCACGCCCTCGGCGCCGAGTGCCGCAGGCCCCGTATTCCGCATCTACGACCTCTATTCCTGCCAGTCGGCAGATTGACCTTTCAGCAGACGGGCCGCCAGCCCAGGAGGATGACATGACAAAACTCGGTTTCCAGCTCTATAGCGCCCGCAATTTCCCGCCGCTCGCCGATACACTCGCCGCACTCGGCAAGGCGGGCTATGCGGAGGTGGAGGGCTATGGCGCCCTTTATGCGACATTCGACGAGAGCCAGCTGAAGGCGATGAAGGCCGATCTCGACGCCAACGGGCTGACCATGCCGACCGGCCATTTCGGCCTCGACCTTCTGGAAAAGGAGCCGGAACAGGCTCTGTTGATCGCAAAGACGCTTGGGCTTGAGGCGATCTACTGCCCGCATCTGGTGGCCGATCTGCGGCCGACGGACGCCGCCGGCTGGCGCGCTTTCGGCAAGCGCCTTTCCGAAGCCGGCAAGCGCTACCAGGATGCCGGCTACACCTTCGGCTGGCACAACCACGACTTCGAGTTCAAGACGCTGGAAGACGGCACGACCGCGCAGGAGCAGATCCTCGAAGGCGGGCCTGATCTCGCCTGGGAGGCCGACATCGCCTGGGTCATCCGCGGCGGTGCCGATCCGATGGCCTGGATCGACCGCTACGGCGACCGCATCACCGCCGTCCACGTCAAGGACATCGCCCCAGCCGGTGAAAACGCCGACGAGGACGGATGGGCCGACGTCGGTCACGGCACCGTCGACTGGAAGCGGCTGATGGCGGCGCTGCGCAGCAAGACGCAGACGAAGCACTACGTCGTTGAACACGACAATCCCAACGATCTCGAACGGTTGATCGCGCGTTCGATCGCGGCCTTCAAGACCTACTGAAAACTCTGATCGGAGCCTCGCATGGCCAAGGAACTCGGTGTCGGCATCATCGGATGCGGCAATATTTCAATCACCTATCTGGCGCTGGGGCCGCTGTTCAACGGCTTCAGGATTTTGGCCTGCGCCGACCTGAACCGCAGTGCAGCCGAACTGCGCGCGAAGGAATACGGCGTGAAGGCGCAGTCGATCGAGGAACTGCTTGCCAATGACAAACTCGACGTCATCGTCAACCTGACCATCCCCGACGCGCATTTCCTGGTCTCCAAGGCCATCCTGGAAGCCGGCAAGCACGTCTATTCGGAAAAGCCGCTGGTGCTGTCGCTCGAGGAGGGCGAGGAGTTGCGGCGGATCGCGAAGGCGAAGAACCTGGCGATCGGCTGCGCTCCCGACACCTTCCTCGGCGGCGCCCACCAGCTGGCGCGCAAATATGTCGATGAGGGCGGCGTCGGACGCATTACCTCCGGTACCTGCCACGTGATGAGTGCGGGGATGGAGATGTGGCACCCCAATCCGGGCTTCTTCTTCCTCAAGGGCGGCGGCCCGATCCTCGATCTCGGGCCCTATTATGTCGCCAACCTGATCAACCTGATCGGCCCGGTGAAGCGCGTCGGGGCGTTGACCTCTATGGCCAGCGCCACCCGGACCATCACCAGCGAGCCGCTCGCCGGCCAGACGATCCCGGTGGAGACACCGACCAACATCCACGCCCTCCTGGAATTCGCAAACGGTGCCACGATCACCATGTCGGCGAGCTGGGATGTCTGGTCGCACCGCCATGCCAACATGGAGCTCTACGGCACGGAAGGGTCTCTCTATGTGCCGGATCCGAACTTCTTTGGCGGTCTCGTGGAAGCGTCGGGGCGGGACAAGGACATCAAGCCGCTGCCCGAATGGGATCATCCGTTCTCGAAGGCGAACCAGGAACACCCGAACGGTCCGCGCGCCAACTACCGGGCGGCCGGTCTTGCCGACATGGCCATGGCGCTGATCGAGAAGCGCGATCCGCGCTGCTCGCTCGACCGCTCGCTGCACGGCATCGACGTGCTGACCTCGATCCTGAAGTCCGGGGAGGAGGGGCGTTTCATCGACATGACGACGACCTGCACCCAGCCGGACCCGCTCGGGATCGACGAGGCGCTGGCCTTGCTGCGCTGATCGGCTATGTATGCGATGCGGGCCGCTCGCGCCCGCGTCGCATTTCCAAAGACAGGAGGATATCATGGCCTGGCAACCGGCAGACGACCGTTATTCCACCATGAAATACAACCGCTGCGGCCATTCCGGCCTGAAGCTCCCGGCAATCTCGCTGGGGCTGTGGCACAATTTCGGCCATGACACGCCGCATGAGCGCAAGCAGGCGATCTGCCGCAAGGCCTTTGACCTCGGGATCACCCATTTCGACCTCGCCAACAACTATGGTCCGCCGGCCGGCAGCGCGGAAACCGCCTTCGGCGAGATCCTGCGCACCGATTTTGCCGGATATCGCGACGAGCTGATCATTTCATCCAAGGCCGGCTACAACATGTGGCCGGGCCCGTATGGCGAATGGGGCAGCCGCAAGTATCTGGTTTCGTCCTGCGACCAGAGCCTGAAGCGCATGGGTCTCGACTATGTCGACATCTTCTATTCGCATCGCTTCGACCCCGACACGCCGCTTGAGGAGACCTGTGGCGCGCTCGACCAGATCGTGCGGTCAGGCAAGGCGCTTTACGTCGGAATCTCGTCCTACAATTCGAAGCGCACCCGCGAGGCCATGGCGATCCTGAAGGACCTCGGCACGCCGATCCTGATCCACCAGCCGAGCTATTCGATGATCAACCGCTGGGTGGAGGAGGACGGGCTCCTCGACACGCTGGAGGATCTCGGCATCGGCTCGATCGTCTTCTCGCCGCTCGCCCAAGGCATGCTGACCTCCAAATATCTGGGGGGAATTCCGGACGACAGCCGGGCCGCCCAGGGCAAGTCGCTGCGCCCGGCCTTCCTCAACGACCGCAACATCGAGAACCTGCGCTCGCTCAACGCCATCGCCGAACGGCGCGGGCAGACGCTGGCGCAGATGGCGATTGCCTGGGCGCTACGCGGCGGCCGGGTGACCACCGCCCTGATCGGCGCCAGCCGGCCGGAGCAGGTCGAGGATTGCGTCAAGGCACTGGAGAAGCCCGATTTCACGGCGGAGGAACTGGCGGAAATCGACAGCTTCGCCAGGGACGCCGACATCAATCTCTGGGCGGCGTCGGCCGAGCGCGAGGGGCCGTCCCGCTGATTGACAGCGAGAGCTGCCCCTCACCCCAACCCGCTTCCCGCAGGCGGGGCGAGGGTACGTGCCCTGCCGGAGCGTCGATCGGATGGAGACGGTACCGCGGTTGTCCTTCTCCCCATTTTTGATGGGGAGACGGTGCCGGCAGGCGGATGAGGGACATTTGCAGATATTCGACTTTGGAGGAGTGACACCATGATCCGCAACCCGATCCTGCCGGGGTTTAATCCCGATCCGTCGATCTGCCGTGTGGGCGACGACTACTATATCGCCACCTCCACCTTCGAATGGTACCCGGGGGTGCAGATCCATCACTCCAAGGATCTGGTCAACTGGACGCTGGTGCGCCGGCCGCTGGAGCGGCAAAGCCAGCTCGACATGCGCGGCAACCCCGACAGCTGCGGCATCTGGGCGCCATGCCTGTCCTATGCCGACGGCCTGTTCTGGCTCGTTTATACGGACGTCAAGCGCTACGACGGCAACTTCAAGGACGCCCACAACTACATCGTCACGTCGCCCACCATCGAGGGCGACTGGTCCGATCCCATCTACGTGAACTCCTCCGGTTTCGACCCATCGCTCTTCCACGACGAAGACGGCCGCAAGTGGTTCGTCAACATGCAGTGGAACCACCGCACCGAGAGCTATGGCGGCGCGCCGAAGAGCCCGGCCTTCGACGGTATCCTGCTGCAGGAATGGGATCCGGAGACGAAGTCGCTGAAGGGTCCGATCAAGAACATCTTCGCCGGCAGCCCGCTCGGACTGGTCGAGGGGCCGCATCTCTTCAAGCGGAACGGCTGGTACTACCTGACGACGGCCGAGGGCGGTACCGGCTACGACCACGCCGTCACCATGGCCCGCTCGCGCGCGACAGACGGTCCCTATGAGATGCATCCGAACATGCATCTCATCACGTCCAAGGACGCACCCGAGGCGATGCTGCAGAGGGCAGGGCATGGGCAGTATGTCGAGACGCCTGACGGCCAAGCCTATCATACGCACCTCTGCGGCCGTCCGATGCCGCCGAAGCGCCGCTGTACGCTCGGTCGGGAAACGGCGCTGCAGAAATGCGTCTGGAAGGACGACGGCTGGCTCTATCTCGCCCAGGGCGGCGTCGTGCCGGACGTCGAGGTTCCGGCACCGACCGATGTCGACGTGCTCGAACAACCCGCGCGCATCGAGACCCGCTTCGAACCGGGTCTGCTGCCGACCGAGTTCCAGTGGCTGCGCACGCCAAAGCCGGAGCGGATCTTCAGCCTCTCGGAGCGGCCGGGCCACCTGCGTCTCTACGGCCGCGAAAGTATCGGCTCATGGTTCGAGCAGGCGCTTGTCGCGCGGCGGCAGGAGCATCATTCCTTCCGCGCCGAAACGACGATCGACTTTTCTCCCGACACTTACCAGCAGGTGGCGGGCCTTACCCATTACTACAACCGGCACAAGTTTCATGCCCTGGTGGTGACGCTTCACGAAAAGCTCGGCCGCGTCGTCACGATCTTCTCCTGCGCCGGTGATTTCCCCCATGGCCGGATGGTCTTTCCGGTCGACAGCGGCGTCGCGGTGCCAGACGGAGCGGTCGACCTGGCGATGGAGATCAGGGAGAATGATCTGCAGTTCTTATGGCGCCCTGCATCTGGTGGCGGCTGGCAGCGGCTCGGTCCGGTGCTCGATGCGGGCGTCATCTCGGATGAGGGTGGGCGGGGCGAGCACGGCTCGTTCACCGGTGCCTTTGCCGGCATGCTTGCCTTCGACACGTCTGGACGCGCCCATCCGGCCGACTTCAGCCGCTTCGTCTATGAGCACATTGAATCCTGATGTTCTACATTAGCGCTGCTGCATAAAACGCTGTGGTCACTATATAAGTGTGATCTAGAATTTCAGCTGGCATTCGTCGGCGGAGCCTAGCCTCATCCTCGTCGACAACACGAGGAATGACCATGAAGAAGCTTGTTGCACTCATGCTCGCGGCCACGGTTCTGGCCGCTCCGATGGCTCAGGCGCGGGACGGTCACCGATATTCCGATCGCAGCCGCCACGTCGAGCGGCAGGTCAAGGTCGAGAAGAAGGTCGTGGTCAAGAAGCACCGGTGGAACAGGGGGCACAGGCTGTCCGCCGCCGAACGCCGCCACCTGCTCTATGTCAGGGACTATCACCGTTACCGGCTGTCCGAACCGCCGCGTGGGTACCGCTGGGTCAAGGTCGACAATGATTTCCTGCTGATCGGCATTACCTCGGGGATCATTTCGCGCATCATCGCCGCGCGATGACGTGGATAAAAAGAAGGGCGGCACGCGCCGCCCTTTCGATCAGTCAGTCTGCCACTTGCCTCAAGCGCCTGACAGGCAGTCCCTGAGGCTCGCCGCGATCGAGCGCATCAGGTCGAAATAGAGGTCCGGGCCCTCGGTCAGCGTCGCCCCTTCCGGGTCGAGCGTGCCGGAGCGGGCGTTCGTGCCTTCGGTGACCACCTGTATCAGTTTCGGCTCGAACTGCGGCTCGGCGAACACGCAGGCCGCGCCTAGTTCCTTTACCTTCTCATGGATTTCCTGCACCCGTTCGGCGCCCGGAATGGCTTCCGGGCTGACGGTCACCGAGCCAGCGACACGCACGCCATAATGTGCCTCGAAATACTGATAGGCGTCGTGGAAGACGACGAAGGGCTTGTCCTTGACCGGCGCCACCGTCTCGGCGATCTCCTTGTCGAGCGCGTCGATCCTTGTGTTCAAGGTTTCAAGGTTGGACGCATAGGTCGCGGCATTGTCCGGATCGGCGTCGACCAGCGCCTTCTCGATCGCGGACGCCATCGCCTTGGCGTTCGTCGGGTCCAGCCACAGGTGCGTGTCGAACGCGTCGTGATCGTGGTGATGGTCTTCGCCGGCCTCCGCCGTCTCGTCATGCGCATGGTCGTCGCCCTCGGCATGCTCTTCGTGCTCATGCCCCTCATCGCCATGGTCATGGGCGTCGAAGGCGCCGCCCTCGCGGAAGGGCAGCTTGGTCAGGCCGTCTACATCGTCAAGCTCGACGACCGTGGCGTCCGATGCGAGGGCCTGCAGCGGCTTCTCCAGGAAGGCTTCCATGCCGGGGCCCATCCAGAAGACCAGATCTGCGCCCTCGACGGCGCGGGCATTGGACGGCTTCATGGTGAAGGTGTGCGGCGAGGCCGCCCCCTCGACGATCAATGTCGGCTCGCCGACGCCCTGCATGACGGCGGCGACCAGCGAATGGATCGGCTTGATCGAGACGACCACGTCAGGGGCGGCCGATGCGGCCGTTGGGCCGAAAAGGATGGAAGATGCCAGGAGGAGGGCCGGGGTTTTCATCGCTGCGTCCTTGCTGTGAGGCTTGCCTGAGACTGTAATGTTATTACATCAATTGCGTAATGCTATAACGTGTGTCATAGCCTCAGGCAACAGGGCTGCAGAAAAAGATGCTGATGGATACCAGGGCCGGTCCGCAGGGCCGAAATCAACTCGTTGAACTCCGGCAGGCCGGGATCCGCCGCAGCGGGCGCTGGCTCGTGCGTGGCGTCGATCTCTCCATCGGCCGCGGCGAGATCCTGACGCTGATCGGCCCGAACGGCGCCGGCAAGTCGACGACGGCCAAGCTCGTCACCGGCGTCCTGCGTGCCGACGAGGGCACGGTCCAGCGCGCCGAGGATCTGCGCATCGGCTATGTTCCCCAGAAGCTCTCCATCGACTGGACCATGCCGCTGACGGTGCGCCGGTTGATGCGCCTGACCGGCCGTCTTGCCGACGATGATCTGACGGATGCGCTTTCGGCGACCGGCATTGCCCATCTCGTCGAGGCGGAGGTGCGCCATCTCTCCGGTGGCGAATTCCAGCGGGCGCTTCTTGCCCGGGCGATCGCCCGCAAGCCCGATCTGCTGGTGCTCGACGAGCCGGTGCAGGGCGTGGATTTCGCCGGCGAGACGGCGCTCTACGATCTCATCCGCGACATCCGCAAGACCACGGGATGCGGCATCCTGCTGATCTCGCACGATCTGCACATGGTCATGGCCGGCACGGATACCGTCATCTGCCTGAACGGCCATGTCTGCTGCCGCGGTACGCCCGAGGCCGTCAGCCGCAGCGAGGACTACCAGCGCCTGTTCGGCGGCAATGCCCGGGGGCTTGCGGTCTACAGCCACCGCCACGACCATACCCATCTCGATGACGGGCGGGTGTTGCACGGCGACGGATCGATCACAGATCATTGCCATCCCGGCGACGGGCATCACGCCCACGATCATCATCAGGAACACGACCATCACGGTCACGACCACCATGGCCACGACCATGCCACGCCAGCCGGGGAGGGGAACCGCCATGCTTGACGACTTCTTCGTCCGCGCCATGGTCGCCGGCATCGGCGTTGCACTGACGACTGGCCCCCTCGGGTGTTTCGTCGTCTGGCGGCGGATGGCCTATTTTGGCGATACGATGGCGCATTCGGCGCTGCTTGGCGTTGCCATCTCGCTGCTCTTCGATCTCAACCTGCTGCTCAGCGTGTTTGCGGTGGCGGTGGCGGTCTCGCTGCTTCTCCTGTTCCTGCAGCGGCGCCAGGCGCTCTCTGCGGATGCGCTTCTCGGCATTCTGTCGCATTCGACGCTGGCGATCGGGCTTGTTCTCGTCGCCTTCATGAGCTGGGTGCGGATCGACCTCATGGCCTTCCTGTTCGGCGATATCCTGGCGGTGACGCGCGAAGACATAGCGCTGATCTGGGGTGGTGGCATCGTCGTCCTCGCCGCCGTGGTCTGGCTCTGGCGCCCGCTCGTCGCCTCCACCGTCAGCGAGGACATCGCCGAGGCGGAGGGGCTGAAGCCGGAGCGTGCGCGGCTTCTGTTCATGCTGCTGATGGCGCTCGTGATTGCGATCTCCATGAAGATCGTCGGCATCCTGCTGATCACAGCCCTCCTCATCATTCCCGCAGCCACGGCTCGACGGTTTTCGGCCAGTCCGGAGCGGATGGCGGTCTTTGCGTCGCTGATCGGAGCGCTGGCGGTTGTCGGAGGACTGTTCGGATCCCTACATTATGATACGCCGTCCGGCCCCTCCATCGTCGTCGCCGCGCTGCTGCTGTTCATCCTCAGCCTTCTGCCGGGCAGTCGGGCGAACCGGGCCGAGGCGGCCGCCAACAGAGGAGTGCGCCCATGATTGCGCCCGCTTTGACCAAGAACCAGACGCTGGTCTTCGACGTGCTGTCGCACTCGGATGGGCCGCTCAGTGCCTATACGATTCTCGACAAGCTCCGTGACCACGGGTTTCGCGCGCCGCTGCAGGTGTACCGTGCGCTCGACAAGCTGCTCGAGCGGGGCATGATCCATAGGCTGGAAAGCCTGAACGCCTTCGTTGCGTGTGCCCACCAGGAGAAGGCCTGCTGCGGGGCACATGGCCATGGCACGGTTGCCTTTGCGATCTGCGAGAGCTGCGGACATGTCGTCGAATTCCATGACCACGCGGTGGATCACCGGCTCGACGACTGGGCCAAGCAGCGCAATTTCAAGCCGGCGAAGACGACGATCGAGATCCGCGGCCTTTGCGAGACCTGCGCCGCTTAGGCGCCTGCCTTGCTGCGGTGACAGACGCCAATGGTCTGCCGTTCGACACCTGATAAACCTTGCGTTTTCCACCGAATTGGCGCAAGGTTAATTGTCAGCAGCCGGATCAAGGGCGCTGCTGCTCCGGGGTTCACAGCCTTGGCCCCAACGAAAGGAGGACAGATGTCTTCCGACCTTCATCTTTACAGCCTGTCCCGTAACCTCGCTGGTATCAGCGGCTTCGGTTACCGCGAAAACATTCAGGATCGACAGGACCGCCACTCGGTGCAGTCGTCGACCTGGGCAAACCAGCGCGTCGATGTTTCCGCCGCGGGGCCTCGAATCACGCTTCCGCTGTCCGATACGATTGTTCTCGGAAAGCTGGGTGCGAGCCCGGTGCCTTCCATCTGAACAAGACGCTTCTGTCTCCGCGGGTGGCGGAGCGCTCAATGGTCGGTATCTTGCCGCGTTGGGGAGGAGCAGTCCGCAAACGACCGTTCAACACGACATCATCAGGAGAGCCAAATGGCCAAAGGTCAGGCAAAAAGCAACAAGGAAGTGCGAAAACCGAAGAAGGACAAGACAGCTGCAGCTGCCGTTGCCGCTCCGGGTTCGCAGGTTAAATTTGCCAACAGCACGGGCGACTTCGGCAAGAAGAAGTAGCCTCGGCTGATGCCGATAACCTTTGCAGCCTGTATCTGATGGTTGCCGGTTTCGCTCAGCGCCGCCTTGCACGCGGCGCCGACCACCACCACTTATAAACTCATGCTTCGCTCTTCAGGCTGGCGCTGCCAAGTCTGAATGAACCATCATCTTGGTTCTGTTGTCTGCGAAACTCACGGCTCCGCGAGATGCGGAGTGCACGACAGGCCTCGCCAAGCGCAGGCCTCACCTGGATTTTAGGATACACTTATGACCGACTTTACCCGCCATTCGGCGGAAAGCCTGTTCCGGCGCCCGGTTGCCGAAGGCTCCAATGCGGCCAAGCTCGAAGAAGTTCGTGCTCGGCAGACGCTCAGGAGCCGCGAGCGCAAGCCAGCGGAGCGGCAGGAACGTCTGCAAAGGCGGACGCAGAGCGCTGGCGACGGCGTGTTCAGCAAGAAGGAACCGACCCATGCGGATGTTTGACTATAACGCCAGCGCCGGACTTTACCCCTGCAAGACGGTAAAACGAACAAGCCGGCTCCGCTACCGCAGGTTCGATTCTGTCGCGGAAGCACTTCGCTTCGCAATGGAAGACATGCCGTCCGGGCTGTTGCGCGGATCGGTGCTCGAAGTGGAAGAAGCACGCTACGACGGCCAGCAGATGCAGAGGCTCTATGAATCGGAAGCCTATCCGCTTCCTCGCCGCAGCCTATAGGAACAAGATGCGGGCGGTCGGTCCTGTAACGACCGCCGCCGGGACGCCATCTTCGGCGTTCTGAGAAACGCCGTTTCCGGATGCGCCCCCCTTTCTCCCAAAACAAAACATTGACGTGAGAGACCTGGGGGCGTATAGAGAGACATCGATACTTTGTTTGCGATATTTGTTTTTGATGCGCTTTGCGCTCCGTAACGAACTTCCTTCTCTCAAAAGTCGAAAAACTCCGTTGGGCGTCGCCCAGCGGTGATCAATGTTGCTAAGAAAGGGTTCGTTATGGCCACTGGCACAGTTAAATGGTTCAACGCCACCAAGGGCTTCGGCTTCATTCAGCCTGACGACGGCAGTGCCGACGTCTTCGTTCACATCTCTGCCGTAGAGCGTGCAGGCATGGGTTCGATCGTTGAAGGTCAGAAGCTCGCGTTCGAACTTGAGCGCGACAACAAGTCGGGCAAGATGTCCGCAGGCCAGCTCCGCGCTGCCTAAGGCTTTTGGCCGCCGATGACCACGAATGTACTGGCGTGGCGGCAATAAGTTTCGAAAGGCCAGGCGCAAGTCTGGCCTTTTTGCGTTCACCAGTCCCTGCCGGACGGTGATCTGCGTCGGCTCCACCCGGAAGCGGTGGGAGCCAGAAGAGCCAACCTAAACGAGATCCAAAGGAATATCTGTTGAAACACCCTAACGATAACGGCTTTGCTGAACGCCGCACCACGGCTGCAGAAGCGAAGCGACAGCTTCTGGCAAAGTTTGCATCGGCTCCAAAGCCCACCGATCCTGAAATGCAGGAAAAGCTGGCTGCCCGCGAAGCAGTGAGCCTCGCCCGCGAAGCACGGCGTGCCGAACGCGAAGCGCAGAAGGCAGCGGAGAACGAGCGATTGCTGGCCGAGGCCGGCGCCGAGGCGGCTGCGGCCGAGGCCGAGGAAAAGGCAGTTGCGGAAGCCCGTCAGGCCGAGGTTGCCGACCGCGTTTCGCGCGTCGTGGCAGACGAAGCAGCCCGCAAGGCGGAACGTGACCGCCGCTATGCTGCCCGCAAGGCCCGCAAATCCTGATCCATTGCTGTTGCGCCCGCATGTCGGGCGCAATCAACCATTCCGGCAGGCAGCTGCCGACCCATCAAATACCGGAAAATTATGCAAATGAACGCCCGCGTCCAGACATCTGCTCCACCCTCCGACGACAATGCCGGGGCATGGTTGAAGATTCTTGCGCCTTATCGGCAGCCTGATATCGGGCGTAGTGCATTCGAGCTCCTTGTCACGGTCGTGCCTTTTGCGATCTTCTGGGCGGTCGCCTATTTCTCCTTCGCCTACGGCTTCTGGGTCGGGCTCCTGGCCATCATCCCGGCCGGTGCAGCACTTCTGAGGCTGTTCATGATCCAGCACGACTGCGGTCATGGCTCCTTCTTCGGCCGCCGCAAGCTCGACGACTGGACCGGACGCGTCCTTGGGGTGCTGACACTCACGCCTTATGACTACTGGCGCCGGGCGCATGCTGCCCATCACGCGACGGCAGGCAATCTCGACGAGCGCGGCATCGGCGACATCACCACGCTGACGATCGCCGAATACCAGGCACTCTCACCCTTCGGGCGCCTCGGATACCGTCTCTACCGCCACCCGCTGGTGATGTTCGGCATCGGCCCGGCCTGGCTGTTTCTCTTCAAGCAACGCTTGCCGTTCGGGATGATGAAGTCCGGTGCACAGCCTTGGGTTTCGACGATGTCGACGAACCTTGCGGTCGCGGTTCTGGCTGGCCTGATGATCTGGGCGATCGGCGTCGTGCCGTTCCTGGTCATTCACCTGCCGATCGTTCTCCTGGCCGGCGCTGCGGGCATCTGGCTCTTCTACGTGCAGCATCAGTTCGAAGAGACGCATTGGTCTGCTGGCGAGGACTGGAAGTTCCCGAACGCCGCCTTGCATGGGGCTTCGCATTACGACCTGCCTCCGGTGCTGCGCTGGGTCACCGGCAATATCGGCATCCACCATATTCACCACCTTGCCAGCCGCATTCCGTACTACCGGCTGCCGGAGGTGCTGCGTGACCACCCGCAATTGGCGGATATCGGCCGCATTACCATCCGCGACAGCCTTCGCTGCGTGAAGCTCGTCCTCTGGGACGACCAGCGCCAGAAGCTTGTTTCCTTCCGCGATGCAGCCCTGACGTCTGCGGCGCGCGCCTAACCGACTGCTTCGGCCGGTCAATACGATCGCCGGACGGCCATAACCGATCCGACTGACGAAAGACGAGAACATGATTGAACTAACGCCGACCCAGATTCGCGGCCTCAAACTTGCCAAGGACGGCGATGTCTATCCGCAGGTCGGAAAGAAGTGGACGCACCTCAACGCCGAGATCACCTATGCCAGGACCGACCGCTTCAAGGAGCGACCGCAGAAGATCAAGTTCCTGACCACCACGACGCTGACGGAACTTCGCGAGCACGGGCTCCTGAAGCCGGTCGATCCGGACATCGCTCCCGAGGAGTCGGCACATGGCATCACCATGGCCGGCAAGATCCTGCTTCTCAAGATCAAGTAGCATCGACGGAAATGACGGGTACCGTTGTCGCTTGCGACAACGGTACCCGCCTTTCTAGATCGCGCGCAAATCCTGCGCAAACACCTTCCATCGCTCCACGTAGTGGGCGGCAGATCTCTGCAGTGCTGCCACGGCCGCTTCATCCAGGAGACGGACCGCTTTTGCGGGCGAGCCGACAATCAGTGAATTGTCGGGAAACACCTTTCCTTCGGTAACGAGCGCATTGGCGCCCACGAGGCAGTTGTTGCCGATGCGTGCGCCATTGAGAATGGTGGCGCCCATGCCCACCAGCGAGTTCTCGCCGATCGTGCAGCCATGAATGATGGCGTGATGGCCGATGGTGCAGCCGGGACCGATGCTGACCGGAAAACCGATATCGTTGTGGATCATCACGCCTTCCTGGATATTGGTGCCGGCCCCGAGCAGGATGGGCTCGTTGTCGCCGCGCAGGACTGCACCGAACCAGATCCCGACATCCTCACCGATATCGACGTCGCCGATCACGGTCGCATTCGGAGCGATCCAGTAACTGCCGGGGGCAGGGGTCTTCGGCACAATCTTGCCGAGAGCGTACAGCGGCATGTTTTCTCCTTCCGTGGCGCGATCGGGCATGTTGCCGACGCGATCTCCGATACTAGCGCCTCCGCCAGCGTTGGCAAAACTGGCGATGATGCCGCACTTGTTGTATGAGCGGCGCGAACGAAAGGTAGCCGATGTACGCTGATGCGCTGAAGAACGGCCGCAAGATCTTTGCTGTTGCCCCGATGATCGATTGGACGGACAGGCACTGCCGCTATTTCCATCGGCAGATGAGCGGTCATGCGCTGCTGTACACCGAGATGGTGGTTGCCGATGCGATCATTCATGGTCCGAGGGACAGGCTGCTGTCGTTCTCGCCGGCGGAACATCCCGTGGCACTGCAGGTGGGGGGATCCGATCCCGCCAAGCTTGCCGAGGCGGTAAGGATCGCGAGCGATTACGGATATGACGAGATCAACCTCAATGTCGGCTGCCCGTCAGACCGGGTCCAGTCGGGTACATTCGGCGCGTGCCTGATGCGCACGCCGGAGCTTGTCGCCGATTGCGTGGCGGCGATGAAGGCGGCGGCCTCCGTGCCGGTGACGGTCAAGTGCCGCATCGGTGTCGACGATCAGGAGCCTGAGGCGGTGCTGCCGGATTTCCTGGCGCGGGTGGTCGGGGCCGGGGCGGACGCCATCTGGATCCATGCCCGCAAGGCCTGGCTGCAGGGGCTCTCGCCGAAGGAGAACCGCGACATCCCGCCGCTCGACTATGCGCTCGTTCACCGGATGAAGCAGGAAAACGCCGACGTGTTCCTGGGTATCAACGGTGGCATCGCAGACCTGGAGCAGGCTGCCGAACATCTGGCGCGGATGGATGGCGTGATGGTCGGTCGTGCCGCCTATCAGAATGCCGGACTTCTGGCTGAAGTCGACGAGAGGCTTTTTGGCGCTCCCCACCGGGAGACAGACTGGCTGGCGATCCGTGACGCGATGAAATCCTATGCAGAGGGTGTCATGGCATCGGGTGGACGGCTGAACCATATCACCCGCCACATGGTCGGCCTATTCCAGGGATTTGCCGGCGCACGGCGGTATCGGCAGATCCTGTCGACGGAGTCGACAAAGCCAGGCGCAGGGGTCGAGGTCATCGACGCAGCCTTCGCGGCGGTCGACATTGCAGCCGGGCCGAAGCACTAGGCGGCAGAGCAGCGTCAGGCCGGCTGAGGGCGGAGAAGAAACTGCAGGTCGAATTCGACCGGATCGATTAGGGAACCATCCGCCGCGGAAATTGTTCTTCCATTGTCCTATTCACGGCAAAGGAGCCTAACATGACCAAGCGTATGCTTTCCATCCTTCTTCTCTCCGCGGCCTTCCCGCTGGGTGCCTATGCACAGACGAACGACGGCGCTACGACCATTGCTCCCGCCGCACCTGGTGCCGCGCAGGAAGGTTCGATGACGAACCAGAACGATGCCACCGGCGGCATGAATGCTGCGCCGATGGGTCAGACTGCAGACGCGTCCAGCATGACCGAAGGTCCGTTCGTGACCGTTCCGGAAAGCGGCGCATGGCGCGTCAGCGATTTCGAAGGCAAGGCAGTCTACGGCACCGACGGTGAAAGCATCGGTGAGATCAACGACGTGCTCGTCAGCCAGGACGGTTCTGTCAATGCCGTGATCATCGGCGTCGGCGGCTTCCTCGGCATCGGCGAAAAGGATGTCGCGGTCGACATGACGGCCCTCGAGCTCGGCCCGGGTGCAACCCAGGCGGAAGCAGACCAGGCCGCCTCGACGATGAACGATGACGTATCGGCCGAAACGACCGCTTCGACGGATACCACCGCGACCCCACCAGTCGCTGGTACGGCTGCCACCGGCACCGGTACAGCCATGACCAACGACACCGCCGCCACTGGCAACACGACCACGGGTACCGGCATGCCGGCAACCGGCGATGACGCCCAGATGGCCGCCAACACCGGTGGTGAAACCATCCAGATCGGCGATGATGGTCTTCCGGACCGTATCGTTCTGAATGTTACTCGCCAGCAGCTCGAAGACGCCCCTGCGTTTGAAGGGGTTCGCGGCGAGATGCAGGAATAATAAAGACTTCCGCATCGGTAATGTCTCGACTTCGGCCCCCGCAGTTTTCTGCGGGGGCCTTTTTGCGTCCAGTGTCCTGCGATGAACTTCTGGAATTCAGGGGCCGTTCACCAGTGCCAGGATCAACCGGTGGACGCCGCCGCCCTCCGTCAGTTCAACCTGGTCAAAGGCCCGGCTCTGCGCCACGCGCTCGTCGGAGAACTGCTTCAGGCGTGCCTGCAGCGTCTGGCGGACCTTCGTGCACTTGGGATCGTTCTCTTCTCTCAATCCCCGACTGAAGGTCTCGATGCCCCGGACCATGTCGATGATCTGTGTTCCATGAACCCGCTCGTGCTTCTCCACCCCATCGATGAACCGCTGCCAGCTTTCAGCGATTGCGCTGGTCAGGTTCTTCGGCGCCCTGGGCAAGGTATACGTGATGATGAGCTTTGGCTTGGCGACGGCGAGAACACAGGCACCGTCCGGTTGCGGGCGATAATCTCGGGTCCAGGTGAGCTTGAAGGTCGTGACGGCCACGGCCTGACCGACCCCGGCGGCCGGGCCGCGTTCGCCGATCGAGCGGTAGAGGTCTATTCCGGTGCTGCCGCTGACGGCATAGGCCCGGACTTCCTCGACCGGCTGCCAGACGGATGCGGGCGGCAAGGGCGCAGGTGGAAAGCTGCTCTCCGTTGCGGAAGCAGGCGCCGCGACAAGGGCTGCCAGCAAGGGTGCTGCGAGCAGAACTGAGGCTTGACGACGGGGCTGCAGGTTGGGGAGGGTGTGATCCATGGCAAACCCTAGGATGGAGCGGCTCGCAGGGGAAGGGGTCGCCAGAGCCGACGTACCCATTTCAGACAGAGCCATAACGATGCGATGACCTCGAAAGCGATTTCGAGCGACAGGTGTCGGATCTCGATCATTTGCCAGTTCACCACAGACGCGAACGGCGAGGACATGGTGTCCCGGAAGATCGGAAACGGATCTGGCTTGCAACGCTGGCAAAGACGGAGTTCGGCGCTTCTTGCGATGCTGGGCAGCGCAGTCAGCCTTGCGGCGCGGCTGCAGGCGTCAGGATAGCAGCCAGGATATGCCGCCACCAAGCACAACGAACACGGCGACGATCGCAACGAACCGGCCGGTGCCAGACTGCGAGTCCGTATCGAAGAATTTGTCCCAGAACGCGTTCTGATCTTGATGTTCCATGGTCGCTCTCCTGTCGTCGATGCAGTCTTTGCGAATAGCTCCTCGGACTGCGCTGTCAATGGAAAGATGACGGGCCGGGGAAGGAAGACGGACAATTCAGGGTAAATAAATGCACCGAAAGGGTCTTCAGTCACCCTTGGTGTGGTCGTGCGACCTCAGCTTTTGCGGCCGCGCTTTTTTGGAGTCTCGGACGGAGCCGGTTGGGCAAGACGCAGCGCCTTCAGCTTTTCCGTCTTCTTCTCGCGCTCGGTTGTCTCGGCATCGAGAATGTCCCGGACGACAGAGTTGGTCTGCTCAGCCTTCGCCTGGGCGGACATCTTTGCCGGTTTGAAGAATTCGTCCTTGGTCGCGGTCATGGCATGCTCCTCTGCATGAACGGTGAACGCGGCCGCTAGGGCCGCGTCGTGATAGCGTCAGCGGGCGGGACGACCGGCAACGATCTTCTTCTTTGGCATGGGCAGCAGGCCTTCGCGCTGCATCTGCTTGCGCGCCAGCTTGCGCTGCCGGCGGATGCCTTCCGCCTTTTCGCGAGCCCGCTTCTCAGAAGGCTTTTCATAGGCAGTGCGTGCCCGAATTTCGCGGAACAGACCTTCACGCTGCATCTTCTTCTTCAAGACGCGCAGTGCCTGATCAACATTATTGTCTCTGACGAGTACCTGCAAAAATAGCTCCTTTCCGGCCATCGGCCGTCACTTCTTGATCCAAATCGCCTTTGGATCGACCCAGGAGAATGTCGCTGAAGGGGAAGCGGGTCTTCCTTGCCCCTTCAGCTCGGATGAAACCGACAATCAATCTCGGCTTCGATGATGCGCCACCCGAGACTTCCGTCTTCGAAGCGGACGCGTGTATTGTGCTAGGCTCTGCGCTTCCGGCAAGACCGAGTCAATGGAAAGATGCGGATGCTCCGCCTTATGGGCGGTGCCGCTTTTCAAACCATTGTCGCCGAAGGATCAACGGCGATGGCATGCCGGTCTTCCCCGTGCGCAAAAACAAAAGGTCGGGACTGCTCCCGACCTCCATTATCATTACCTCGACGCGCCAGTACATCCGTGGTTGCGCGTGGCAATGAAAACCTTAAGCGGCCTGCAGGTTGTCTGCAGAGCTCTTGCCCGAGCGCTTGTCCTGGACGATGTCGTAGCTGATCTTCTGACCTTCGGTCAGGCCACGCATGCCGGCGCGCTCAACGGCCGAAACATGGACGAAAACGTCCTGGCTGCCATTGTCGGGCTGGATAAAACCAAAGCCCTTGGTGCTGTTGAACCACTTAACGGTACCTGTGTTCATAACGATATCCTTACTATCGCGGATGGGCCCGGTCTTAGAGACCGATCTGAAAATCGACGATGACGAGGAAATCTGAAACGGCCGTTTAGGGGCTACAAAAGTCGCTAGCAAAGTTCGATAGCGTTAACATAGCGCCAAAACTCTACAAGACAAGTGCCGTCAGGAAATAAAAACGCCCTTATGCGCAGGCTCTTGCCCTATCATCTCCACCCCGGATCGCGCAAGCCTGACTTTCTGCGGCGTTGAACGATGGACACCGGAGACGCCGCCCTGGCAGGCGGCACCCCCGGTCATCTGTCGAACTCACTCCGCCGCTTCGGCATAGTCCTCCATCGGCGGGCAGGTGCAGACGAGGTTGCGGTCGCCGTAGACGTTGTCGATACGGTTGACCGGCGACCAGTACTTGTCGACCCGGAAGGAGCCGGGCGGGAAGCAGGCCTGTTCGCGCGAATAGGGCCGATCCCAGTCGCCAACGAGATCCTCCACCGTGTGCGGCGCGTTCTTGAGCGGGTTGTTGTCCCGGTCCATGCGTCCGTCCTCGATGGCGCGGGCCTCCTCGCGGATGGTCAGCATGGCATCGCAGAAACGGTCGATCTCCGCCTTGGTCTCCGATTCGGTCGGCTCGATCATCAGCGTGCCGGCCACCGGCCAGCTCATGGTCGGCGCATGGAAGCCGCAGTCGATCAACCGCTTGGCGACATCGTCGACGGTAACGCCGGCCGATGCGTTGAGCGGGCGGGTGTCGATGATGCACTCATGCGCCACGCGTCCCGCTTCCGACTTGTAGAGCACGTCGAATGCACCCTTCAGACGGGCCGCGATGTAGTTGGCGTTGAGGATAGCGACCTTCGTCGCCTGCGTCAGTCCCTCGCCACCCATCATCAGGCAGTAGGACCAGGAGATCGGCAGGATGGACGGAGAGCCGAACGGGGCTGCCGAAACGGCACCCTCCCGGCCATCCCACTGCGGGTGACCCGGAAGATGCGGCGCCAGATGCGCCTTCACGCCGATCGGACCCATGCCAGGCCCACCGCCACCATGCGGAATGCAGAAGGTCTTGTGCAGGTTGAGATGGCTGACGTCGGAGCCGATGTCACCGGGCCGGGACAGGCCGACCATGGCGTTCATGTTGGCCCCGTCGAGATAGACCTGACCGCCATGCTTGTGGGTGATCGCGCAGATCTCGCTGACGGTCTCCTCGAAGACGCCGTGCGTCGACGGGTAGGTAATCATGCAGGCCGCCAGACTGTCGGCATGCTGTTCGGCCTTGGCCCGGAAATCGTCGAGGTCGACGTCGCCGTTTTCCTTTGCCTTGACCGGTACCACCTTCATGCCGACCATCTGCGCGGAGGCAGGATTGGTGCCATGCGCGGAGGTGGGGATCAGGCAGACGTCGCGGTGGGTGTCGCCGCGGGCGATGTGGTAGTTGCGGATGGTCAGGAGCCCGGCGTATTCACCCTGGGCTCCTGAATTCGGCTGCATGGAGAAAGCGTCGTAACCGGTGATCTGGCAGAGCTTTGCCGACAGATCGTCGATCATCTCCTTGTAGCCGAGGGCCTGGTCGGCGGGCACGAAGGGATGGATGTCGGAAAACTCCGGCCAGGTAATCGGCAGCATTTCCGCTGTCGCATTGAGCTTCATCGTGCAGGAGCCGAGCGGGATCATCGCCCGGTCGAGCGCCAGATCGCGGTCCGAGAGACGGCGGATGTAGCGGGTCATCTCGCTTTCGGCGCGGTTCATGTGGAAGATCGGGTGGGTCATGTACTCCGACTTGCGCAGGAGTTCGCCCGGCAGGCGGTAGTCGGCGGAAAAATCGCCGGCCTTGAAGTTGCCGCCGAAGGCGCGCCAGACCGCTTCCAGCGTCGCCGGCCGCGTCCGCTCGTCGAGTGACATGCCGATCTTCGTCTCGCCCACCTTGCGCAGGTTGACGCCCTCCGCCACGGCTGCCCTCAGGATCAGGGCCTGCATGTGGCCGACCTCGACGGTGAAGGTGTCGAAGAAGGCCTCGGGCTCGACGGCGTAGCCGAGCTTCTCCAGCCCCTTGGCCATCAGCACCGCCTTCTTGTGGACCTGCTGGGCGATTGCCTTCAAGCCTTCCGGCCCGTGGAAGACGCCGTACATGGAGGCCATGACCGCCAGCAGCACCTGGGCGGTGCAGATGTTGGAGGTCGCCTTCTCGCGGCGAATATGCTGTTCGCGGGTCTGCAGTGACAGCCGATAGGCGCGGTTGCCGCGGGCATCCACGGAGACGCCGACGAGACGGCCGGGCATGGCGCGCTTGTGCGCATCCTTGACGGCCATATAGGCGGCGTGCGGGCCGCCGTAGCCGACCGGGACGCCGAAACGCTGCGAGGAACCGATGGCAATATCGGCGCCCATTTCGCCCGGCGACTTCAGGAGCGTCAGCGCCAGCGGGTCGGCTGCAACGGCAGCGACCGCGCCGGTCTGGTGCAGGCGGGCGATGAGACCGGTGAAGTCACGGACGTGGCCGTGGGTGCCCGGGTACTGGAAGATGGCGCCGAAGACATCCACAGGATCGAGATCGGTGAAGGGGTCGCCGATGATCACGGTCCAGCCGAGCGGCGCTGCACGGGTCTCGATCAGCGCGATCGTCTGCGGGTGGCAGGCGGCGTCGACGAAGAAGGCGGTCGCCTTGGACTTCGCCTGGCGCTGGCAGAGCGCCATGGCTTCGGCAGCCGCGGTCGCCTCGTCGAGCAGCGAGGCGTTGGCGACATCAAGGCCGGTCAGATCACAGATCATCGTCTGGAAGTTGAGCAGGGCTTCCAGGCGACCTTGGGAGATTTCCGGCTGGTAGGGCGTATAGGCCGTGTACCAGGCGGGGTTTTCGAGAATGTTGCGCTGGATCACCGGCGGCGTGATGGTGCCGTAATAGCCCTGGCCGATCAGCGTGGTCAGCACCTGATTCCTGTTGGCCGTCTCGCGCAGCTTGTCGAGCGCCTCGCGCTCGGACAGGGCGGCGCCCCAGGCAAGCGGTTCCGTCTGGCGGATCGAGGACGGCACGGTGGCGTCGATCAGCGCGTCGAGCGTCGGATAGCCGATGACCTTCAGCATCTCGGTCATCTCGGCAGGCGACGGGCCGATATGGCGGCGGTTGGCGAAGTCGTAGGGCTGGTAATCGGTGAAATGGAAGTCGGTGCTGTCGCTCATCCGATGAGATCCTTGTAGGCGGCTTCATCCATCAGTGCGTCGAGATCGGAGGTGTTCTTCAGCTTCAGCTTGAAGAACCAGCCGGCGCCCTGCGGGTCCGAGTTGACGACGGATGGATCGTCGACGATGGCCTGGTTGATCTCGGTGACTTCTCCGTCGAGCGGCGCATAGACGTCGGAGGCGGCCTTGACGGACTCCACCGTGGCGGCATTGCCGTCCTTGGTGAGCTCGGTGCCGACGTCCGGCAGTTCGACGAAGACGAGATCGCCAAGCTGCTCTGCGGCATGCGTCGTGATGCCGACGGTGGCGACATCACCTTCAAGCTTCAGCCATTCGTGTTCGGCGGTGAATTTCAACATGGTTCTCTCCGGAGGATTTTTAGCGTTTGTAGGTAGGGGTGATGAAGGGCAGGGCGGTGACGGCGACCGGCAGATACTTGCCACGAACCTCCGCAAAGACCTGGGTGCCGGGTTCCGACTGCGCCGTGGGAAGGTAGCCCATCGCGACCGGCCCCTCTGCTGTCGGGCCGAATGTTCCGGACGTCACTTCGCCGATCTCGTCGCGTCCTTCGGCATCCGCATAGAGCTTGGCATGGGCGCGCACGGGCGCCTTGCCCTCCGGTCGCAGGCCGACGCGACGGCGCGAGGTCCCACCCGTCAGCTCCGCAAGGACGCGCTCTGCGCCGGGGAAGCCGCCCTCGCGTTCGCCGCCCGAACGGCGGACCTTCTGGATCGCCCATTCGAGAGATGCCTCGATCGGCGAGGTGGTCGTGTCGATGTCATTGCCATAGAGGCAGAGGCCCGCTTCGAGACGCAGCGAATCGCGCGCGCCAAGGCCTATCGCCTCGCAGTCGGGTTGGGAGAGAAGAGCCTGGGCCAGTTCCTCTGCCTTGTCAGCGGGAACGGAGATCTCGAACCCGTCCTCGCCGGAATAGCCGGAGCGGGAGACGATGCAGGGGGAACCGACGAGGCTGACCTCGCGGATATCCATGAACTTCATGCTCGAGACATCTGGAGCAAGCGACGCGAGTACCGTCTCGGCCTTGGGGCCCTGCAGCGCGAGCAGCGCCCGGTCGGTCAGGAGCGTGACCGAGCAGCCGGCAAGATGCGCCTGCATATGTGCGACATCCGCCTCCTTGCACGCGGCATTGACGACGACGAGCAGATGGTCGCCGCGATTGGCGATCATCAGGTCGTCGAGGATGTTGCCATTGTCGTCGGTAAAGAAGCCGTAGCGCTGGCGGCCCTCCTTGAGCCCCAGGATGTCGACGGGCACCAGCCGTTCCAGCGCCATGGCAGCGTCGGCATAGGTGCCGGAAACGGCCTTCACGATGACCTGACCCATGTGGGAGACGTCGAAGAGACCGGCAGCGGTGCGCGTCTGCAGGTGCTCCTTCATCACGCCTGCCGGATATTGCACCGGCATGTCATAGCCGGCGAAGGGGACCATCTTCGCACCGAGTGACAGGTGCAGGGCGTGCAACGGGGTCTTTTTCAGGGCAGGGGTGGTATCCAAGAACAATGGCCTCCAGGGTATGCGCATGGCGCGGTCGCTCAATCATAGGCGCGAATGCGCCCGGTTCATGAGCCCCCTCTGTCCTTGTCGCCTGAGATTGTTATCCCTTCGGCGTGCCCTGTCTCACGACGGGGCCTCTCTCCAGAGTCCTGTTAGGCCGTGCGCTGGTCCTTTTGCCTGAGAGTTTCCGGGGCGGTTGCTCCTTCGGCACCGCACCAAAGCGGCTTCTCCCAACGTACGTGGCGCCCATTATCCGTGAGGCCGGCTGCTTGGCAAGCGTCAAATGTCGCTGCCAGCAAGATTCTTGTCGCTTGATCTTGCGGCCTGCTGCGGCGCAAGGAAGCAGCCGGCGCGAATTGCGCTTTGCCACCCCGTGAGGTATCGCAAGCGGAGAGTTTCGGAACCCGACATGATCACGAGCAACTGGACATTGACGAACATCCTGCGCGTCTTCTGCGCCGTGCTGTTCCTGTCCCTCGGGTTCGGTCACACGCCCGTTCAGGCCGCAGCGCCGTTGGAGGCCTACGGTGAAGAATACCGGCTGCCGGACGGCAGCTTTGCGGATATCTGCGCCGCCGAACATGACGAACAGGACCATGGCAAGCTTCCCGCCTGCGAGGTCTGCCGGCTGGCCTCCTCGATGGTCCTGCCGGCACCGGCCGGTGGCATAGATCTTCCGCTCGATCCGGCATTCCTGGACAACCCGCTTCGCATTGCCTCGCTGAATTTCGACTTCACCGCACTGTCGCGCGCGACCTCCCGGGGGCCACCCTCCGCAATCTGATCGACCGTCACTCGTTCAGTAATTGCTCCCGGTGCAGGCAGAGGCCGCAGCCGGATGGGGACCATCATCATGACCACGATCAAGACACTTCTCATGTCCGCCGCTCTTGGTGCCGCGGCTGCAGGCAGCGCGCAGGCCCATGCCACCTTCACCGAATCCAGCGTCAACGCCGAGAGCTATGCCGTCATATCGCTGCAGGTGCCGCATGGCTGCGACGGCAAGGCGACCAACGAGGTTCGCATCGAACTGCCGGAAGGCTTCGTCTTCGCCAAGCCGCAGCCAAAGCCAGGCTGGGACCTTGAGATCATTCAGGGCGAGTACCAGAACTCCTACGACAACCACGGGACCACTGTGACCAGCGGACCGGTGGAAATCCGCTGGAAGGGCGGCGATCTGGCGGACGAATACTACGACACCTTCGTCGTGCGCGGCAAAATTTCCGGTATTGACGGCGGCACGGTCCTTGCCTTCCCCTCAACGCAGCTGTGCGGCAGCGATGCGCGTGTTGCCTGGACCGAGGTTGCCGCGCCTGGCACCGATCCGCATAAGCTGGAAAGCCCGGCACCGACCGTCACGGTCGTTGCGCAGGAGGCTACCGGTCATGAAGCCATGCACGGCGGCCATGATCAAGCTGCGGTTGCTGGACCTTCCGGGGCCGGCGACCTCGAGCTGGAGGGAGCCTATGCCCGGGCCATGCTGCCGGGCCAGCCTGTCGGCGGCGGCTTCGTCACCATCAAGAACACTGGCGACGAGGATGACCGCTTGGTGTCCGCCTCTTCACCGGCCGCCGGGGCGGTGGAGCTCCACGAGATGGCAATGCAGGGCGAGGTGATGAAGATGCGCAAGATCGACGACGGCATTCCGGTGCCAGCCGGCGAAACGGTGGAGCTGAGGGCCGGGGGACTGCACATGATGTTCATGCAGGTCAAAACCCCCTTTGCGGAAGGCGATGCGGTGCCGGTGACCCTGACGTTCGAAAAGGCTGGCGACATCGAACTCACCCTGCCGGTGACATCGGCAGCGCCTGGCGGCCATTCGCACAACTAAAGCCATTGTGCATTCGACCAAGACGCTCGCAGCCTTTGCTGCGGGCTGTCTCCATCCGCTGTCGATGAGGCGCAGGTTTGCTGAAACGGCGGAGAGATCAGTCGTCGAGATCGCGGTAGGCAGCCTGCGCCTGCGCCAGCGTCGTGTGCTGTTGCTGAGGCTGCTGCTCCGGCGACAGAAGGTCGAGACCGACAGCGGCGGCTGGAATCAATTGTTCGATGGTTGGATCGCCTGTCTCTGCACGCAAAGCATTCCGGTCGGCGGAAAGGCGGATGTCTTCCACCTGATCCTTCAATGACAGTCGCCGGGCCGGCTTCATTGCGTCCGACGCGTAGGCAGCCGTGTTGGCTGAAACTGAAAGAACCAAGGTCATCGTTTAAATCCACTACTCCAGCTTAAAACCTAGTGCAGGGCAGCTTGGTTCCCTGTTAAGGAAGTCGTCAGCATTTTAACCACCTGTCATTTTTCTGTGGTCTGGGTCGTCTTCATGTCCAACTTGTTCCTCGTCGCGCTCGGCGGCGCCTCCGGTTCAGTTCTCCGCTATCTCGTCGGCCACTGGAGCCTCCGGCAATTCGGTCCGGCCTTCCCCTGGGGGACGCTGATCGTCAATATCGTCGGCTCGTTCGCGATCGGCTTCCTCGCCGAGTTCATCGCGCGCCGGCTGAATGCACCGGCGGAAATGCGGCTCCTGCTGGTCACCGGCTTTCTCGGCGGCTTCACCACCTTCTCAGCCTTTTCGCTGGATGCTTTGTTCCTCTTTGAACGAGGAGCTGTGACCACGGCGGTCGCCTATGTGGTCGCAAGCGTCGCCGTGTCGCTCGTAGCGGTGATGGGCGGGCTGGCGCTTGGCCGGGCGATGTTCTAAACAGCCTGAAAAAGCGATAGAAGAAGAAAGAACATCATGGCAGGCATCGAGCACATCCGCGTTGAGGCGGACGAAGCGGGCATGCGCCTCGACCGCTGGTTCAAGGTTCATTATCCCGGCCTCGCATTCGGGTCGCTCCAGAAGCTGCTGCGGTCCGGCCAGGTGCGTGTCGATGGCGGCCGGGTGAAATCGGATGCCCGCGTTCAGCCGGGACAGACGGTGCGCATACCGCCGCTCGACGTCGATGCCAAGAAGGCCGGCCCGATTGCCGGCAAGGATCTCAAGCATTCCAGCGACTACGAGCTTCTGCAGCGCATGGTGCTGCATGAGGACGACAAGGTGATTGTGCTCAACAAGCCATCCGGCCTTGCCGTGCAGGGCGGTTCGGGCGTTACACGCCACATCGACCAGATGCTCGATGCCTGGATAAGCCCGAAGGGCGAGAAGCCTCGGCTCGTGCACCGGCTCGACCGCGACACCTCCGGCGTGCTGGTGATTGCCCGCACCCGAGGGGCCGCCCAGAAGCTGACCGCGGCGTTCCGCGAGCGCGACACCAAGAAAACCTACTGGGCGCTGGTCAAGGGCGTGCCGCGCAAGCACGAGGACAAGATTTCGACCTGGCTGGTGAAGGAAGCGACACCGGACGGTGACCGGATGCGGATCGCCAAACACGGCGAAGACGGCGCCGATCATGCCGTGACCTTCTATCGGGTTCTCGAGACCGCGGCCCAGACAATGGCCTGGCTGGAGATGGAACCCTATACCGGCCGCACGCACCAGCTGCGCGTGCATGCGCTGCACATAGGCCACCCGATCATCGGCGATCCGAAGTATGAAGACGACGACATCAACTGGCCGTTCCCGGGCGGCATCCAGAAGCGACTGCACCTGCACGCCCGCCACATCGACGTTCCGCATCCTGGCGGCGGGCGGTTGCGGGTGACGGCGCCTTTGCCACCGCACATGGTGCAGAGCTGGAACCTGCTGGGTCTCGACATGGAGAACGGGCGGAGAGACGACGAATGAAGCTCGTCCTCTTCGACTGCGACGGCACGCTTGTCGACAGTGCCAGCCTCATCCACGAGACCATGCGGCGAACCTTCCTGCACTTCGAGAAGCCGGAGCCGACGCTTGTGCAGACCAAGGCGATCATCGGGCTGACGCTCGACATCGCCATCGCGCGGATGCTCGGACGGCCGCATGCCGGTGACGAAGAGGTCGAGATGATGGCCTACTACAAGTCGCTGTTTTCGGTCGTGCGCAAGGATCTCGATTTCCATGAGCCGCTGTTCGATGGCATCCGCCAGCTGATCGACACGATCGGACCTCGCGACGACCTGCGGATCGGTGCCGTCACCGGCAAGTCGAGGCGGGGGCTGAACCACCTGATGGAGATCCACGGCTTCGACAAGCACTTCGTCGTGTCCAGGACGGCGGACGAGTGCCCCTCCAAGCCACACCCAGCCATGGTGACAGAGTGCTGTGACGAGACGGGTCTCGTTGCAGGCGTCACCCTTGTGATCGGTGATGCCATCTACGATATGCAGATGGCAAAGGCGGCCGGCGCGACAGCCATCGGCGTCTCCTGGGGCTATGCCTCGGTAGATGACCTTTGGAACGCGGGAGCCGACGCCATCGTTGACCATCCGAGCGAACTGCTTGTCCACATCGGCTGAGGTATTCCATGCGTGAACTGTTCGAACTTCCGGAAGGCTTGAGCCACCCCGATCCCACCCGCCGGGCCCAGATCCAGATGAAGCGCCCGCTGCCGAAGCGGTTCTATACGAATGTCTCGGTCGACCAGGGGGACGACGGCTACGCCATTCACCTCGACGGGCGCCCGGTGCGGACGCCGGCGAAGAGCCCGCTGGTGGCGCCCACTGCTGCCCTGGCGGAGCTGATGCGCGCCGAATGGGATGGCCAGGTGGAGCATATCGATCCGGGGACCATGCCGGTGACGAAGCTCGTCAATACCGCTATTGACGGGGTGGCGATCGATCCGCAGGCGGTCTTCGAGGACATCCTGCGTTTTTCGTCGAGCGATCTCCTCTGTTACCGGGCCGATGGCCCGGAAGAGCTCGTGGCACGCCAGTCGGAGCGCTGGGACCCGCTGATCGACTGGGCGGCCAATGACCTTGGCGCCCGTTTCATTCTCATTGAAGGCATCATGCCGCAGGACCAGCCGCGCGAGGCGATCGCCGCCTTCGCCGTGACACTGCGCAAATACGATACGCCGATCGAGCTTGCCTGTCTCCACACGGTGACGACGCTGACCGGTTCCGCGATCCTGGCGCTGGCTTTCGCAGAAGACCGCCTCTCGGCCGACGAAGCCTGGTCGCTTGCCCATCTCGACGAGGACTGGACGGACGAGCACTGGGGCGTCGATACCGAAGCGCAACAGCGCCGGGCAAAGCGGCAGGATGAGCTTCAGGCGTCGGCGGCAGCGTTCCTCAGCCTTCGGCCGGCAGTTTAAGTCTTCGCTAACTCTGTAGGCCGCATCATCCGGGAAATCCTTCCTGACACCCCGATGCGTCGCCTCTTTTCCCTCTGTTTGCTGATGGCAGTTCTGCCGCTTCTGATGGCGTTCCGGCTGGAGACGGCGGCGCGCGACCCGGAGTCGCTGCTGTATGATGTGCGCGGTGCATTCGTTGCGGCAAAGTCGGACATCCCGCCGCTGCTTGTCGCCGAAACAGACCGGCTGGTGAACGAGGCGATCATCTCCACCGTCCGCCAGCGGGTCCTGCCGCGGACGATCCTTACCGTCCGGATCCATCGCCTCATGAAGTTTCCGGTGATTCTGGGCAGAAAGCGCGAGGCTGCCGTCTCGGTGAAGGCGGTTTCCGTGGCCGATGGCGAGGTGATCGCCGAGGGTAGCTTCAGCGTGACCGTCTATTCGCTGAACGCCGGTGGTATCGATCTCCTGCTGGCGGAGCGCATCGCCGAACGGGTTGCGTCGGAATTCCAGCTTTCGGGCGAGCGCAGATCGACACTGGCGACGGCGCTGTCTTCCGGCCGCTAGAGATCAGCCGGCCGCGACCTTCAACCCGATGATGCCGGCGACGATCATGGCAATGCAGCCGAGACGGAGCGCCGTTGCCGGTTCCGCAAACAGGACCATGCCGAGGATGACGGTGCCGACGGTGCCAATGCCGGTCCAGACGGCATAGGCGGTGCCGACCGGCAGCGTGCGGATCGCAAGCCCCAGAAGCACCACGGATATCAGCATGGCAACAAGGGTGAGGACGGTGGGCATCGGACGGGTGAAGCCCTCGGTATATTTCAATCCGATCGCCCAGCCGATTTCGAACAGTCCCGCGAGGGTCAGAAGGATCCAGGCCAATGTCTTACTCCGTGTGAAGGGAGCGAGGCCGTCCCCGCGATCGTGACCGGGAAACCCGGCGGCAGCCGTCTGCCAAGGTCGATATGGTGCCGGTCGGCGGGAAGGCAAGGTTTGCCGAATCTGCCTATGCCAGCCGCTCCGCATGCCATTTCAGGTGGTCGTCCATGAAGGTCGAGATGAAATAATAGGAGTGGTCGTAGCGCTCGTGCATCCGGAGCGTCAGGCCGATGCCGGTGCCCTTGATGGCCTCTTCGAAGAGCCATGGGCGCAGGCCGTCCTCGAGGAAGCTGTCGGCCTTGCCCTGGTCGATCAGGAACTCGGGAAAGCGGGCACCGTCTTCCACGAGGGCGCAGGCATCGTAGGGGCGCCAGGAAGAACGATCTGCGCCGAGATATTTCTCCAGCGCCGGAGCCGACCAGTCGGCCGTCGACGGCTGCACGATCGGGGCAAAGGCCGAGCAGCTCCGGAATCGCTCCGGGTTCTTCAGCGCGATGGTCATGGCGCCATGGCCGCCCATGGAGTGGCCGAAGATGCCCTGGCGATCCATGTCGACGCGGAAATGCTGGGCGATGAAATTCGGCAGCTCCTCCGTGATGTAGGTGTACATCTGGTAGTGCTCGGCCCAGGGCTTTTCCGTCGCATCAAGGTAGAAGCTGGCGCCCTTGCCCATCTTCCAGTTGGTGAGCTCATCGGGAACATCGTTGCCGCGCGGGCTTGTGTCCGGGCAGACGATGATCAGTCCGAGTTCGGCGGCCATGCGCCGGTACTCGCCCTTCTCCATGACGTTGGCATGGGTGCAGGTGAGGCCCGAGAGATACCAGAGGACCGGGCAGGGCTCCTGCGTCGCCTTCGGCGGCACGTAGACCGCAAAGGTCATCTCGCCCTGGCAGGCATCGGAGTCGTGGGAGAAGACCCCCTGCATGCCGCCGAAGGCGGTGTTCTGGGAAAGGACTTTCATGGCGTGTCTCCGGGTGGTGTCATGCTTTTGGCGCGGCGGCAGAGGCGATCGAGCACCTCAAGAAATTTGGATCGGTCGCGCGGGCTGAAGGCAGCGTTATAACCCTTGCTTTCGCCGGTTTCACGCAGGTGCTGGCCGAGATCGCGCATGGCGGTCGCCATGCCGATGTTGGCTTCGTCGAAGACGCGGCCGGTCGGGCCGGTGACGAGGGCGCCTGCGCGGACGCAGCGACCGGCCAGCGGCACATCGGCGGTGATGACGATGTCACCGGGTCCGGCGCGCTCGGCGATCCAGTCGTCGGCCGCATCGAAGGCGCCCGACACGATGACGTTGTGGACCATCGGATCGCGCGAGGGGCGCAGGCCGGAATTGGCGACAAGCGTCACCTCCACCCCATGTCGCTCCGCGACCTTCAGGACCTCCGGCTTGACCGGGCAGGCGTCTGCATCGACATAGATCACGAGGCCGGTCTCTCCATGTCCACATGCGGGATGCCGTCTTCGACGTATTCGGCGGAGGTTACGGAAAAGCCGAGCGTGCCGTAGAATGCCTGCAGATGGCTCTGCGCAGAAATCGCGATCGGTTCGCCCGGATAAAGCTTCTCACATGCCTCGATCGCCTCGCGCATCAGGGCCTCGCCCAGCCGCTTGCCGCGGTGGCCGGGCGATACCGCCACGCGACCGATGCGCGGATGGTGCTCCGGCGTCGGCCGCCAGAGGCGGGCGCAGGCGATCAGTTCGCCATCCGCGATCAGCCGCAGATGCAGGCAGTCGGCGTCATTGCCGTCGAGCTCCGGATAGGGGCATTCCTGCTCCACCACGAAGACGTCGACGCGCAGTTTCAGCATCGCGTAGAGGTCGACTGCGGAGAATGCCTCCATCCTCCGCAGATCGACCTCGTAGGGTTTGGCAGGCATCAGTAGACCACGACGCCGCGGATGCTTTCGCCCTTGTGCATCAGGTCGAAGCCCTTGTTGATGTCCTCAAGCGGCATGGTGTGGGTGATCATTGGATCGATCTGGATCTTGCCCTCCATGTACCAGTCGACGATCTTCGGCACATCGGTGCGGCCGCGCGCGCCGCCGAAGGCGGTGCCCATCCAGTTGCGGCCGGTCACCAGCTGGAAGGGACGCGTGGAGATCTCCTGGCCGGCACCCGCCACCCCGATGATGACCGACTTGCCCCAGCCCCGATGGGAGGCTTCGAGCGCCTGGCGCATCACCTTGGTGTTGCCGGTGCAGTCGAAGGTGTAGTCGGCGCCGCCGATCAGGTCGCCGTTGCGCTTCGTCATGTTGACGAGATAGGGCACGATGTCGTCGCCGACCTCCTTCGGATTGACGAAATGCGTCATGCCGAATTTCTCGCCCCACTCCTTGCGGTCATTGTTGATGTCGACGCCGATGATCATGTCGGCGCCGGCGAGACGCAGACCCTGCAGGACGTTGAGGCCGATGCCGCCGAGGCCGAAGACGATCGCGGTCGAGCCGATTTCGACCTGGGCGGTGTTGATGACCGCGCCGATGCCGGTGGTCACGCCGCAGCCGATGTAGCAGATCTTGTCGAAGGGCGCGTCCGGGTTGACCTTGGCCACGGCGATCTCGGGCAGGACCGTGAAGTTGGCGAAGGTCGAGCAGCCCATGTAGTGGTGGATCTTGTCCTTGCCGATCGAGAAGCGCGAGGTGCCGTCCGGCATAAGGCCCTGGCCCTGGGTCGAGCGGATCGCGGTGCAGAGATTGGTCTTGCGGCTGAGGCAGGAATAGCATTCGCGGCATTCCGGCGTGTAGAGCGGGATCACGTGATCGCCCTTCTTCACCGAGGTCACGCCCGGGCCGACATCGACCACGATGCCCGCGCCCTCATGGCCGAGAATGGCGGGGAACAGGCCTTCCGGGTCGGCGCCTGACAGGGTGAAATCGTCGGTATGACAGATACCTGTCGCCTTGACTTCAATCAGAACTTCACCTGCGCGCGGGCCTTCCAGCTGCACGGTCATAACTTCAAGCGGCTTGCCAGCCTGAACGGCAACGGCGGCGCGGACATCCATGATATCTCTCCTCAATGCGAATCCGCGCGACCTTCGCACGCCGGCAAACAAGGCTCAAGCGACAAGCGCTGCCATGTTGGCGCCGGGGATCACGATCGGTTGCAGCGTGGCGATCAGGCCCCGCGGCTTTTGACTTGTTGATAAGGTCTGAAGGCGACAGCGGGTGCTGACCAAATGCGATCAATCAGCGCGACAGTATCACTGTGGGAAGAAAGCTGGGCCTTCAGTGCGCGTCTGCCACGGTCGGTCCGAAAACCGCTTCGAAGGCATCGCGCAGGCGCATGTCGACATCCGACATCATCACCGGCAGGCCGAGATCGACGAGGCTCGTGACTCCGTAGGCACTGATTCCACAGGGGACGATCCCGGAGAAATGGGTGAGGTCGGGATCGACGTTCAGCGACAGGCCATGGAAGCTCACCCAGCGGCGCAGGCGGATGCCGAGGGCTGCAATCTTGTCCTCCGCAGGGGTTCCGTCCGGGAGGGCCGGCTTGTCCGGACGGCGGACCCAGACACCGACGCGGTCCTCCCGACGTTCGCCGCGGACATTCATGGAGGCGAGCGTCTGGATGATGAGTTCCTCGAGCGCGGCGACATAGGCGCGCACGTCCTGGCGGCGGCGCTTCAGGTCGAGCATCACATAGGCAACCCGCTGGCCGGGGCCGTGATAGGTGTATTCGCCGCCGCGGCCGGTCGCAAAGACGGGAAAGCGATCCGGCTCGATCAGGTCGCCGGCATCGGCGCTGGTGCCGGCGGTATAGAGTGGCGGATGCTCCAGCAACCACACGAGTTCGTCGGCGCGACCATCGGCGATGGCCGCCACCTCTGCCTCCATGGCCGCGACCGCCGCCTCGTAGGGCACGAGACCTTCGGTGATTCTCCAGCGTACCGGCGGCGAGCCGGGCAGGGGGTGCATGAGATGGTCGAGATCGGTGCGCGCCAGCATGGAAAACTCCTTCTCCGGCCTTTTGGCAAATCCCCCGGTTGCGGGCAATACAGGAAGCGATCCTCTGGGCGGGATGGCAGCCGGAACAAGGCTTTCATATGGGATGTCCGCGAGCGGATTGTTATCCTTCAAAAATCTGTCACGGCGCTCTTGTGCCGGCCAATTCCTTTTGCTAAATGCTGCCCCGCCGGACCCGTCCGGCTCTACCACGATGCGGTCGTGGCGGAATTGGTAGACGCGCAGCGTTGAGGTCGCTGTGGGGCAACCCGTGGAAGTTCGAGTCTTCTCGACCGCACCAAAGAAACCCGCTTCGGCGGGTTTTTTTGTTCAGGATTGTCTGCTTCGGAGCCTTGTGGCCGATGACAAATTATTCGGCCTCATTGCCGCAGGGGGCTTCGAATAAAGCCCGCCGATCAGCGCGAACATCAGCCTCAGGGCGAGCCACGACCAGAAAATTTGTGCCATTTGAGTAATGCCGGCCCTGACGAAGAGAATCGTTAGAGCGAGCATGGCCGTTGTAACCATCGCCTGAACTTCGATCGCTCGACGAGGGTCTGGGGTAGACATCCGGTACCACAACCAACCAAGCAAGAAGACTACCAAGCTGCCTGCAACGAGGCCAAATTCCAGGTAAACATCGCCAAAGACGCCGAGCGTGGTCTGACTTGCGAATCTGAACCAAACGTCGGGGTTGATGATTTCGGAATATGGTGCGCTCGGAGATAGCCCCTTAAAAGGCATGATCGACCTTGGTACAGGCAGAAACAATGCTGCCCAAAAGGCTTCGCCCGGAATACGGTCGATCTTATCATCCAAGCCCATTGTGACAATGGAAGTCAGGGAAAGATGATAGTGAAATTCAAATGGATTTACGAGGAGATCAACCCAGCCACCGCTTCGCTGCACCTGTTCATCTACGGAGGAATAGGCTTTGAACCCACGCAGATAGTAGAGTGAGTAGGCTGAGGCGAGACCGAGCATCGGGAAAGCGAGCCAGATGCGCCGAGGAAAGCGCCATCCTCGAAGTGTCAACGCTGCTCCAAGTGCAAAAAACAACGAAAGTATGTTGATGCGATTTCCAGACGCCATTGCCGCGAGGAATGTAAGCGCGAAACAAAGAAAAAAGCCCAGCCTAAATTTGGACTTTGAGCAATAGGCCGAAAACACCAGAAACGGGAGCATAAACAAGTAGATGACTAGCGATGACTCCCTGTAGGCGACGAACCGATCCGCAGTCAGCGCTTGCAAGTCAGAGGTGCTCCTGACGTTGAAGACAACTATGAGGTACAAAACCACGAAGCCCGAGATCGATAAGCTGGCCAAGAAAAGAGGCAGGGCCGGCAGCCCCCGGTCTTGAGGGTACGGGCTTGGACCGAGCGGGCTAGAGGCTCTTGCGGCAACTGTGTTCCCGAGCGCAAGTGCAAAAGAAAAAAGAGTGAAAATCACATAAGAATAGAGCCGATCCCCGGCTGGGGCATAAAATGTCGCGCGCGGATGGTAGACGTAATGCTCATTTCCGTAGGCCGCATAAAGGACATTACAGCATAGGTGGAAAATCCATAGGATAAGCACCGGATTCAAGGCGCTCTTGGCAAGCACACCCATCGACAAAGATGAGGAGACCCGGATTCCCCATGCGCATATTACAAGGTTCACTGCAAACAGCAGCCAGATGCTCTCCATCGACAACGCCTATCAAGAGTGGACGGTTAGAGCCGACGGTGGCACTGCTATGGCCGCTCCGCTAGTGCCCTGGAGATGTTTCGAACAGATTCGGGATTAAGCGGCCCCAAGCGGCAATCACTTACGCAAATTGTGTTGATTGCGCGAATGGTGGACGATGTAAGGAGACCGTTCAGTGGTCCAGAGTAAGCCCCACGCTCCTGTAGCCGACTCTGAGCGACATAGACAAACGCGTTCGGGTTTGTAAACCGAAGGGCAGCAATTACCACACTCTGATCGCTTTCTGGAACTTCATTGAGTAGATCAGTGACTGCAGACAGCGACTGCCTTCCCGATGCAGATGCTGCTGCCAAAAGGACCCGTTCGCGCGCAGCAACGGAAGGAGGCATCTCCGCGGCTACTCGCTCAAAGATTTCTTTGGCTTTGCCTACGTCCTTGGCCACTCCTTTTGCCGGAGCGTCCCTGTAGAAGTAGATTAGTCGTTGAGCAGCGAGAACATCGCCCTCATTTGCTGCAACCTGGAGGATATCGACCGCTTTCGTAGGGTCTTTGATCGTGCTCCTGCCGAAGTAGTAGACGTCCGCGAGGGACGCTCGTGCTTCCGAACTGCCTTGCTCAGCCAGTTCCTCCAGTTTGCCAATTCCCTCGGAAGGATTCGAGGCCGAACCAAAGCGGCCTTCTATATGCCCGTTTGCAATCATGACATCCGCCTGCTGAACGCCAGCTTCAGATGCACGTTGCAGATATATCATTGCCTTCTCGGGATCGGAATCGTCTAACGTCCCTGACAGATAAACACTGCCAAGCTTCAGCATCGCAAATGCATTTCCTGCATCGGCACTGCGTTCGAAATATTGCAGAGCTTGTGGGTTGTCGGCCTGAACAGGGCCTTCAGCCGAAGAATAAAGGTTTCCGAGCGTGTTCATCGCCATCTGGTCACCAGCTTCGGCGGCTTCCTGCAACATGGCGACACCCCGGTCGACATCCGCATCGACACCCTCTCCATGGATGTAGGCTAGGCCAAGCCTGACCTTAGCTGGAGCAAGTCCCTCGTCGGCAGATACCTGATAAAGCTCTGCCGCCTTGGACTCGTCTTCCGGAATTATGTCCCCCAGCCGATAGATTTCCGCGAGCTTGTACCGTGCGAATTTGGCCCCGGCGTCAATGCTCCGCTGATAAAAATCCACTGCTTTGGCGCCATCTACTTGAGCTAGCGTGCCATTGGCGAAAATATCGCCGAGAAGCATAAGCGCCTCGGCGTTTCCTTGTTCTGCAAGGGCTTCCAGAGAGGATATAGCCTCGGACGATCTCGCTGTCTGTTGTTCAGCTATGATCGCCTTGATTTCAGCCATCGGCATGGATGGGACTTGTTGACCGGCAGCGCTCTGAGCGACAGCTGATAGGGGGGTGGCGAGAATGAGTGACGCTACAAGGAATGTCAGTTTCATTATTGGCCTCCTAATGGCATCTAATGCGTACATCGCTGTAGATTAGCTCTACAATCGGCTTGTATCCCTCAATTTGCTCGATTTTTTTCGAGGCAATAAGCCGTCCCTAAAGTATTAGGAGTCCATCCTGTAATATCGTCACCCAGTTTTCAAGAGATTATCTCCCCAATTTCGTTATTCCTTTTGAAAAGTGCAGCGCCAAGAAAAAGCGCTCCTGGCTTGGCGAGCATCGGTGCTCGATCAGACAAGGCGCGCGCTTTGAACCAAGAGGTGCCGTTATCGGAGGGCGTTCCTGCTCAATGGCATGTTGCAGGAGACTATGAGGAACACGCAGATGCTTGCAGGCAGAATCGCGTCTGGCGACTTCTTTGATAAAGGTAGAGTCCCCAGGAATGCGGCTTATGTTCACTGCTCCGCTGTGAGTAGCTGCCGCTCGCAGCGGAGCGCGTTGCCTCAATCGTCCGTCGGAATATGGGTATCGACACCAGCGAGCCGGAGGTTGTTGATCACCTGGCGGACGCCCTTGGTCTGGCGGGCGGTTGCGGTGATGCGGTGCGAAAGGTCGGCGTCGTCGACGATGCCCTCGATCGTCACCGTTCCGTCCTGCACATGGACGTCGATGCTGTCCATCGGCACGTCGCCCAGATTGTCCAGCGCTTCCGTCACGCGTTCCTCGATGTCGTCCGATGCGACAAATCCGTCCGTGCCGGGCAGGACGCTGTCGGGCGTGCGCTCCTCGAAGCCTTCCTTGTCGACATTGTCGACGTGATAGCCGCGGTTGCGCTCGCGGTCGAAATTGGCGTTCGGATCGCCATAGGCGGCATTGCCCACGGGCTTGGCGGCGGCACCGGCCGCGTCGGCGTAAGGCCAGCCGTCATCGATATTGCGGGTGTCGTAGTCGCGGTAGTCTTCCTCGCGGGTCGTGTCGCCGGGGATTTTCTTGGTCGTCATCGGGGTCTCCTTTCGGACGTTTCGGTTTCCTAACGTCCGGCGGGAGGAATGGTTCGAGACGATCAGCCGGCTGACTGCTTCTGCCAGCGGCGGATCAGCCTCTCTCGTTTCAGCCGCGACAGGCGCTTCAGCCAGAAGATGCCGTCCAGCTGGTCGATCTCGTGCTGCATGCAGACGGCATGGAAGCCGCCGACATCCTATTCGTGGACGGCGCCGTCGATATCCTGGTAGCGGAGGCGGATGGTTGCGGGTCGCTCCACCTCTTCCGTTGCCCCCGGCATAGAGACGCTCCCTTCCGTGTGGCGGGCGGTCTGCTGCGACGCGGACAGGATCTGCGGGTTTACATAGGTCCGCGGCTTTTCTTCCGGCAGCTCCAGCACCACGAGCCTTTGCGGCACGCCGATATGCGGAGCGGTGATGCCGACGCCCGGCGCGGCCCGCATCGCCTGCAGCAGGTCGTCTGCGAGTTGCCGGAGGGCGGGGTCGAAGGACGTTACCGGCTCTGCCGGCTGAGACAGGCGAGCATCGGGATATCGGAGGATGAGACGTATGGCCATGGCTGCCTCTGCTGCACTTTGCGGGTTTCATACGCCGGCATCGCTCGGCCCTCAACCATCTGCGGCACAGGTGCTGGACCGGCACCGGCATTTCGTCTAGCAGGAGCCGGTGCGGGCAGCTGGCGCACCTCTATCCGGTTGTTGACATTACGGTTCCGGCGGCCATTCTCAGGCCTGTGCGGATCAGGCGGGGGCGGCAGATGAGTGACATCGACAACGAAGACCGCGCTCGCAACCGCAACGACGACGCCACCCACGACATCTATGCCGAAAACGGATCGGTGCGGGCCGATTTCCTGGCGCTCGTCGGCGCGGCGATCGCCGACAGGGACGTGCTTTTCCTGCGCCAGCATGTCGTGCGCCTGCACGAATCGGAACTCGGCCATCTTCTGGAAGCCATCCAGCCCGACCAGCGCATGGCGCTGATCAGGCTGCTTGGCGCCGACTTCGACCTGACGGCGCTCACCGAGGTCGACGAGGCGATCCGCCTCGAGATCGTCGAGCAGATGCCGAATGCGCAGATTGCTGCGGCGATCGGCGAGCTTGATTCCGACGATGCGGTCTACATCCTTGAGGACCTCAACAAGGAAGACCAGGAGGAAATCCTGGCGCAGCTGCCCTTCACGGAGCGGGTGCGGCTTCGTCGGGCGCTCGACTACCCGGAGCAGTCGGCCGGTCGGCGCATGCAGACGGAGTTTGTCGCGGTGCCGCCGTTCTGGACGATCGGGCAGACGATCGACTACATGCGCGAGGAGGAGGAGCTTCCCGAGAGCTTCACCCAGATCTTCGTCATCGATCCCACCTTCAAGCTGCTCGGCATCGTCGATCTGGACCGTATCCTGCGCACCAAGCGCCTGGTCCGGATCGAGAGCATCATGCGCGAGACGAACTATCCGATCCCGGCTGAAATGGACCAGGAAGACGCCGCGCAGATCTTCGAGCAGTACGACCTTCTGTCTGCCGCCGTTGTCGACGACAACGGCCGCCTCGTCGGCGTGCTGACGATCGACGACGTGGTCGACGTGATCCAGGAAGAGGCGGAAGAGGATTTCATGCGCCTCGTCGGCGTCGGTGACGAGGAACTGTCCGATTCGCTCATAGACACCTCTCGTTCGCGCGTGCCCTGGCTGATGGTGAACCTCGTCACCGCCTTCATGGCCGCCTCGGTGATCGGCCTTTTCGAAGGAACCATCCAGGAGATCGTGGCGCTTGCCGTGCTGATGCCGATCGTCGCCGGCATGGGCGGCAATGCCGGATCCCAGACGATGACGGTGACGGTGCGCGCGCTTGCCACCCGCAACCTCGATATCCACAACGCCTGGCGCGTCATCCGGCGCGAGGCGGGCGTCGGCCTGATCAACGGTTTGTTCTTCGGCATCGTGGTGGGCGTGGTTTCCGGCTTCTGGTTCGAGGACGCAAATCTCGGCTTCGTCATCTCCGCCGCCATGATCATCAACATGTTTGCCGCCGCCGTGGCAGGGATCGCCATTCCCATGGTGCTGGACCGGACGGGTGCGGACCCGGCCGTGTCTTCCGCGGTCTTCGTCACCGCCATCACCGATATCGCGGGTTTCTTCAGCTTCCTGGGTCTGGCGACCTGGTGGCTCCTGCGGTGAGGGTGCGTCAAAATTGACTGTTACGTAAAAGTCAATTATTCTGACCGGCCAGTACAGGGAATGGCCGTGAACAAATATTATACGATAACGGAGCTGACGCGGGAATTCGGTGTCTCGACCCGCACGCTGCGTTTCTATGAGGACGAGGGCCTTATCCAGCCCGAGCGACGCGGTCGCACCCGGCTGTTCCGCTCTGCCGACCGCCGTCTCCTGCAGGAGATCCTGCGTGGCCGGCGCATCGGCTTCACGATCGCCGAAATTCGCGAAATCATCAAGGTTTACAAGGAACCCCCGGGTGAACTCGGGCAGCTGAAGCTGATGATGAACCGCATCGACGAGAAGCGCAACGAGCTGCGCCAGAAGCGCAAGGACATTGAAGAGACCCTCGAGGAACTCGACAATGCCGAAGAGGCCTGCCTGACGCGGCTGGCGGAGATCGGCGTCAGCACCTGACCGGCGTCGCTACTGGTTCAGCATCGAGCATTCCTGCGCCAGGGCTATAACCCTTTCATCCGTTTGCGGATTGATGCTCCCCTCCTGCATCGGCGTGATCAGCGACTGTGCCTGGAGTCCGTCTGCGGTGCAGCTGCAGAAGCTCCGGCAGAGCGCCTCACCGTTGCCGCTCCCGACGCAGCCGCTCTCGCAGGCGCGCATGTAGCTCTCGCGCGGGTCTGCCTGTGGCGGCGGGACCGTGATCGACAGGAGGTAGACGATCGCGATAAGCGCCGGCTGGTGGAGGATATAGATCAACAGGCTGTGCCGTCCGGCGCGCGTCAGCAGGTTTGGCCGTGCCTGGACCCGGCTTAGGGCCGCCAGCCACTGGCGCCGGATCGCAAGGCGGGCGACGAAGACGCCGGCCAGGAGGGCGGCCAGCCAAGGAAAGAGCGGCACGAAGTCGTTGGACCGCGGTGGCGTCTGGGCAAACCCGAGCCATGCCAGATATTTCGGATCGAAGACTGCCGAGCGCAGGCTTCCGGGCGCGACATACCCATCGATCACCATCAGAGCGACGATCAATGCCGCAGCGCCGCCGGAGACGAGCGGTGGAAGGCGCACGAAGGCGAGGCCGACGAGGCTTGCGACGGCAATGCCGTGCAGGATGCCGAAGAAGATCCACTCGTTGGGCAGCGCGATCAGCGTCGCGATGCTGATTGCCGCCGCGGCCCCGGCCACGATGGCAAACCGCTTCCAGAACGAGCGCCAGCGGATGTTCGGGTAATGCGCCAGCACGAGACTGATGCCGGCCAGGAAGAGGAAGGAACTGGCGATCAATCGCGCATAGACCTTCCACAGGCCCTGCGTGGCTGTCCCCGGATCGAGGTAGCCGAAGAATTCGAGATCCCAGGTGAAGTGGTAGGACGCCATCGCCAGCAGGGCCACACCGCGCAGGGTGTCGATCATCAGGATGCGCGGGACGGCAGGCGAGGGCTTCTGGCTTTCGGCGAGGGTCAAGAGAGACCTTTCAAATGCGGTGTCGGCATGGTGCTACGGCAGTCAGGGCGCGCCGGTGTCCATGATTGCCTTGCGGGCTTCGGAAAAGAACTGACGCCGCGTCAGGACAAAGATCACGACCACCGTCGCCAGCATGAACATATAGGGCCCGACAAACCAACCGAGATAGCCGATCGATAAAAAAATCGTCCGCAGGCCGTCGTTGAAGTGTTTGGCGGCGATCGTGTTCATCTTCACCACCTGATCGGCCGACCGGCGTGCAGCAACCATGTCCGACCGAGCGCGATCTACCATCGGCAAGCCGCCGAACAGAATCGTGCAGTAGTTGAAAAGCCGGTAGGACCAGCCGAACTTGAAGAAGGAATAGCCGAACAGCATCGTCAGGCCCATGACCTTCAGCTCGAAGACGGTGCGGCCGCCGTAGGCGACGAAGGGCAGATCCCGAAACATCGCGTCCACCTGATCCGTCGCACCCAAAAGGGCGAAACAGCCGCCGATCGCGAAAATGGAGGTCGAGGCGAAGAAGGCGGTGCCGTTCTGCAGCCCCGCCATGATCTGCGTGTCGATCATCTTCAGGTCGCGTTCGAGCGAGTTGTAGATCCACTGCTTCCGCCGCTCGGCCATGGACCTGTTGAGGCTGGCGCGCGGGAAGAACCGGGCTCCGCCCCCGGCTGAGATCCAGGAGTAGCCCGCCCAGAGGAGGACAAAGAGACCAAGAGCAATGTAGTCCGCTGCCGTCATTCGATTCCCCGGTGTTCGTTTGGGATTAGGGATATGCGCCTCAACCCGTGAAGCAGCAAGAGGGTGGAAATTAACAGCTATGGCGGAATGGGGGCTGGTCCTCCGGAAGGAATAGGCCTATACGCACCGCCTCCTGGGGATGCCATGCACGGAGTGAATGGCTGTCCTGTGGTATCGCCTTGCTTCGGCCACGTTTTGCAATTGCGAGATCCAACCGAATTTAATATATCATTCACCATGGTCGCCTTTAATGGGACCGCACGATCCAATTCATTCGGAGTCATCATGGAAGAAACCATTCAGAAGTCCTGCTGGGCTGTGACCTTCAAGGCGCTTGCAGGATTTGCCGGGATTTTGGCACTGGCCTATCTCTTCGGCACCATCTGATTCTTTCACGCAACTAGATCGATTTTGAGAAACAGCGCGGAATTGAACCGCGCTGTTTCTGTTTGAAGACCCCGATGTCGCCCCGACCACACTCGATGTCGGACTGCCGCCATGCCGGCGCGAGGCTCCGGCATAGCCTCGAACGGTCGCTTCCAGGAGGCTCGCTCCATGTTTCTTTCCGTCCTTGACGTGTTCAAGATCGGCGTCGGCCCGTCGAGTTCCCATACCATGGGACCCATGTCGGCGGCGAAGCGCTTCCTGGACCTGATCCTGTCCGACGAGTGGCCGAGGCCGGCAGGCGCACGCGTTGCAGCCCTGAAGGTGAGCCTGCACGGATCGCTGGCCTATACCGGCATCGGTCACGGTACCGGCAGGGCGGTGATCCTGGGCCTGACGGGCGAGGAGCCCCACACCACCGATCCCGACCGGATGGAGGCCATCATCGCCGAGGTGGAAAGGAGCGGGCAGGTCGCCGCTGCCGGACACCCGCCCTATCTGTTTCAGCCGAAGGATGATCTTGTCTACGACAAGCGCCAGCCGCTGCCCGGGCATGCCAACGGCATGATGTTCTCCGCCTTTGACGCAAATGGGCGGCTGCTTCTCAAGCGGATTTTCTATTCGATCGGTGGCGGCTTTGTCGTCACCGATACCGAGCTTGCGGAGATGCGCACATCGGCGAACAAAGCGAGCGGACCACGCATCCCCTATCCGTTCGCAACGGCACGTCAGATGCTCGACATGGCGCACAGTTCCGGCCTTACAATCGCACAGATGAAGCGTGCAAACGAAGAGACGCAAATGTCGCCCGCGGATTTGGATGCCGCACTCGACGGCATCTGGGACGCGATGAACGGCTGCATCGAGCGCGGCCTGCGCGTCGACGGGATCATGCCGGGCGGCCTCAATGTGCGCCGACGGGCGAAGGCGATCCACGAGAAGCTGAACGAGGAATGGCGGAGCAACCGTCTCAATCCGCTGCTCGCCAATGACTGGCTGAGCGTCTACGCCATGGCCGTCAACGAGGAGAACGCTGCCGGCGGACGGGTGGTGACAGCGCCGACCAATGGCGCGGCTGGCGTCATTCCGGCGACCGTACGCTACTTTCTGCATTTTCACGAGGATGCGACGCCCGAAGATGTGCGCACCTTCCTGCTGACCGCGGCCGCCATCGGCGGCATCATCAAGCACAATGCCTCGATCTCCGGGGCGGAGGTCGGCTGTCAGGGGGAGGTGGGGTCTGCCGCAGCGATGGCCGCCGCCGGGCTTGCGGCCGTCATGGGCGGCTCCCCCGAGCAGATCGAGAATGCCGCCGAGATCGCTCTCGAGCATCATCTCGGGATGACCTGCGACCCCGTGGGCGGGCTCGTCCAGGTGCCCTGCATAGAACGGAACGCACTGGGGGCCGTGAAGGCCGTTACCGCTGCCTCTCTCGCCTTGAAGGGCGACGGAACGCATTTCGTGCCGCTCGACGCCTGCATCGAGACCATGCGCCAGACCGGCAACGACATGAGCGAGAAGTACAAGGAGACCTCAACCGGCGGTCTTGCGGTGAATGTGGTGGAATGCTGAGCTCGACGGGACCGGTGCGGCATCAGACCTCTTGACCTGAATGGCGGTTAGCGCTCAAACGCGGCATGGCTCTTCACATGATCAAACTCTGCGTCGGCGCGGATTCGCTGGAGGATCTCCGGGACTGGGTCGGCGAGCGCGCGCTGACGGCGATTGCCGCCGGCCTGGAGCCACACTCGGTGCATACGACCCGGATGATGCCGAAGCGGATCGAGGAGCTTCTCGACGGCGGATCGCTCTATTGGGTGATCAAGGGGCAGGTGCTTGCCCGGCAGATGCTGCTCGACGTCCGTTCGGTGACGGGGGGCGACGGTATTTCCCGGTGCGAGCTCGTGCTCGGGCCTGAAATCATCGAGACCGCTCCGCAACCGAAGCGGCCCTTCCAGGGGTGGCGGTACTACAAGGCGGAAGAAGTGCCTCGTGACCTCATCGGCATGGGCGAAAGTGTCGCCGCGATGCCCGAGGATTTGCGCCGAGAGCTCGCGGACCTGGGGCTGCTATAGGCGCCCCAGACATTGCTGTTCTCAGCTGATCTTCAGCCGCACCGGCAGATGGCCTGCCTGGGATCTGACATGAATGTGGATCTGGGCGCTGGGCTGCGACTGCCGCCAGGCGCGGGCACCGTGGCTGAGCAACAGCGCCACCAGGTCGCGGGTGCGGCCGCGGGACTTGGAGATCCCGGCTCCGGCCAGCCGCATGGCAGCTTCGTGGATGGGATGCAGTGCAACGCCTTTTGCTGGACGTCTGACACCGGACGCGAACGGCGTGTTCGCGATGTTTTCATAAACAGTCATTTTTGGCCTCGTAAACGCAGTACAATCGAGGTGATACGGGACCTTACTCGTCCCCCGATGCGGCGCCCTACGAGGACGCCACACCATTTGCTGTCCAGGCATACGGCCTGGGTGAATTCCTACTGCTGGGACGCCCAGCAGTTGACGCCCTGCTTCTTGAGAGCGTTGCAGGTGTTGACCGCCGTCTTCTGGCTTTCGAAGCCGCCGAACCGGGCGCGGTAGAGCTGCTCGCCGTTGGCGTTGACTGCGACCGTGAAAGGCTTGGCGGTACGAAGTACCTTTCCGCCCTTGTCCTGCGCCTTCTGCAGGAGTTCGCTTGCCAGTGCCTGGTTCGGCGATACGCCAACCTGGATGACCCAGCCCGAGACGGTTGCCGCCGGGATATTTGCGGTCGTGGAGGCCGTGGTGACGGCGTCCACCTCATCGCTGCCTGCATCGCCCTGTTCGGCAGGCACGTACTCAGGAGCAGGGATCGGAACAGCGACGTCGGCGAGTGCCTTCAACGCTTCGCCTGACCGCTTCTGCGACGGGGCATAGGCTGCGGCGACCTGCTGTTCCTCATAGCGGACCTGCGGCAGGGGGCCGCTCGTGGGAAGGTCCAGGGCAGCCAACCGGCCAGCTGCAGCCAGTGCGTCGCCCACCGGAGCGGACGGCGCCTGGGCAATCAGTGCCCCCTTGCCGCCGCGGGAGGCCTTGGGGAAGTATTCCGCTACCAGCTTGCGCATCTGTGCATCGCGGCTTGCGCCGCTGCGCCCGCCGATGACTACGCCGACGATGGAACGGCCGTCCTTTTGCATCGAGGTGACAAGATTGAAGCCTGCCGCACGAATATAGCCGGTCTTGATGCCGTCCACGCCATCCACGGAGCCCAGCAGGCGGTTGTGGTTGCCGATGGTCTGCTTGCCGAACTTGAAGCTGCGTGTGGAGAAATAGCCGTAGTACTGCGGAAAATGCTGACGCAGTGCCATGCCGAGGCGAGCCTGGTCGCGTGCCGTGGTCATCTGCGCGGTGTTCGGCAGGCCGTGGGCGTTGCGGTAGGTGGTGCGCGTCATGCCGAGCGCCCGGGCCTTGTTGGTCATCAGCTGAGCGAAACGGGATTCCGAACCGCCCACGAACTCGCCAAGCGCAGTTGCAATATCGTTGGCCGAGCGGGTGACCAGCGCCTTGATGGCCTGATCGACCGTGACCGAACCGCCGGCACGTACGCCGAGCTTCGATGGCGGCTCCTTGGCTGCATTGGCGGAGATGGGAACCTTGGAGTCCAGGCGAATCCGACCGGACTCAAGAGCCTCGAACGTCATGTACAGGGTCATCATCTTGGTCAGCGACGCCGGATAACGCAGGCCGTCTGGATCATCTCCATACAGCACCTTGCCCGTGTTGGCGTCGACGACAATCCCCGCATATTTCGGCGCCGCATGAGCGGGCGACGCAGCCAGACTCAACACCGCCAAGCATGTCAGGAAAAATCCCAGGAGAAGGCCCGTACGCCTGTCATCCGGCTTGGGGAGGAAGATAGAGAGATTTGCTTTCGACACTACCGCACTCATCGCTTGCACAACTGAACACCTTCCGGACGCGCCCCCGCCACGCCGTTACCCCTCAAGTTAGGGCAACAGCGTTACCAAGAGGTTTATGATGTACGACGAGCTTCCGAAATGAATCGCATTTGAACGACTGCGGATTTCGGTGCCGAAGTAGCGTCCACCAATCGATTGCCACAAAGGAAATAATCGCGGCATCAATATGATCTGGTTCTAAAAAGCAGGATCGATCTGTCTCGCTATCGGACAGGATGACGACCTGGCTCCGGCATGGGTCCCAAACGCAGTGCGCCGGCCAGGGGGAGCTGGCCGGCGTTTCAGGACGACACGGATCTGGTGGGTTGGCTTACTGGCCGACGCTGCCGACGGCGGTGGCGCGCCCGTCCTGGAGCTTGACCCACTGGCCGGGATTGTCGGCCGCCTGGCGCTTGAGGAAGGTATATTCCGTTTCCGACCAGGGAAGGACCTTGTTGCGCATGTTGTCGAGCACGAAGTCGCCGTGGTCGGTGCGGACGGTGAGCACCGCATGGCCTTCGCCGTTCGGCTGCAGGACCACCGTGATCAGCAGGTCTGAGGCGTCGAAGCCCTGGGAGATCAGCATCTTGCGCTTCAGGAGCACGAAGTCTTCGCAGTCGCCGACGGTGCGGGGATAGGCCCAGCGCTCTTCCACGCCGTAGATCTCCTGGTCCGTCAGCGGCATGATCGACGTGTTGACCGTGTAGTTGACGTCCAGCAGCGCGCGCCAGCGGTCTTCGGTCAGCGTCATTGGGCCTGCATCATGGGAGGCCGGCTGGCACTCGCTGGTGTAGATCCGGCAGAATTCGTAGTGGCCGATCGGCGGATTGGCTTTGCCTATCACCTGCATGCCCGGCATGGCCGAAGATGAATACGCAGCAAACAGCATGAAGAAGGCGGATGCGATGGCGACGCTGAGGGCCTGGCGCTGAGTCATTTTCTTGTCTCCCCTTTGTGGAAGCCAAGATGACATCAAGCGTTTGATTGGGCGCGAAAATGCGTCGTAAAATCAATGTCTTAATTGAATCAAACTTGATTGGAATACGAATCAAATTTGCGTCGAATTCTGATAAAGTTTGAGGCAAATGCCGATCTAGTTTGAATTGAGTACGGTCAAACGCGGTAACACAGCAGACGCAAGGCCAGCACGTCATCCCGGGATTTCAGGGCGTGTCGGTGCGGTCCGGTTAACGCCCAGGCACAGATGAAGGTAGCCGTCGCCATTGCGGTCGACCGACTGAGGTGGGCGAGGGTGGATGATTTGAGCGATTTCGTGAGCCTGAGGAGCGGCTTTTTGCCCCCGATAGACCCATTACGGAGGTAATGGCGGCCGAAAAAAATCCCGAAATCGAACATCTTTTTTTCGTTCGACTGTCGCGAAATGCGCCGACGTGGCTGCGGGGACCGCTTCGATCCGGGCCGAACGCACAAAAAAAAGCGGCCGTCGGCCGCTTCTGTCGTCAAGACTGAGAGGAAAGCTACAGGAACTCGCGCAGCGTATCGCGCGATTGCACCGTGTTGAATTCGACGGCGACGCCTTCCATGAAATGACGCACCACCTTGCCATGCATATTGCCGAGCCTGACCGGCGTGCCCAGTGGCGGGCGCACGTCGATATCGACTGCGGCGCCGGAGAGCGAAAGGTCCATCAGACGGCAGGCGTAGCGGCGACCATCGTCAAGGATGATCTCCGTCTGGATCTGACGCGGCGTCAGGCGGTCATGCCGGCGATCCTCCGGCAGTCCGAGCTCGTGCTTGTTGGCAAACCAGGTCAGCTGCGCGGCGAGTTTCTCTCGCTTGCGCTCGGACGCGTTGATGACCATCGAGAACCCGGTCTTGCCAACGGCTGTGACCTTGCCCTCCAGGCGGCCGAGATTGTCGATATAGGCGATGATGCGCTCGTCCACGCGGGGACGGGCAGCGCAGTTGAATTCCACATCGCCTGGCGACATCTCCGTCGCCGTGCACGGATATTCCTCATAGTCGGCCAGCATCAGACGACCGCCGAGATTGACGGTTACGCGCTGGAAGGCGCGGGTTGCCGCCGCAGGTGGCGGTGTCTGAGTTGGCTGGAATGAAAACATCGTCTGGCTTTCCCTTCCGAAAGTCACTCATTCCTACCGGACCGGAGTTAACATTGCGTGATGGCAAAGCTGCGCTTTGTGCGTGAGTTCTTGACCGGTCGCTAAGCCTGCGGCCGACGGTCGGACACTTCCGCAGGTGCCGAACTCCACCGTTCTCTTTCCATCGTGTGGGTCGACCTATATGGCTGGAATGGATTGGTAGCGAGGATTTAAGAATGGACCACCAGCGCGAGCCGACAGACGACGTTCGGGAAGGTCGCGACACGCCACCGCCATTGCCGCCGCAGCCCTTCTTCAATCTGCCTGGGGCACTGACGGTGACGATCGCGCTGCTTGCCGGGATCTATTTTATCGACGCGCTGCTGCTCGATCGCGAAGCCAGGAGCATGCTGCTCTTCTATTTTGCCTTCACGCCGCTGCGGTATGTCTATTCCCTGGCGGATCAGGGACTGGAGTGGATCTGGACGCCGGTGACCTATTCCCTGCTGCACGGCGGTATCGAGCATCTGCTTTTCAACGGACTCTGGCTGCTGGCTTTCGGAGCTCCGGTGGTGCGACGGATCGGCACCTTCCGTTACATCCTGTTCTGGATCCTGTCGGCTGCCGCTGCGGCCTTCTTCCATGCTTTCCTGAACTGGGGCGACCAGACGATCCTGATCGGCGCCTCCGGCGTGGTTTCGGCCTTGATGGGCGCAGCCTGCCGCTTCGCCTTTCCGTCGCGTGGCGGCTTCAACCGGATCGACGGTCATCTTCAACCGCGACAGACGATCCTCGGATCGTTTCGGAACCGCACCGTCGCGGTATTCACCGCGCTCTGGTTTTTCGGCAATCTGATGATCGCGGTCGGGCTTCCGCTCATCGGCGCCGGGGCCGGAGAGATTGCCTGGGATGCCCATATCGGCGGCTTCCTGTTCGGATTTCTGCTGTTCGGCTTCTTCGATCCCTTGCCACGGTACGACGAGGACGCGGCGCGGGCGCACTAGCGTGTTGCAAAGAGAACGGAGCGGGGGCACGATCCGACATGGTCGTTGCTCCGGGAGGGACTGCGACCGGAGCAGAGCTTTGAGGAGAAAGCCATGTCGATGACCGTGAAGAACATGCTGGATGCCAAAGGCCGCGAGGTGGTTGTGGTCGCGCCGGAGCAGAGCCTGCTGGAGGTGGCGGGTATCCTGCACGAGAAGCGCATCGGGGCTGTCGTCATCGCCGGCGACGAAGGGCGTACGGCAGGAATCTTCACCGAGCGCGACCTCGTGCGTGCCGTGGCCGAGAAGGGAGCTGCCGTGCTCGACGCGCCGGTCTCGACGATCATGACCGTGAATGTGCAGACCTGTCGGGAAGATACGACGGTCAATCAACTGATGCAGATGATGAGTGTGGGACGCTTCCGTCACGTGCCCGTGGAAGAAGCCGGTCGCCTGATCGGTATCATCTCGATCGGTGACGTCGTCAAGTCCCGCATCCGCGAAATCGAGCTCGAGGCAGAGCAGATCAAGGCGTATATCGCGAGCTGAATGCGAAGCCGGCCGGGCGGTCTTAGCGCGCGAAGACTTCCTGCATTCGCTGCAGCGCAGCAATCTGGTTCATGGTTTCGCTGTAGCCGCGGTCGATCGCTTCGCCCGCACGGTGAAACTCCGACAGGCCGATGTCGCTCATGCGGGGATGAAGGGTAAGGTCCGGCGGATCACCGGCAAGGCGGGCACGCGAGATCCGTTCCTGGATGATGTTGAACGCCTGGACCATGACGCCGGGAAGCCCCAGGTGATGCGGTTCGCGGGGCTTTCGCGGTTCGTCCGTGGGCTGGAAGCTGGCGCTGTGCTTGACGACGGCGGAGCGCCCGAAGATCTCATAGTTGAGGTTCACGGCAACGACCAAGGGCTGCTCGTAGGCGCGGCAGACGGAGCTCGGCACAGGGTTGACGAGGGCGCCATCGACAAGCGTGCGGTTGTTGCATGTGACGGGCTCGAAAATTCCCGGCAAGGCATAGGAGGCGCGCAGGGCGGTGATCAGGGAGCCGGCGCTGATCCAGACCTCGTGCCCACTGTGAAGCTCCGTCGCAACGGCGACGAAAGGCCGGTCAAGGTCTTCGATCGACAGATCCTGGAGGTGTTCCTGCATGCGCTTGGTCAGCCGCATCCCGCCCAAAAGACCGCTGCCACCGATGGTCAGATCCAACAGGCCGACGAGGCGGCGCATGGTGATCGATCGCGCGAAGGCTTCAAGTTCATCAAGCTTTCCAGCCAGATAGCATCCTCCGACGAGAGCACCGATCGATGTGCCGGCGACCATGCCGACCTCGATGCCGGCTTCGTCGAGTGCCCGCAGGACACCGATATGCGCCCAGCCGCGTGCTGCTCCGCCGCCGAGCGCAAGAGCAAGCTTCGCCTTGGCGGGAGCCTCTACGGGTTTTGTCGGTTCGGGTGTGTGGGTGCCTGACAAAGCGTCTGCATTCGCGGTCGCTTCATTCCGATTTCTAGTCCAGTTCAGCATCGACACCCTCCAAGCTGAACGCTGCATCAACGAACATTAGGGCAGATATAGGTTTCCAATTTGTATATCGGCAGGCGCATCGCCGTAACAACGGAACAATCAGCTGTCGGTTCCTGCAGATCCATAGACTTGGGCAGGGTCGAACCGACGCACGTCATCGACGATCTTCAGTGACACGCTTCCGTCTTGCGTGCTGACCACGCGGTAGAAGCATGAACGCCGGCCGGTGTGGCACGTCGCTTCGTGGCCGGCAACGGAGACCTTCAGCCATATGGCGTCCTGATCGCAGTCGGTCCGCATCTCGCTGACGGTCTGCAGATTACCGGAGGTCTCTCCCTTTTTCCAGATTTTCTGGCGGGAGCGGCTGTAGTAGTGAGCCACCCCCGTCTCGATCGTCAAGGCCAGCGCCTCCCGGTTCATATGGGCCACCATCAAGAGCTCGCCATCGGCAAAATCGGTGACGACGGCGGTGACAAGGCCATCGCTTCCGAACAGCGGTGCAAACGGACCTTCGCTCTCCTGGGCCGTCTTGTCAGGCGAGGGGGAGACAAAATTCAGGGACATGGAGCTTTCGCCTTAGCGGTTGCGCACGAGCGTGAGGAAGCGTGCCTGTTCGGCAGCGTTTGACTTGAACTCGCCCTTGAAGGTGGTGGTGAGCGTCGTGGAGCCCTGTTTCTGAACACCGCGCATGGCCATGCACATGTGCTCGGCTTCGATCATCACGGCCACGCCGCGGGGCTTCAGCGTCTCATCGATCGCCTGCGCAATCTGAGCCGTCATGTTTTCCTGTGTCTGCAGCCGGCGACCGAAGATGTCGACGACGCGGGCGATTTTCGACAGACCCAGAACACGGTCATTCGGCAGGTAGGCGACATGCGCCTTGCCGATGATCGGCAGCATGTGGTGCTCGCAATGGGAATAGAAAGGGATGTCCCGCACCAGCACCGGGTCGCCATATCCCGACACTTCCTCGAATGTGCGGCCGAGCACCTCCTCATGCGAAAGGTCGTAGCCGCTGAAGAGTTCGCGGTAGGCTGTGGCGACGCGTTTGGGTGTATCGAGAAGTCCTTCCCGCTGCGGATCCTCGCCCGCCCAACGCAACAGCACGCGAACCGCTTCTTCAGCCTGTTCACGCGTCGGACGGCTTTCGGCATGGCCGGAAGTCGGGAAATTCTTCACAATTGCATCCATTGCTGTCTCCCGGGACGACCAAACGCCGCACCTTCATTCCACGTTGACGGAGGTGGCTTGGGCAGCCGATCCTCAGCAATCCGGCGCTTTCTGACCCCTTGGAGCCACTTTGACAAGATATGCGTGCCTATTTTAAAAACCAATTGCCCAAAATCATCCATTTCTTGAACGCCTGGGCCCTGGCTCACATATAGTGTCGTGACGACAGATTTTCACTGTTTTGCGGTGCATGCAGCGTCCACCGCAGGAATGACGCCGGACGGGCCAGTACGATGGACGATATCTATAACAGCAAGATCCTTGAATTCGCCGGCAATATCAGCCGGGCCGGTACGCTGCCGGATGCCGAGGCGACCTCCGAAAAGCACTCCAAACTGTGCGGCTCGCGGGTACGCGTCTACATCAAGACGGAAGACGGGAAAGTCTCCGATTTCGCTCACGAGGTGAAAGCCTGCGCGCTGGGGCAGGCCTCGTCCTCGGTGATGGCACGGCATGTGGTGGGTGCATCCATCGAGGAGGTCCGGCAAGCGCGCCACGACATGCTCGCCATGCTGACGGCCGGCGGCGAGGGGCCGAGCGGACGCTTCCAAGACATGCGCTATCTGAAGCCGGTCAAGGACTACAAGGCGCGACACGCTTCCACCATGCTCACCTTCGAAGCGGTCGTGGATTGCCTCGACCAGATCGAGGCGAAAGACGCCGCGGTCTCTGCCTGAGATGTGCGGCACGCCGGACTGCCGTCCTCCATCGACGGGACGCAGGTCGCGAAACTGGCGGGGCCCGTTTCGCAAAACCCCCGGCCGCCTGTTCGGCATGGGGCTGATCCGTCTCTATCAGTTGACGCTCTCCGGCTTCATCGGAAACTCCTGCCGTCATATTCCGACCTGCTCCGAATACGGCTACGAGGCGATTGCCCGGCACGGCTTCTGGAGCGGCGGCTGGATGACGCTGTTTCGGGTCGGTCGCTGCGGTCCCGGCGGCTGCTCCGGGCTGGATCCGGTGCCGGAACGCCTGGACGAGCGCCAGCGCTGGTGGATGCCGTGGCGCTATTGGTGACACCACTGACGGAGCCGCAGGGCCGTGCCGCCTGACTTTACTCCTCCGGCAAAAGCCATTATCTGCGGACCGTCCGGCATCTGCCGTGATTTGACAACCACCACCCGCATTCGTTGGCGGGACTGGATCAGGAGCATCAGACATGTCCGTTTCCCTTACATTCCCCGATGGTTCCGTTCGCGCCTATGACGCCGGCACGACGGGTCTTGCCGTTGCCGAGTCGATCTCCAAGTCGCTCGCCAAGAAGGCCGTGGCGATCGCCCTCGATGGGACGCTGCGCGATCTCTCCGATCCCGTCGTCGACGGCCGGATCGAGATCGTCACCCGGACCGATCCCCGTGCGCTGGAACTGATCCGCCACGATGCCGCCCACGTGATGGCGGAAGCGGTGCAGGAGCTCTGGCCCGGCACACAGGTGACCATCGGCCCGGTGATCGAGAACGGCTTCTATTACGACTTCAAGCGCGTCCATCTGGATACGCGCGAGGACTGGCCCTTCACGCCCGACGATCTGCCGAAGATCGAAAAGAAGATGAAGGAGATCATCCAGAGGAACGCCGCCTTCACCAAGGAAGTCTGGTCGCGCGACAAGGCCCGTGACGTCTTTGCCGACAAGGGCGAGGCCTACAAGGTCGAGCTGGTGGACATGATTCCCGAGGGCCAGGATCTCAAGATCTACCGTCAGGGCGACTGGTTCGACCTCTGCCGCGGCCCGCACATGGCCTCGACCGGCCAGATCGGCACGGCCTTCAAGCTGATGAAGGTCGCCGGCGCCTACTGGCGCGGCGATTCGACGAAGCCGATGCTGACGCGCATCTACGGCACCGCCTGGGCGACGCAGGAAGAGCTCGACGCCTATCTCCACATCCTGGAGGAGGCCGAGAAGCGCGACCACCGCAAGCTCGGCCGCGAGATGGATCTCTTCCATTTCCAGGAAGAAGGTCCGGGCGTCGTCTTCTGGCACGGCAAGGGCTGGCGCATGTTCCAGACGCTGACGGCCTACATGCGCCGCCGCCTGGCCGGCGTCTACGAAGAGGTGAACGCGCCGCAGATCCTCGACAAGTCGCTCTGGGAAACCTCCGGCCACTGGGGTTGGTACCAGGAGAACATGTTCGCGGTGAAATCCGCGCATGCCTTCACGAACCCCGATGACGAAGAGGCCGACCAGCGGATCTTCGCGCTGAAGCCAATGAACTGCCCGGGGCACGTCCAGATCTTCAAGCATGGCTTGAAGTCCTATCGCGACCTGCCGATCCGGCTTGCCGAATTCGGCAACGTCCACCGTTACGAGCCATCGGGTGCACTGCACGGCCTGATGCGCGTACGCGGCTTCACCCAGGACGACGCGCATGTCTTCTGCACGGACGAGCAGCTGGCGGCGGAATGCCTTCGGATCAACGACCTGATCCTCTCGGTCTACGAGGACTTCGGTTTTCAGGAGGTCGTCGTCAAGCTCTCGACCCGGCCGGAGAAGCGGGTCGGCTCGGACGATCTCTGGGATCGCGCCGAGGCCATCATGACCGAGGTGCTGCAGACGATCGAGGCGCAGTCCGGCGGACGTATCAAGACCGGCATTCTGCCGGGCGAGGGCGCCTTTTACGGACCGAAGTTCGAGTACACTCTGAAGGACGCCATCGGCCGCGAATGGCAGTGCGGGACGACTCAGGTCGACTTCAACCTGCCGGAACGCTTTGGCGCCTTCTACATCGACCAGAACTCCGAGAAGACGCAGCCGGTGATGATCCACCGGGCCATCTGCGGCTCCATGGAACGCTTCCTCGGCATCCTGATCGAAAACTTCGCCGGTCACATGCCGCTGTGGTTTGCGCCGCAGCAGGTCGTCGTCGCCACGATCACCTCGGATGCCGACGATTACGGTCGCGAGGTTGCCGAGGCGCTCCGCGATGCCGGCATGCATGTGGCGACCGACTTCCGCAACGAGAAGATCAACTACAAGGTCCGCGAACATTCGGTGACCAAGGTGCCGGTGATCATCGTCTGCGGCAAGAAGGAAGCCGAGGAGCGCTCGGTGAACATCCGCCGGCTGGGGTCGCAAGCGCAAACCTCGATGTCGCTCGACGAGGCGGTCGCCAGCCTCACTCTGGAGGCGACGCCGCCGGACCTGCTGCGCAAGGCAAAGAGCAAGGTGGCAGCTGCCTGAATCAGAAACGCCCGCTCTCGCAGCGGGCGTTTTCATCTCCGGTGAACGGCGTCGATCAATCCCGCAGGACGGCGTCCGTGAACAGGTCCATGTTGGCGGGCTGTTCCTTCATCATCACCTCGACGTCCATGTTCTTCGCCGATTCGACGGTGAAGGCGCGCTGGAAGATCTTGTCCTTGTTGCGCGCGACGGCAAGATAGTCGCCTTCGGCGAGCACCATGGTGGAAAATGCGCTGACGCTTTCGTTGACGATGTCGCCGGCGGCAGTCAGCACCGACCAGGCAGTGTCTGCCACCGCTTCGCCGCCCGGTTGCGACACGAGCTTCAGGGTAATCTGGGCAGCCCGATGCTGGAGCGTGGCTTCGACCAGCTTGCCGGCTTCCACCTGGATGTCGGCACGAACGACGGCGTTCACGTCACCATATTCGGAGACGACGTGGTATGTGCCGGCATTCAGTCGGACGATCGTGTTCGGCTTGATGGCCGCCATCAGCAGTCCGCGTTCACCGTCCTCGCGGACTTCGGACGAATAAATCGAGAAGGTCAGCTGTTTTTCGGGGATCTGCTCCTCGGAGCCGGACGTGGCGCTGAGCACCACGCCACCGGCGTCGAGCACGAGAACCTGCTTTTCGACCTCACCATCGACCGGTACCGTCAGTTTCTTGGTGACGCCGGCACGACCGAAGGCGACATTGACGAAGTAGTCGCCGGGTGCCAGCTGAAATGCAGCGTCGCCGCCTTCGGCACTGGCCACCAGCGGCAGCTTGCCGTCTTCTCCTGATATGGGGCTGAACACCCTCCAGGCGAGGCCTTCCTGCACGGGCTCTTCGTCGGTCGCCGTCAGCTTGGCCTCCAGGGTGACATCCTTGCCGAGCACGGCTGCAGGCTCCAGGGACGTGGCCGAGAAAGCATTCAGCTTCGGCATCTTGGCCGTGCTGTCCAACTGCTTGAAGCTCTTGAACGCCTCCTGGGCCATGGCGCCATAAGCATGCGCAAAAACCATCGCTCCAACGAGGGCCAAGCGCATGGCTTTCGATCTGCCTGTCATCTTTGCTGAACCGTTGACTCTTGAATTTCCAAGCATCACTTGAAGAACAATCCAAAGGCGAATTCAAGGCTTACCCGGCCGATCTCCCCGTGAAGGACGACTCAAGTATGCAAAATGATATCAAACTCGTCGACTATCTGCGCGCACGTCATTCCACACCGGTTGCCCAGATCGGGGAACCGGGCCCGAGCGGGCAGGAACTGGAGGCGATTCTGACGCTTGCGTCACGGGTGCCCGACCACGGCAAGCTCGCTCCGTGGCGCTTCATCGTCTACCGCGGCGAGGTCCGGCGACAGCTGGGCGAGACCTTCCTCGAGATCATGATGCACGATTCGCCGGACCTGACCGATGCGGCGCGCGAGGCGGAGTTGCTGCGCCTTTTGCGGGCGCCGGTCGTGGTCGCCGTGGTCAGTACCGCAGCACCGCACGTCAAGATCCCGGAATGGGAACAGGTGCTCTCGGCGGGCGCCGTCTGCCTCAACATGCTGATGGCCGCCAATGCTCATGGTTATGCTGCCAACTGGCGTTCGGAATGGATCGCCTACGACAACCGGGCGCTGGCAGCGCTTGGCGTGAAGCCGGAGGAGAAGGTCGCAGGGCTGATCCACATAGGGTCCAGCGATTTCCCCGTCCCCGATCGTCCGCGTCCCGACCTCGCTGATATCGTCACCTTTGCTGGCGAGGACAGGTCCTGATGTTTTACGACACCGAGACCAATGCCCATGGCATGAGCCACGATCCCTTCAAGGCGATCGTGGCTCCGCGGCCGATCGGCTGGATCGGCACCAGGGGCAGGGACGGCTCGATCAATCTGTCTCCCTATTCCTTCTTCAACATCGTTTCCGACACCCCGAAGATCATCATGTTCTCGTCGACCGGGCGCAAGGACAGCCTGCGCAATGCGGAGGAGACGGGGGTGTTCACGGCAAGCCTCGCCAGCCGGCACCTGGCCGAAGCGGTGAACGCCTCTTCCGTGACGGTGCCCTACGGCACCGACGAATTTGCGCTCGCAGGCGTCACGCCGGCGCCGGGAACTCTCGTCGATGCGCCTTATGTGGCAGAAGCCTATACTGCGCTCGAATGCCGGGTCACCGAGATCCTCCAGCCGCACACGCTGAAGGGTGGCAAGGCGCCCTCCTACATGGTCTTTGGTGAGGTCGTCGGCATCCATATCCGTGAAGAGGTCATTCGTGACGGGCGGATCGACATGGCGCTGCTGCGCCCAATCGCGCGCATGGGCTACCGCGACTTCAGCGATGGCGGCGCCGAGGTCTTCGAACTCACAAGGCCGTCCGGGCCTTAGAGGTCGGCCGGTTCGCGGGCCTGCGCCGTCCAAGGTTGGCGAACATGGTGAACCAATCTTAAACGTTTTGCCCCTAGCGTGACGGCAGTTAAGTGTTTCAGGTGACGCTGTTCGTCAGCCGGGGTTCGTAGTGATCATAGAGGCTTTTATTCGTTGGATCGAAACAGCACGGGCCGCCGACAGGGCCAATGCTGCGGCAGCATTGGCGAGAGCCTTCCTACGTCCCGATCTGGCGGACGAGCAGCGCCAGGCAGCGCTTCTGGCCATGTCGCACCTGCTTGATGATCCTTCACCCCAGGTGAGACTGAGTCTGGCCCAGGCTCTCGCGCATTCCTCGCTTGCGCCGCGCGCCATCATGATTGCGCTGGCTGAAGATCAGCCTGAAATCGCCTGTACGGTGGTGGCTCTTTCACCGGTGCTCACGGATGCGGATCTCATCGATCTCGCAGCCACGGGCGGTCCGCTCCTGGGCGGCTTCGTCGCGTTCAGGGGAGGGCTCAGCCGCTCGGTCGCCGCCGCGTTGGCTGAAGTTGGCGACGAAGGTGCTGCCCTCATTCTCCTTGAAAACGAGACCGCTTCGATTTCCAGCCGCTCCGTCAGCCGCATCGCAGAGCGCTTCGGTCATTGCGCGGCCATCCGGCGTTTGCTGCTGGAGCGCGGCGACCTGCCTGCCGATGCCCGCCAGAGCCTCGTGGAACAGGTCAGTACGGCGCTGGCCGACTCCGATCTCGTTCGCATGGTGCTGGCCCGACCGCGCCTCGAGCGACTGACCCTGGACGCCTGCGAGACGGCGTCCGTCGCCATTGCGGGGGACGTTTCGGTCGCGGAACTGCCCGCCCTGGTGGAGCATCTCAGAAGCAAGGGAAAGCTGACACCGGCACTGCTGATCCATGCGCTTTGCAGCGGCAAGAGCGACTTTTTCTCCCACGCGATGGTGGCATTGTCAGGGTTGGAGGAGCGACGGGTGCGTTCCCTGCTGGCCTCCGGCCGCATGCATGCGGTGAGGGCACTGTTTGAAGCTGCCGGCCTGCAGCGCGACATCGCCATGGTGTTTGTGGAGGCAACCCTGCTCTGGCGCCAGGCGGGCGAGGTGTTGACGACGCAGAGCATCTGCGATCGCCTGCTGGACACATGCCGCAGGCCGGCGGATCCGAATTCGCCCGTTGCCCTGCTTCTGGACCTGGTGGAAAAGCTGCAGCGCAGCGAACTGCGGACCACCGCCCGTTCCTACGCAGGCAGTGCGCTGCTGGCGGCCTGAGCGTCAGAACTTGCGCGCCACCCAGGAGTAGCTTTCCTCCACGAGACGGACGGGTTTCTGCATCAGGGTGCGAACGCCTTCGGTCGTCGGCAGGACGGCCTTGACGCGCGAGATCGCTCGCATGGCAAGATTCCGCTCCCCATCTTCCGTAACGTCCACGGTGGAAACGACCGGCGCGGGCGAGGCTGGCTGCTGCGGTCTTTCCACGATTTCCGTCTGTTGCGGCTCCTGGCAGACCGCGATTACCACCGGATAGGGGGCATTGGCGTGGCTGACCAGTTCGCTTTCCGAGCTTGCGCTGCACATCTCGATGCTCGTCCACCGCTTCTGCGAGGTGGCGACGTAGTGGCACTCGGTGCCGCTGTCGTCGCAGCCGAGGATGGTCAGGATGATGATGGCTGCGTTCATGTTCGGTCCCCCGGTTCCTGACGATCATGCCGACAAAGGTGACCCAATCAGGGCGACTTTCCGGTCATCTCCGCCTGAGCTATAGCGGTTTGGACGACACCATGGGAGCCTGATCCATCCGTGACCATCACAATCGCCATCGAGCCTCCTCGCCAGCCGGAAATCCTCCGGCTCCTGGCGCTTTCCGACGCCTATGCGGCCTCCCTCTACCCGGCAGAAAGCAATCACCTCGTGGATATCTCCAGCCTGGAGAGGCCTTCCGTTCTGTTCCTGGTGGCAAGGACGAATGGAGCGGTCGCCGGCTGCTGCGCCCTGGCCGATGCCGGCGATGGCACGGCGGAGATCAAGCGCATGTTCGTCGATCCCGCCTGGCGGGGGCTGAGAATCGGCAAGCTCCTCCTTGCCGCCATTATCGACAGTGCTCGCCAATCCAACCTCGAAGCCATCCGGCTGGAGACGGGCATCCACCAGCCGGAGGCGATCGGTCTTTACCGGGCGTATGGTTTCACCGACATCCCGCCGTTCGGTGCCTACAAGCCTGACCCATTGAGCCTCTTCATGGAGAAGAGGCTGTCCTGACGGGCGGCGGGACCGGCTGGTATTCCTCCTTGGCCAGATCCGCGGATTGAATCTCGCCGGCATCGGCAAGGCGCACTTCCCGGATCCATTCGCGCCAGATCGAGACGATCAGCGCCATCAGCACCGGGCCGATGAAGAGGCCGAGGAAGCCCATGGTCTTCACACCGCCGACGAGACCGAAGAACGTGGGCAGGAAGGGCAGCTTGATCGGGCCGCCGACAAGGCGCGGACGGACGGTCTTGTCGACGATGAAGAGTTCGACGGCGCCCCAGACGAAGAGCGCAATGCCCGCGAAATAGGAGCCGCTGGCCAGGAGGTAGATGGAAACCAGTGTGAAGGAGAGGGGCGCGCCACCAGGAATCAGCGCCATGACGCCCGTGATCACGCCGAGCGTGACGGGGGACGGAACGCCGGCGATCCAGTAGGCGATGCCCAGCACGATGCCTTCGCCGATGGCGATCAGGGTCATGCCTGTCACCGTCGAGCTGATCGTTGCGGGCACGACGCGTGAAATGCGCTCCCAGCGAATCGGAAGGATGCGTTCGCCGAGAAGATCGATCTGGCGGGTGAAGGAGGCGCCGTCGCGGTAGACGAAAAAGAGCGCGATCAGCATGAAGAGCAGTGTCAGGAACAGGTGGAAGACGCCGTCTCCTGCTGCGATCACCGCACGGTAGATGTTGCCTATATTGGCGCCGCTGACGATCTGGATCAGTTCTCCGACGGCGCCCGGAGCGCCGACATGGCTGTCCCATTGCTCCGTCAACCACGGTCCGATGCCGGGCAGGGCAGCAATCCAGGCGGGCACCGCCGCACCGTCGCGATTGACCTCGAGGATCCATGCGACCCATTCGCGCACCTCGCCGATCGTGTAGGAAACGGCGATGCCGATCGGCACGACGAGGAAGGCGATGATGAAGATGATGGCAAGCGTTGCGCCAATCGTCGTGTTGCCGCCGATGTTCTGCAGCATCTTCCGGTAGAGAGGCCAGCTCGCAAAGCCGATCACCAGCGCGGCCAAGACCGGGACGACGAAGCCGTGGAAGAAGTATATTCCCGCGATCACGATCAGCACCAGCAACCACCGGGCGGCCGAAATCGGCGGAATCAATGCGGAGCGGCTATGGGCGACCGGCCCGAGCCAGCGCGGCGCATCTTGCGGTTTTGGGGATCCGTTCACCGTCATCACTACTCCGTTGGTCGCCAAGCATATGGCCTTCACGACAAATTGCACAAGATAACGGCGAAGAACCCAAAAAGGAGTCCGCACACCTTGTCCTGCCATACCTATGCGATAAATATGATGGAATTCAAACAGACCGAATATTCTCATGACATCATCATCGCGTCGGTTCCTTGTGCGGGATCGGACCTCTTTGTCCCATGCCAAGGTAGAGGCGACGGTAGGCTCTTTCGATACGCTCGATGCGTATCGTCGCTACCTCTCCGGCACCTATATCTTCCGGGCATCCCTTGACGAGAGCATGACCGGCGTCAGCCTGCCTTCGCAGCTGTCCCTTTGGCAGGGGCCCGATCTGCTGACGGATCTGATGCGCAGGGATATGGATGATCTCGACATGCCGCGGCCAGGGCTGAGCTGCATCCAGAAGATGCCCGCGATCGGGCCGGACCTGGAAAGCCTTCTGGGCACCCTCTACGTCATCGAAGGATCTTCACTTGGAGCCCGCGTGCTCTATCGCCGCGCACAAAAGCTCGGTCTGACCGAGGTCTTCGGGGCGCGCCATCTTGCGGCACAGGCGCAGTCCGGGGAGCGCTGGAAGCGGCTCCTGGAACTGCTGGAAGCAGCGCCTGAGCTTGACCTTGATCGAACAGTCGAAGCCTCCGAGGCGATGTTCTTCGCCGTCGGTCAAGCTTTCGAGGAAATGAAGAATGCCTGAAAGCCAGACCGTCGACCTCAGCAACTGCGACCGTGAGCCAATCCACGTCCCCGGAAGCATCCAGCCCCATGGCTGTCTTATCGCCTGCGATCCCTCCGGGACCTCGGTGCTGCGTCATTCCGCGAATGCACCGGCCATGCTGGAGATTCCGGAGGATCTGAACGGCCAGCGCCTCGACGAGGTTCTCGGCGGTGAGGTCGCACATACGCTGCGCAACGCCATTGCGACATCGTCCGATCCGGCTCGGCCGGCGCTGCGCCACAACGTGCTGCTGCCTTGCGGCCAGCGGTTCGACGTCTCGATCCATGTCTTCGACGGCAATGCGATCCTGGAGTTCGAGCCGGTGATGGGCGATACCGATCAACCGCTCGAAGTCGCACGCATGCTGATCAGCCGCGTTCGCAACATCGGCACGGTCGATCAGCTGGTGGAGCGCTCGACGCGGCTGATCCACGCCCTCCTCGGCTACGATCGGGTGATGATCTACCGGTTCGAGAAGGATGGCGCCGGCAAGGTCATCAGCGAGCACAAGCGGCGCGACCTGGAGAGCTTCAAGGGCCAGTATTTTCCGGCCAGCGACATCCCGAAACAGGCGCGCATCCTCTACCTCAAGAACACCATCCGGGTGATTTCCAACGCCGACAATACCCGGGTGAACATCCTTCCGGAGCTGGACGAGGCCGGGCATCCTCTGGATCTTTCGTTTGCGCATCTGCGCAGCGTTTCGCCGGTTCACTGCGAGTACCTGCGCAACATGGGCGTTTCCGCCTCCATGTCCATCTCGATCATTGTCGATGGCGAGCTCTGGGGGCTGATCGCTTGCCATCACTATTCGCCAAAGTCGCTGTCGATGCCGCAGCGCATTGCGGCGGAGACCTTTGGAGAGTTCTTTTCGCTGCATCTCAGCGCCCTGAGGCAGAAGGAGGTCGGCGAGAAAAGTCGTGAAGTGCGCGTCGCCTTGGACCGCTTTCTCCAGGTTGCGTCCCACCAGGCGGACATCCGTGCATTGTTCCGGGCGTCCCTGGATGAGTTCCGCGCCATGCTGCCATCCGATGGCGTCGGGCTATGGCTAGGCGGCGTATGGACCGCAATCGGCGCCACGCCCCGGCAGGACGAGGCCGCCGTGCTCGCGGAAATGCTGGCGGAGATTTCTGCGGGCAAGGTGTGGCAGAGCCACAAGCTGTCGGCGGATCTCCCCGATCCCGTCAGGCCGCCGGAGGGGATCTGCGGTGTTGTCGCCGTTCCGCTGTCGCAGCGATCCCGCGACTATCTGTTCTTCTTCCGCCGCGAAGTGGTGCAGACGCTGAACTGGGCAGGAAACCCCGATAAATCCTACAGCGTCGGGCCGCTGGGCGACCGGCTGACCCCAAGAAAGAGCTTTGCGCTGTGGAAAGAGACCGTGCGCGACCAGGCGCAGCCATGGTCAGAGGCAGACATGGAGGTCGCCGACGCGATCCGCTCCGTGCTCGTCGAGATCGTGCTGCACCACAATGAGCTGATCGCTGACGAGCGTGGCAAGGCGGATGTCCGCCAGCGGATGCTCAACGAGGAGCTCAACCACCGGGTCAAGAATATCTTGTCGGTCATCAAGTCCCTGATCGGCAGCCCGACGGAGACCCAGCAGGACCTGGAAAGCTATGTCGAATCGCTCAAGGGGAGGGTGCAGGCGCTGTCCCTGGCACACGACCAGATCGTCCGCAGCGGTGACGGCGGCATGCTGCGTGAGCTGCTGCAGGCAGAGCTTCGCCCTTATCAGACGGGAGATCGCGACATCTTGCTGCAGGGGCCGCCGGTGTGGCTGGACGCGCGCTCGTTTTCCGTCATGGCGCTCGTTCTCCATGAAATGGCGACGAATGCTGCCAAATATGGCGGCCTGTCCGTTTCCGGCGGCAATCTTTCCGTTCGCTGGTGCCGGGGCGAGACCGATGACTGCGAAATCTGGTGGAGCGAGAGCGGCGGCCCGGCGGTGACTGCACCGGTGCGTAAAGGCTTCGGCAGCGTCCTGATTGGACGCAGCGTTTCCTACGAACTCGGCGGCAGGAGCCAGATCGATTACCACGAGGGCGGTCTTCAAGGCTATTTCTGCATTCCGCCGAGGCATATCCAGGCCGGTGGCGACGACGACGAGATCCAGTCGGTCGAAGCGGAGGCGGACGACGAAACCTTTGCTCGCCCTGATTTTTCGGAGGTCGAGCTGCTTCTGGTCGAGGATCAGATGCTGATTGCCGCCGACGTCGAAACCATCCTGGCGGATCACGGGTTTGACAGGGTGACGACCGCGCCATCGGCAGCGGAGGCCTTGCGCCATCTCGAGCGTTACACGCCGCACATCGCCATTCTGGACGTCAACCTTGGCAACGGCACATCCATGCCGGTGGCGCAGGAGCTGCTTCGCCGGGAAATCCCCTTCGTCTTTGCAACAGGCTACAGCGACCGCTCGATCATCCCGGAAAATCTCGACGTGCCGGTACTGCGCAAGCCATACGAGACATCGGCGCTGATCCACGCTCTTGGGAAGATACTCGCCTCCCGCTGACACGACAGCGGTCGGCGGCCCGCAATGCTTGAATGTCGGGCCGCCGTCCTGCGTCAGATGTCGAGGTTTTCGGCGAAGGCCGCCCGGTCCTGGATGAAGCGGAAGCGGGCGTCCGGCCTGGTGCCCATCAGGTTGTCGACGGCCTCGCGGGTTCCTTCGAAATCCACATCGTCGATCGCCACGCGCAGGAGCGTGCGCTTGGCCGGGTCCATGGTGGTTTCCTTCAGCTGCGCCGGCATCATCTCGCCAAGGCCCTTGAAGCGGCCGATTTCGACCTTCTTGCCCTTGAACACCGTCTCCATCAGTTCGGCGCGGTGTGCATCATCGCGGGCGTAGACCGATTTGGCACCCTGGCGGATGACGTAGAGCGGCGGTACGGCGAGATAGAGATGATTGCCCCGGATCATCTCCGGCATCTCCTGGTAGAAGAAGGTGATCAGCAGCGACGCGATATGGGCACCGTCGACGTCGGCATCGGTCATGATGATGACGCGCTCGTAGCGAAGATCCTCTTCCCGATATTTGGTACGTGTGCCGCAGCCCAGCGCCTGGACCAGATCGGCGATCTGCTGGTTGGCGGAAAGCTTCTCGCGGCTGGCGCTGCCGACGTTGAGGATCTTGCCGCGCAGCGGAAGGATTGCCTGGTTGGCGCGATTGCGCCCCTGCTTGGCGGAGCCGCCAGCCGAATCGCCCTCGACGATGAAGAGTTCCGCACCCTCGGCGGTGTTCTGCGAGCAGTCGGCGAGCTTGCCGGGCAGACGCAGTTTGCGCACCGCGGTCTTGCGGTTGACTTCCTTTTCCTTGCGACGGCGCAGGCGCTCCTCGGACCGCTCGATCACCCAGTCGAGCAGCTTGTCCGCTTCACCCGGATTGCCGGTCAGGTAATGATCGAACGGATCGCGCAGGATGTTCTCGACGAGGCGCTGGGCCTCGACGGTGGCGAGCCGGTCTTTCGTCTGGCCGACGAATTCCGGTTCGCGGATGAAGACCGACAGCATGCCGACGGCCGAGATCATCACGTCGTCGGTGGTGATCTGCGCCGCCCGCTTGTTCTGCGTCAGCTCGGCATAGTTCTTCAGGCCCTTGAGAAGCGCAATCCGCAGGCCAGCCTCATGCGTGCCGCCCTCGGGGGTCGGGATGGTGTTGCAGTAGGAATGAACCTGCGGGTCGCCGCCGTACCAGGTGATGGCCCATTCCATGGCGCCATGACCGCCGGTCTTCTCGGTGCGGCCCGCGAAGATCTCGCGGATGACGGTGAAGTCCTTGCCGAGCGTTGCGGCGAGATAATCCTTGAGTCCGCCCGGGAAGTGGAAGACGGCCTTCTCCGGGAGTTCGCCACCCGGCGGCACGAGGCCCGGATCGCAGGACCAGCGAATTTCGACGCCGCCGAACAGATAGGCTTTCGAGCGCGCCATTCGGAAGATCCGGCCGGGATCGAACTTGGCGTGGTCGCCGAAGATCTGTGGATCCGGATGGAAGCGCACGCGGGTACCGCGACGATTGTGGACCGGCCCCAGTTCCTCAAGACCGCCTTGCGGGACGCCGCGCGAAAAACGCTGTCGGTAAAGCTTGCGGTCGCGGGCGACCTCGACCTCGAGGAGGTCGGAGAGCGCGTTGACCACCGAAACGCCGACGCCATGGAGACCGCCGGAGGTCTCATAGGCCTTGCCGTCGAATTTGCCGCCGGCGTGCAGCTTGGTCATGATCACTTCGAGAGTCGACTTGCCCGGCACCTGCGGATGGTTTTCGACCGGAATGCCGCGACCGTTGTCGCTGACGGTGAGGCAGCCTTCAACATCCAGATGGACTTCGATGAAATTGGCGTGGCCGGCCACGGCTTCGTCCATCGAGTTGTCGATGACTTCGGCAAAGAGGTGGTGCAGGGCCTTCTCATCGGTGCCACCGATATACATGCCCGGACGCATCCGAACGGGTTCGAGCCCCTCCAGGACGCGAATCGAGGACGCTCCGTAGTCGTCGGAGGAGGTCGCAGGATGGGGGGGCGGTTCCACGGGCTTGGCGGCGGTCACGGGCGGCTTGGGCTCCAAAGCGACTGGCGTGGCCAGAGGAAGGTCTGAGAAAAGGTCGTTGTTGTCATCCATCGGGTCAGTCGGTACTACCTGTCGAGGGGCTGAAGGGGATGCCATGTCCACCTCATGCTGTTTCGAATCACCGGCAATTCTGCCAGAAAGCTGGCGTTTCTGCGATGCGGCAGGGAATGTGCTCACCGAGCAATGCTTTGCTCAGCTCGCATTGGCAAGGTGCCGACAGCGGATCGACCGACGGGAGAGAGCCGTGTCCACAGTTCATTTCGCTCTAGCCACAGTTTTTCTGGTCGCGGCAACCTTCGCCGGAGGGCAGGCGCTGGCGCAGCAGGGACCGATCAAGCCGTACAAGGATGAACTCTTCTCCCGCTTTCAGGTCCTGGAGAGTGCCGACGGTGGTGCCTATGAGGTCATCGACTATCAGGAACTGCGCGACATCAATGAGCGCGACCGGGAGCCCGAGCGGCGGGTGAAATCCACCTATGTCTCGACTGCCGTCAGGCGTGTGCAGGAAAACGAGATGCTGCAGATCGGTGGCCGCGCCATCGAGGTGGCGCGTGTCGGGAAACCCCGGGATGCGGCATTCACGGTCATCTTCGTGCACGGACGAGGCGGAGACAGACGCCTCGGTGTCAACGACTACAGTTTCGGCGGCAACTTCAATCGGCTGAAGAACCTCGCCGTCAGGAACGGCGGCACCTATTACGCGCCGAGCGTGGTCTCCTTCGACGCCAGCGGAACGGCAGAGATCGCCCTGCTGATCCGCCATGCGTTCGAGCAATCTCGCGGTCGGCCGGTCCTGCTGGCCTGTGCCTCCATGGGCGGAATGATCTGCTCGGGGATCGCCCGAGACCGTGAGGCAGTCCATTATCTGAGTGGAATGGCCGTCATCGGCGGCCCTCCCGACGCCGGCTTTCTGACCACGCCCGCTGCCAAGCGCCGCATGCCGATCTACCTGTCGCAGGGCAGCGCCGACAGCGTCTATCCTGTCGAGGGGCAGGCGGCTGTCTACAGGAAGCTACGTGCGGCGGGATATCCGGTCCGACTGACGGTCTTCAACACCGGCGGTCATGGCACGCCCATCCGCATGACCGACTGGCGCAAGCTTCTCAATTTCCTGCTGACGGCCGGCTGAGGCTTGAACCTTCGTCCCAATCGTTCGTTTTTCGTGGCGTTTGGTGTCCGTCGCACTTAAACCGCTGATCAAGAGAACGGGCACAAAAGCCCGAAGGGAAGGAGACCAACCGATGACACCCGATGTGCGGCCGCTGGTGGCGGGCAACTGGAAAATGAACGGAACCCGTTCGTCGCTCGACCAGATCAAGGAGATCAGCGAAGGCGTGCGCAATGAATTGTCGGAGAAGGTCGAAACTCTGCTCTGCCCTCCGGCAACCCTGATCTATGTCGCGACGGCGATCTGCACCGAGAGCCCGCTGATGATCGGAGGCCAGGACTGCCATCCGGAGACGCACGGCGCCCACACCGGCGACATTTCGGCCGAGATGATCGCCGACTGCTTCGGCACATTCGTCATCGTTGGCCATTCCGAGCGCCGCAGCGACCATGGTGAGAGCAATTCTCTCGTCCGATCCAAGGCCGAGGCCGCTCATGCTGCCGATCTGACCGCCATCATCTGCATCGGGGAGACGGCGGACGAACGCAAAAGCGGGCAGACGCTCGAGGTGCTGAAGCGCCAGCTTGTCGGTTCCGTGCCGGATGGGGCCACGGCAGAGCGGACCGTCATCGCCTACGAGCCGATCTGGGCGATCGGGACCGGCGTGACCCCCACGGTGGAGGATATTGCGGAAGCACATGCCTTCATGCGCCGGGAACTGACCGACCGCTTCGGAGCGGAAGGAAAGGCGATGCGCATCCTCTACGGCGGCTCCGTCAATCCTTCGAACGCGAAGCAACTGATGGCGGTCGACAATGTCGATGGCGCCCTGGTCGGCGGAGCAAGCTTGAAAGCCGAGGATTTCCTCGCCATCTACCGGGTCTACGAAGAGCTGACCGCGTAAACCGCTCCGCGAGGGCTTGGAATGCGCGGCCGCCTCATGTAAAGAGCCGCCAATCTTACAAGCATTGCCTTCTGCGGAGGGCAGGGATTTTGCCATGCAAACCGTTTTGATCGTCATCCATCTCATGATCGTGCTCGCTCTCGTGGGCGTCGTTCTGATCCAGCGCTCGGAAGGCGGCGGACTCGGCGTCGGCGGCGGCTCCGGCTTCATGTCGGCACGCGGCACGGCCAATGCGCTGACCCGCACCACGGGTATCCTGGCTGCGCTGTTCTTCCTGACATCGATGACGCTCGGCATTCTGGCGCGTTACGAATCGCGTCCAACCGACATCCTCGACCGCATTCCTGCGACACAGGGGACCGGCAACGGGATCCTCGACTCGCTCGGACCAGCCCCGACCGATGCTCCTGCGCAGGCGCCAGCCGAAGGCGGCGTGCCGACGGGGGGTGCTGCCGCACCGGCGCAGCAAGCGCCTGCAGCCGGAACCCAGGCGCCAGCGGCACCCGCAGGCGACGCCGCCACTCCGGCACCGGCCGCACCCGCAGATCCGACGGGCGTTCCGACCGGTCAGTAAGCGGGGTCACGCGAACATTTCCCGGCAGGCCTAAAGCCTGCCGGTTTTCTTTTGTCCGGATTCAGTGGCTCACTTCAGCAAAGTGAAGAATAGGGCTGGCGGAATCGATTTTGAACAGGTACTCGGTGACTCCCATGGCGCGATATGTATTCATCACAGGCGGCGTGGTCTCCTCCCTTGGTAAAGGGATTGCCGCTGCCGCACTCGGAGCTTTGCTGCAGGCCCGCGGTTATCGGGTTCGCATTCGCAAGCTGGACCCTTATCTCAACGTTGATCCGGGCACCATGAGCCCGACCCAGCACGGCGAAGTCTTCGTGACCGACGACGGCGCGGAAACCGACCTCGATCTCGGTCATTACGAGCGCTTTACCGGGCGTTCGGCGACGAAGACCGACAACATCACCACCGGCCGCATCTACAAGAACATCATCGACAAGGAACGCCGCGGCGACTACCTCGGCGCAACCGTCCAGGTGATCCCGCACGTCACCAACGAGATCAAGGATTTCATCGTCGAGGGCAATGACGACTACGACTTCGTCATCTGCGAGATCGGCGGCACGGTCGGCGACATCGAGGCGATGCCCTTTGTCGAGGCGATCCGCCAGCTCGGCAACGAACTGCCGCGCGGCGCTGCCGTCTACCTGCACCTGACGCTGATGCCTTTCATTCCGGCGGCTGGCGAGTTGAAGACGAAGCCGACGCAGCATTCGGTTAAGGAGCTGCAGGCGATGGGCATTGCGCCCGACATTCTGCTGGTGCGCGCCGACCGGGAGATTCCGGAAGCCGAGCGCCGCAAGCTTTCGCTGTTCTGCAACGTCCGTCCGTCGGCGGTGATCCAGGCGCTTGATGTCGCCAATATCTACGACGTGCCGATGGCCTACCACAAGGAAGGGCTGGATTCGGAAGTGCTGGCCGCCTTCGGGATCGAGCCGGCGCCGAAGCCGCGTCTGGACGCCTGGGAGAAGGTCTGCAACCGGATCCACACGCCGGAGGGCGAGGTGACCATCGCCATCGTCGGCAAGTATACCGGGCTCAAGGATGCCTACAAGTCGCTGATCGAGGCCCTGCATCATGGCGGCATCGCCAACCATGTGAAGGTCAGGCTCGAGTGGATCGAGTCGGAAGTCTTCGAACAGGAAGACCCGGCTCCCTATCTGGAGAAGGTCCACGGCATCCTGGTGCCGGGCGGATTCGGCGAGCGCGGCGCACAGGGCAAGATCAACGCCGCCCGTTTCGCGCGTGAGCGGAAGGTTCCATACTTCGGCATATGCTTCGGCATGCAGATGGCCGTCATCGAGGCGGCCCGCAATCTGGCCGGGATCGAAAAGGCCTCGTCGACGGAGTTCGGCCCATCCGCCGAGCCGGTCGTCGGGCTGATGACCGAGTGGGTGCGGGGCAACGCGCTGGAGAAGCGCGCCGCTGCCGGCGACCTCGGCGGCACCATGCGGCTCGGTGCCTATGATGCCACGCTGAAGAAGGACACCAAGATTGCCGAGATCTATGGTTCAGCCGGCATCTCGGAGCGTCATCGCCACCGCTATGAGGTCAACGTTCAGTACAAGGACCGGCTGGAGGAATGCGGCCTGGTCTTCTCCGGCATGTCGCCGGACGGTCTGTTGCCGGAAACGATCGAATACCCGGATCACCCGTGGTTCATCGGCGTGCAATATCATCCGGAGCTGAAGAGCCGGCCGCTCGACCCGCATCCGCTGTTTGCTAGCTTCATCGAAGCGGCCCTGGAGCAGAGCCGCCTCGTATAGGGTCGCTCCGTATCTATAATCCGAAGACCCGGCGGAAACGCCGGGTCTTTTTGCTTTAAAGAGTTTTTCTCCGCCGGTGTCTGCCCAGATCCGGCCACCCGAGATCTTTCCGGAGATCCAGTGGAATCGCGTCAAGCGCCCTTTGAGCCCGACGTTCATCGCGCCACTCCAGAAGGCTTTCGTAGTACGCCTTGAGAGATGCCAGGGTTCGGGTTATAATCCGGTGCCTGAGGGCAGCCGGCGGGCCACTGTCGCCGGCGATGTCGGTGAAGAGGTCGTCGGGATGCCCGCTCTTTCCCTCATGGCGGTAGGTCGTATCGGCGTCGTCTGACTCGTTGATGCGGCTGCGTACCTCGTCCACCGCGTGCGCGTTGTGCCAGATGTAGGATGTGCCCTGATTTTCAGAGGCGCTTTCGGACTGGGGTGAGATGTCGCTCGATGCCTCAGGCGTCAGCCTGCTCCCTCCAGCGATACCCTGATCAATCGAAATTCTTTCCATGTTCGTTCTCCTGTTGAAGTTGTCGATGGGCTCAGGAGAACCACGAGGGAATGGACGCAGCAGTTGATGTATTTCGCCTGCGGTCAAACGCAGGATCAAACGGCTAGGGGCGATTGGCGATCGAGGCGGCGGAGGCTGTTCATTGCAAATTCGACTTATCGGGCGTCCCGCCATTCTGGATAATCAAGGACAGGCAAGACCGATCCGCGGCTTGCAGGTCTGGGCTGTGCTGGCCCGGGTCCTGCTGTCACGGCGTCCGGTCGAACGACGGGCCCTCGCGGCTGATCTCTTTCCGGATGCACAGGATCCACTGGCGGCCTTGCGATGGTGTCTCGCGTCGCTCAGGCGGGCACTTGATGCACCCCAGGCACTGACCGGTGATCCGATAGAACTCAATCTCCCCGCGACAACGACGGTGGACGTCCTTCTGCTGGGCTCGGGAAACCTCGGCGATGTGGAATGCAACGGCGAATTTCTGGAGGGGATAGAGCCCAGGAGCAGCGCCCAGTTTTCCACCTGGCTTCTCATCGAAAGGGCCCGGGTCGCCGGCTTGATGGACGAGCGCCTCAGGCAGATCGCGCTGGAAGCGCTTGCGTCCCGCCATTTCGAACGCGCGATCCGTTGCGCCCAGGAGGCGTCAGCCCGCAATTCCTATGACGAAGGCGCCCAGATACTTCTCGTCAGATCCCTGGTCGAAGCGGGAAAGCCAGGGCTTGCCAGTGCGCATGTGGAAGAGACGGAACGAAGATTTCTCGCTGAACTCGGCGAAAGACCTTCCTCGGCGCTGCGTGCGGCACTCGCGCCGCCGCCGCGTTCATCCGCCACGAGTGCCAGCGCCGCCGGTCTGCGTTCACTGATCGAGGCAGGCAGGGTGGCCGTGGATGCGGGCGTGCCGGACAGTGGGCTGGAACTGCTGCGACGGGCGGTCAGCGACGCGGACCATGCCGGTGAGCAACATCTGAAGGCGGAGGCCCTGCTGGAGCTGGGGTACGCTCTGGTTCACTCGGTGCGCGGCCATGACGACGAAGGGGCCTGCACGCTTGGTGAGGCACTGGATGTGGCGAGGCGCTGCGGCAGCGGTTCGATCGCGGCACGGGCACTTTGCGAACTCGGTTATGTCGATGCCCTGGCGGGCGGACGCCCCTCGGCGGCCCTTCATCTGAAGGCGGGCCTTGAGATCGGCACGACCGTCGGCAGGGTGGCCAAGATCCACGGGGTTACCGCCCTGAACCTTTTTGATTGGGGCCGGCTCGACGAGGGGCTGGCGGCCTATGGGCTTTCTCTGTCCGCGGCCGTCGAGGAGCAGGATTGGCGCGCAGAGATCTGGAGCCATGGGGTCGCCGGATGGGGACTGATCACGGCGAACCGACCCCATGACGCACTCCAGTGCCTGGACCGGTGCCTCATGCTGCTCGACCGCTCGAACTGGATCGCCTTCCGGCCCTTTCCTGTCGCGCTTCGCGCCGAGGCGCGTCTGCATCTGGGAGAGAGCCCGCAAGTCGTGGTGACGGAGCTGGAACAGGCGTTTGCGCTGAGCTGTCATCTGCGCGACCCTTGCTGGGAAGGGGCCGTTGCGCGCGCCATCGGCCTGTGCGCCATGGCGTCAGACAAACTGGCGCTGGCGGCCGAGTGGATGGCGTCGGCCCATAAGAGCTGCACGCGGGAGACGGACGTCTTCGTGGCACTGCTCGTCCAGATCCAGATGGATCGCGTCGAGCTTTACAGGCGCATGGGCCAGACAGAGCAAGCGGAATGGGCCACGCGTGAAGTCCTGGCACTTGCGGCAAGAACTCATGCCGACCATCAATTGCTGCGCGCGGTCGGATGGCTGAAACCGGCTGCCGGCTCGCCCGGCGTCACCGCGGCAACCAGCTTCTGATGCTGCTACACGTCCACCTCGAAGAACCCGAGCGCCTCTTCCAGCTCTTCCTGCTCGTAACCGAAGTGAGACTGGACCACCGTCTCGAGCAGATCATAGATTTCCTTGAGTTCGCCGAAAGCTTCCGCCGAGGGATTTTCAATGGCGCTGATGGCTGAGGCTTCCAAGCCTTCGATCAGGGCATGGATGATCAGGTGCTCTTCCGCCAGCCGCTCGACAACCTTGGTCAGGCCCTCGCTGCGGCCCATCAGGGCCGGAAAGATGCATTGGTCTTCCGCCGTATGGTGGAAGGTCAGCATCTGACATTCCTGACCGCAGATGTTTCCCGAGGCGCGGATATTGCGCGTCATGTCCAGTGATGCCACTGCTGCCGCGACGTCGCCTGCGGCGCCTAGCCCGCTGGCGACCCTGTCCAGAACCTGGCGTACCTCCCGCATCTGCTGCAGATGCATGGCATGGATCATCGCCAGGCGCCGGCCGTGCTGCCGCTGCGGCGCGGTCACACCCTCGATCTTTGGGGCTTTCGGGCGCGTTGTGTCGTCCAGCAGGTTGATCGTGAAGGTCATGGCAATTCCTTTGTCGCGGCAGACATACCGGATTGCGCGAACACCTCCTAGTGCCGCTTTCGGGCAGTCGGCTATCCGACGTTTTTGTATGCGGCGAGCGCGCGGTCGCGGGCTTCGAAATGGTCGACGAGCGGTCTGGGGTAAGTCTCGCCCAACACGACGCCGGCCTTCTGCAGCACATCCTCCGGCGCAGCGAAGGGGCGGTGAATGTACTTGTCGTCCAGTTTATCCAGCTCCGGCAGGTACCTGCGGACATACTCGCCGCCAGGATCGAATTTCTCGCCCTGCAGCAGCGGATTGAAGATCCGGAAGAAGGGCGATGCATCGGCGCCGGAGCCTGCCACCCATTGCCAGCTCGCCGCATTGTTGGCCGGATCCGCGTCGACGAGGGTGTCCCAGAACCACTCCTCGCCCTTGCGCCAGTCGATCATCAGGTCCTTGATCAGGAAGGACGCGGTGATCATCCGCACCCGGTTGTGCATATAGCCCTCCTGCCAGAGCTGGCGCATGCCGGCATCGACGATCGGATAGCCTGTCTGCCCCTTCGTCCAGGCCCGGAACTGTCGTTCGTCGAAGGTCCACTGGAAGTCGTCAAAGCTCGGGTTCCAGTTCCTCGTCGCCAGCTCAGGGAACTCGACGAGCAGTGTATAGCTGAAGTCTCTCCAGGCGAGCTCCCGGCGGAAGTGAGTGACCTGCGCGGGATCGACATTCGGAACGCCAGTTGCCGCGTGCCAGGCCTGGGCCGGCGAAATTTCGCCGTGGGCGAGGTGAGGCGACAGGCGGGAGGTGACCTCCAGTGCCGGAACGTCGCGGCCTGCCTTGTAGTTGCCGAGGCCCTCCTCGATGAAGGTCTCAAGACGCTCTCGGGCCCCGGCTTCACCGGGCGTCCAGACATCGGCGAAGGGTGCCGCCCAGTTCGGCCTGACCGGCAGCAGCTTCCAGTCATCAAGTTTCTCGGACGCGGTGGACAGTGAATGTCCTGCAATTGCCTTCGGTGCCGCCATCGGCTCCCGTGGTTCGCCCAGCGCCTGCAGGGCCTTCCAGAATGGTGTAAAGACGCGAAACGGCTTGCCGGCTCCGGTGCGCACGACCGACGGTTCGCTCAGAAGCTGGCCATGAAAGGCCTGGACGGAGACGCCCGCCTGTTTCAGGGAGCGGGCGATGTCGCGGTCACGCTCGTCGCGCTCATAGCAGCGATTGAAGTAGACGGTCTCGACACCCGCTTCAGCAGCTAGCTGTGTGAGTACGTCGTCTGCCGCGCCGGAGAGAAGCAGAAGATCGCCGCCCGCCTGCTGCAGGCTCTCCTTGAGCGCCATCAGCGAGTGATGCAGCCACCAGGCCTGTGCGGCGCCTTGTGGCATGGACGAGGCGCTCGCGGCCTCACGAATGAAGAGCGCGATGACCGGCCTGCCGGTCTCGACGGCCGCGGACAGGGCGGCATTGTCGGCAAGTCGCAGGTCGCGACGAAACCAGACGATAACGGGCGAGGAGGTGTCGTCAGCCAAGATAGTCTCCATCGAATGCTCTCTCTCGACTACGCCGGGAGGATCGAGACAGATCAGGGCCTTAGCAGAAGAATGGGGCAGGGCGCGCCTGCCGCCAGAGCCGGGGCGTGCGGCGGGCGGACGATCAGCGCGTCCGACGTCGCGAACACCTTCATCATCGAGGAGTCCTGCTTGCGATAGGGATCCGCGACCAGATTGCCCCCTTCGTCCGGCGTCAGTGTCGCCCGAAGGTAGTCCTGTCGCTGATCATTGGACGCAAGCTCACGGGCTGCGAAAGCCTGCGCCTCGCGTCGTCGCTGAGGCAGGCGGGCCAGGTTGCGTACCAGCGGCTCCAGGAACAGAAGGCTGCAGACGAGGCTGGCAACCGGATTTCCAGGCAGGCCGAGCACCTGCATCTCGCCAAGCGACCCCACCATCAGCGGCTTGCCCGGTCGCATGGCGATCCTCCAGAAATCGAGCTCCATGCCGGCGGCCTTGAGGGTCGACTGAACGAGGTCATGGTCGCCGACGGAGGCGCCGCCGAGCGTGACGAGGACATCGGCATTTGCCTTGCGGGCCATATCGACGGCGGCGGAAATGCTGTCGCGATCGTCGCGGACGATGCCGAGATCGAGAACTTCCGCACCATTGTCCTCGACCAGCGCCCGGACGCCAAAGCTGTTGGAGGCGATGATCTGGCCCGCGGCCGGGATGCTTCCCGGAACGAGGAGTTCGTCGCCGGTGGCGAGGATGGCGACGAGCGGCTTACGGTAGACCGTGAGCCTTGGATGGTTCATGGCCGCGGCGACCGTGAGATGGGTGTAGTCGAGCCGGGTTACCGGCGGCAGTACCGTTTCCCCATCGGTGAAATCCTGCCCACGCGGACGGATGTGCCGGCCGATGGTGACGGCAAACTTCGTCCGGATCCTCTGACCTTCAAGCGGTTCCGCATCCTCCTGGATCAGGATCGTGTCGGCCCCTTCCGGCACGGGCGCGCCGGTAAAGATCCGAACGGCCTGCCCTGCATCGACGCTTCCTTCGAAGGGATGACCGGCAGCGGCAGTGCCGATCACGGAAAGCTCGGCGCCGATCTGTGGCGCGTCGGCTGCGCGCAAGGCATAGCCATCCATGGCGGACGCGTCGAAAGGGGGCTGAGTAAGGCGCGCGGCAAGCGGCGTGGCCAGCATGCGACCGTTGGCGTCGGCAAGCGAAACCTCTTGCGTGCCCTCGACCGGGCGTGCCCGGTCCAGCAATCTGGCTTTCGCCTCGGCGACCGGGAGCAGGGCCATCTCAACCCTCCGTGTAGGTGTAGGTCCCGGACTTGCCGCCGGTCTTCTCGACGAGCCGGAGTCCGCCGATCTCCATGCCCTTGTCGGCGGCCTTGGCCATGTCGTAGATCGTCAGGCAGGCGACGGAGACGGCTGTCAGCGCCTCCATCTCCACGCCGGTCTTGCCGGTAAGCTTCGCCGTGGCGGAGACCCGCAGACCGGGGAGGGCGGGATCCTCGACAATCTCGACGGCCACCTTGGTCAGCATCAGCGGATGGCAGAGCGGGATCAGGTCGGCAGTTTTCTTGGCAGCCATGATGCCGGCAAGCCGTGCCGTGCCGATGACGTCGCCCTTCTTGGCATTGCCCTCGCGGATCAGCGCCAGCGTCTCCGGAAGCATCCGCACGCAGCCTTCGGCGGTCGCACTCCGCTCCGTGTCCGCCTTGCCGCCAACATCGACCATATTGGCCTCTCCGGAAGCGCCGAGATGGGTGAGGGTGCCGTTCTCCGCCATCATTCGGCCGCCACGGAGGCCGTGTCACCGTTCAACAGCATCCGTGTGGCCTTGGCCACATCGTCCTGCCGCATCAGGCTCTCGCCGACGAGGAAGGTGACGATGCCGGATTTCTGCAGGCGCAGGCAGTCGGCATGGGTGAAAATGCCGCTTTCGCCGACCAGAAGCCGGTCATCGGGAACCATTTTTGCAAGCTTTTCCGAGGTGTCGAGGCTCACCTCGAAGGTCCGCAGGTTGCGGTTGTTGATGCCGATCAGCGGTGAGGAAAGCTTGAGCGCCCGCTCGGTTTCCTGCTCATCATGAACCTCGACGAGCACGTCCATCCCGAGAGCGAAGGCTTCATCCTCGAGCATCCGCGCCTCGTCATCGCTGAGCGAGGCCATGATCAACAGGATGCAGTCGGCACCCCAGGCGCGCGCCTCGTGGATCTGGTAGGTGTCGAACATGAAATCCTTGCGCAGAGCCGGCAGCGGGCAGGCGTCGCGTGCGGCACCGAGAAACTCCGGCGCGCCCTGGAAGCTCGGGGCATCGGTCAGGACAGAGAGGCAGGTCGCGCCGCCCTCGGCATAGGCTGCCGCCAGTGCCGGCGGATCGAAGTCCGGCCGGATCATTCCCTTGGACGGGCTCGCCTTCTTGATCTCGGCAATGAGGCCGAAGGAACCGCCTGCCTGCTTTGTCTTCAGCGCCCGGTAGAAGCCGCGCGGCGCCGTCTGGTCCGCGGCCATGGCCTTCAGGTCGGCAAGCGATGTCTTGGCTTTTGCGGCCTCGATTTCCTGGCGCTTGTAGAGTTCGATCTTCTTCAGGATGTCCGTCATCGACCGACCTCAGTGTTTTTCGTTGGAAACGGCCACCAGCCTGTCGAGCGCTGCGGCAGCGTCGCCGCTGTCGAGGGCGCGGGTGGCCACCTGCATGCCTTCGCCAATGTCGGCCGCCTTGCCCGCCACGACAAGTGCAGCTGCGGCATTGCACAGCGATATATCGCGGTAGGCGTTGCGGGCGCCGCCGAGCACCGCGCGAAGTGCTGCGGCATTGGCCGTGCCGTCACCGCCCTTGAGGTCTGCGAGTACTGCGTGAGGAACCCCGAAGTCCGCCGGTGTCAGGTCGAAGCTGCGGATCTGACCATCCTCCAGGGCCACCACGTTGGTGGTGCCGGTGGTGGTGATCTCGTCCATGCCGTCGCCGTAGACGACCCACACGCGCTCGGAGCCCAGGTCGCGCAGCACTTCGGCGATCGGCATCAGCCAGCGCGGCGAGAACACGCCGAGCAGTTGACGCTTGGCGCCTGCCGGGTTGGAGAGGGGGCCGAGAATGTTGAAGATCGTCCTCGTGCCGAGTTCGACACGTGTGGGGCCGACGTGGCGCATGGCCGAATGATGCATCGAGGCGAACATGAAGCCGATCCCGGCCTCGGCGATGCAGCGGCCGATCTTGTCGGCGCCGATTTCGAGGTTGACGCCGAGCGCCGACAGCGCGTCAGCAGCGCCGGACTTGGAGCTCAGGGCCCGGTTGCCATGCTTGGCGACGGGAACGTCGCAGCCGGCGACGATCAGCGATGCCAGCGTCGAAATATTGTAGGTGCCCGTGCCGTCGCCGCCCGTGCCGACGATGTCGACGGCATGTGCCGGTGCCTTCACCGGAAGCATTTTGGCACGCATGGTGGTGACGGCGCCGGCGATCTCGTCGACCGTTTCGCCGCGCACGCGCAGCGCCATCAGGAAGGCGCCGATCTGTGCGGGCGTCGCTTCGCCGGACATCAGGATCTCGAAGGCCTGGCGTGCCTCGTCGCGGGTCAGGCTGTGGCCGTCGGCGACCTTGGCGATCAGTGGCTTCAGTTCGGCCATGTCGTCCTCACCTTCCTCAGCGGATCGTGCTCGTCACCTGATCGGCGACCGCCTGGTTGATCGACACGCCGTAGTCGTTCTGAAGACGGTTGACCATCTGATCGAGCATGTCGTCGCCGGCGGCTTCCGCCAGTTGCTGCAGTGCCTGGTCATCGGCACCGGCTTCTGCCGGTGACTGCTGCGCGTCTGTCACGGTGATCAGCAGCCGGCTTGCACCATCGGCACCCACCGCTGTCGTCACCAGTCCGACCGGGCCGGCAAATACGGCCGAGACGGCTTCCGGACCGAAGATGGCGTCCTGGCCGTTGCGGCGCAGGCCCTGCTTCGTCTCGACGACAATGCCGAGATCTTCCGCGACGGCTGCAAGCGTCTCGCCGCCCTCGACCCGCTCTTTCAGCTCGGTGGCGCGGGCGCCAAGCGCTTCGCTCTGCTGTTCCGCCGTCCAGTCGGTGACCACCTGCTCGCGAACTTCGTCGAGCGTGCGGTCGCGTTCCGGAAGCACTTCTTTGACTTCAAACCAGAGGTAGCCGTTATTGCCGAGCGAGACCGGGAGCGGCTGCGCGCCCGGTTCCGTCCGGAAAACTTCGGTCAGAAGCGTGTCCGCGGCCGGCAGGGTCTCCAGTCTGTCGCCCTGCTGGTCGTTGCCCGATGCGTCGACCGTCACTGTCGCGACGTTGAGGTTCAGTTCCTTCGCGGCTTCCTCGAGAGTGGCACCCGTGGCGCGAATGTCCTCGAAGCGGTCATGGGCATTCATCACTTCCTGTGACGCCGCGGACAGTGCCATCTGTTCGCGGATGTCGCCTTCGACATCCTCGAACGAGCTGGTCGTCTCCGACGTGATGTTGGTGACGCGCAGGATGACCGGACCGAAGGCGCCGTCGATGACATCGGTGGTGCCGCCTTCGGTAGACACTGCAAATGCGGCCTCGGCGAGTGCAGGGTCGGGCATGTTTTCCCGGCTGAAGTCGCCGAGGAGCACGTCGCTTGCAGTCTTGCCCTGATCGGCGACCAATTGATCGAACGTCCTGCTGCTGTCGCGCAACTGTTCTGCAGCGGCTTCGGCCATCTCGCGGTTCGGATAATTCAGCTGTTCAATCGTGCGCGTGCCACGGGTGGTGAAGCTGTCTTTCCGGCGCTCATATTCCGCACGGGCTTCCTCCTCCGTGATCGAAGAGGCGTCGGCCAGATCCGACGGCTCCAGGGTCACATAGGTGAAGGTGCGGTAATCCGGCGCGCGGTAGCGTGCCTTCACCCCCTCGAACCAGGCGGCGAGAACGTCGTCGGTGGGCATCTTCACCGGATCGATATTGGCGTTCGACAGAAGCAGGTAATCGACGCTGCGGGTCTCGTCGCGGTACTGCTTCAATGCGTCGAGCATGACCTGTGGCGGCTGGAAGCCGTCCGAGACTGCCTCGACGACCTGGCTGCGGACCGCCACCTTGCTGCGCTCCATGATGTAGTCGTCTTCGCGAAGGCCGGCATTGTTCAGGCGCGACCTGAAGAGATTGCGGTCGAACTGGCCATTGCTGCCCTGGAAGGCAGGATCTTCCGCGATCAGCATCGCCAGCCGGTCCTGCGAGAGGCCGAGGCCCATGTCTTCCGACAGCTGGTCGAGAGCGGCGCCGGCGGCGAGCTGCGAGTAGACCTGCTGGTCGATCCCGAAGGCACGCACCTGGTCCGGCGTCAGCTGCATGCCGAACTGGCGGCTGATGCCGGCAACCTGCCGCTGATAGGCAATGGCGAATTCCTGCGTCGAGACCTCCTGGTCGCCGACCGTCATGACGGTGTTGGCGTCGGTGGCGACGAGCGATGTGGAAATACCCCAGACGGCAAAGGATGCGACCAAGAGCAGAAGAAGAGCCTTGGCGACCCAGGTGCGGGAAGCATTTCGGAGGGAATTGAGCATTGCCTACGTACCTTACAACATGTCCGACCGCCGGATCAGGCGGGATGATCGACTGTCTCTAGAACAATCCATGACAGAATTGAAGGCATGCGAATGCAAAAGCGGGTGAAGCGGGCACTTTGCCGGTAGCAGAGGATTTCAGCCGAGGCGCCGGATCAGCGAGGCCGCATCGGCCGGCGCCCGCACCTTGGCATCGTTGTCGAAATACACATAGACGTCACGGCCTCCAGGTCGTGGGGATGAGGCCGGCAGCACGCGCTTTGCCTGGCTCGGGTCGTCGCCACGCGCCCATGCCCTTACCAGCGCGGCCCAGTTGTCCAGCGCACCGTCGTCGTATCCGCTGACATAAAGCTCCTGCGCACCGTGCAGCCGGCAGTAGACGAAGTCGGCAGTGAGATCCATCAGCAGCGGCCATTCCACCGTATCTGCAACGACAAGAGCGGCACCGTAATGGCGCAGCATCTCGATGAACTCCGCACAGGCAAAGCTCTCTTGTCGGATCTCGAAGGCATGCCGCAGAGGGCGGCTGGTGTCGGTCTCGGTCGCGGAGCGGCCGTCGAGCCGCGCGTCGTGCTTGCGGGCAAGAGATGCGGCTTCCTCCGTATCCTTTGGAAGCAGCTTGAGAAAGGTCTCGAATCGAGCCGGGTCGAACCGCATGCGGGGCGGAAACTGCCAGAGGACAGGACCGAGCTTGTGACGCAGGTTGAGGAGGCCGGAGGCAAGGTAGTTGGCAAGCGGGATCTCGACATCCCGCAGGCGCTTCATGTGGGTGATGTAGCGGGATCCCTTGACGGCAAATACGAAGTCGTCCGGCGTCGTCTCCCGCCAGGTATCGAAGTCCCGGGGCATCTGCAGCCCGTAGAAGGTGCCGTTGATCTCGATGCTCGGAAAACTCGATGCGGCATAGGCGAGCTCCCGCTTCTGGGGCAGGCCCTTCGGATAGAAGACGCCCCGCCAGGGCTTGTAGGTCCAGCCGGAGATGCCGATGCGAATAGCGCCTGCCGTGCTCATGCCGCCCCACGTCTCACCACAAATCAGCCGGATCCCCCGACGTCGTTCGGGTCAATCAAACGTCGTCTGCGCGGCTATGTTCCCAGCGCCTATTTGGTGAAGATGAAGAAGGCGCCGAGGGCGATGAAGGCAAAGCCGACGCCCTGTTTCCAGTGGAAGGCCTCGCCAAGGTAAAAGACGGAGAAGAGGACGAAGACGGAGAGCGTGATGATTTCCTGGATGGTCTTCAGCTGCGCGGCATTGAAATAGCCGTAGCCGATGCGGTTGGCGGGAACCTGGAAGCAGTATTCGAAGAAGGCGATTCCCCAGCTGACGAGGATCACCAGATAAAGCGCCTCCGTCTTGAACTTCAGATGCCCGTACCAGGCGAAGGTCATGAAGACGTTCGAAAGGACCAGAAGACCAATGGTGGCGAACGGGACGGCAGTGGAGGACATGGGAACAGGTATCCGCTGATGATGTGCGCAAGCGCAACCATGTTCCGATGAGTCGGGCAAGGGGCGAGGCTGGTCCGGCGCTTGTTGCCGCCGTACCGCAGGCGCCGGTTCTGACATTGGCGCCCCTTCCGGCAGCTGATAGGAGGGCGGATCAGCATGCAGACGATCGGTACCAATCTGCCGGCGACCGATTGCGAATGGACCCCGCCGTGAATGAAACCTCTTCCCATGTGCCGTCGGCCGATACCTCCGGGCCTGCGCGATCCGACGCCGGCGGCGCCTCGAGACGTCTGCTGCTGGGGGCGAGCCTTGTCCTGATCGCTTTCAATCTCCGGCCGCTTTTCTCGAGCGCTTCCGCGCTGCTGCCAGAAATTCGCTCGGAATTGGGGCTTGGCGCCGTCGGTACCGGCCTCCTGACAACGCTGCCGGTCGTCTGCCTCGGCGCCTTTTCGCCGCTTGCGCCGCGTCTTGCCCAGCGGCTGGGAACAGAGCGGACCCTGCTGGCGGTGGTGCTGATGCTCGCCCTCGGGACCGCCATGCGCGGCGTGCCGTCGCTGACTTTACTCTTCCTCGGCACCGCGATAGCCGGCGCCTGCATCGCCGTCGGCAATGTTCTGCTGCCCGGCTTGGTGAAGCGGGACTTCCCGGACCGCACCGCGCTGATGACTGGCCTCTACACGATGGCGCTGTGCGGCGGCGCGGCAGGGGCCGCGGGGCTGACGTTGCCGATCGAGCATGCCCTCGGCAATTCCCTCGGCGCAGCACTCGCCGTCTGGGCGCTGCCGCCGGCCATTGCCGCAGCGGTCTGGTTGCCGCAGGTCCTGATGGCGAAGACCGTCGTGACGGCAGGCAGGATGCGGGTGCGGGGGCTTTGGACGGACAGGCTTGCCTGGCAGGTGACATTGTTCATGGGCCTTCAGTCCGCCCTGGCCTACTGCGTGTTCGGCTGGCTCGTGCCGATCCTGCGCGAACGGGGGCTCGACGGCGTTGCTGCGGGCGGTATCGTTTCGGTCTCGGTGATGGTGCAGGCGGCCGCCTGCCTGGTGGTGCCCCACATTGCCGTGCGGGGCAGGGACCAGCGCGTGATCAACGCGGTGCTTTGCCTGTTTTCGGTCGGCGCACTCCTCGGCCTGCTGTTTGCACCGCTGTCGACCGTCTGGATCTGGGCCGTGCTGCAGGGGATCGGGCAGGGCGGACTGATTGCGGCGGCCATGACCACCATCGTGCTCCGGTCGCCAGATTCGCTGATCGCCTCGCATCTTTCGGGCATGGCGCAATGCGTCGGCTATCTGCTGGCCTCGATCGGGCCGCTGATCGTCGGCCTCATCCGAGGCTGGACCGGCAGTTTTGCGACCTGCGGCCTGCTCTTCGTCGCGCTGGGTCTGGGCGCGGCCTGGTGCGGCTGGCGCGCGGGGCGCACCGGCTATGTGCAGGTCGACACCGACGGCCCTGTCGACTGACTATCCGTGCAGCGTCTCGCGGTGCCGCTGCAGCCGCTGGCCATAAGCCTGGCTGATGCGGTCGAAGATGATGGCGATGCCGACGATCGCCAGGCCGTTGAAGAGCCCCAGCGTGAAATACTGGTTCGAGATCGCCCGCAGCACCGGCTGCCCAAGCCCCTGGACGCCGATCATCGAGGCGATCACCACCATGGCGAGCGCCATCATGATCGTCTGGTTGATGCCGGCCATGATCGTCGGGAGGGCGAGCGGCATCTGCACGTTGCGGAGCTTCTGCCAGCTGGAGGAGCCGAAGGCGTCCGCAGCCTCCAGCACATCCCTGTCCACAAGCCGGATACCGAGATTGGTGAGCCGGATCATCGGCGGAAGCGCATAGATCACCACGGCAATCAGCCCCGGCACCTTGCCGATCCCCAGCAGCATCACCACCGGAATCAGATAGACGAAGCTCGGCATCGTCTGCATCACGTCGAGCACCGGGTTGACCATGCTCTGCAGCCTGTCGGATCGGGACATGGCGATGCCGATCGGGATGCCGACGATGATCGAGATCACGGTGCAGACGAAGATCATCGAGACCGTCTTCATCGTGTCCTCCCACATGTCGAAGTAGCCGATCACGAGGAGGGTAGCGACGCAGCCTCCGACGATCTTCCAGTTGCGGCTGGCCAGCCACGCGATGGCGCCGATCAGCAGGATGATCAGCGGCCAGGGCGTCCGCGTCAGGAACCGCTCGGACTCGATCAGGAAGAACTGCAGCGGATCGAAGAAGGATTCGATGCTGTCGCCATAGGCCCGGGTGAACGCGCGGAATCCCTCGTCGATCGTCTTCTTGAGGCCCCGCAGCACGTCGTCGTCCATATGCGGAAAGCTGGACAGCCACTCCATCGAGACGTCTCCAGATGTTAGAGGAAGGCCGTCGGCCGCGCCAACGGCGACGCTGCGCCGGCGATCTGCGCGGGGCAGACCGCCGGCGCCGTCAGCGGCAGATCACAGCGACGACTTCACCTTTTCCGCCACCTCTGGCGAGACCCAGGTGGTCCAGAGATCCTCGTTCTCCTTCAGGAAGTGCCTGGCGCCGTCCTCTCCGGTCGCCTGGTTGTCGGTCATCCACGCCATCAGGGCATTGACCGTGGCGTTGCTCCAGGCGCGCTTGTTCAGGTAGTCCATGACGTCGGGACCGGCGCGTTCGGCAAAGCTCGTCGTCAGCATCGTCTGGACCGTGTCCTTCGGCCAGTCGTTCATCTTCGGGTCAGGGCAGTCCGCTACGGTGTTGCAGCGCTTCCACTCCGCGTCGTTATAGGGCACGCCGTGGCCGAGCTTGACCATCTCGTACTTGCCGAGAAGAGCGGTCGGCGCCCAATAGTATCCGACCCAGCCCTTGCCGCCTTCGTAGGCCTTGGCAATGGAGCCATCGAGACCTGCAGCGGAGCCGGTATCGACGAGGGTATAGCCTGCGTCTTCGGCGCCGTAGGCCTTGTAGAGCTGAGCGGTGGCGACGGTGCCGCCCCAGCCGGCTGGGCCGTTGTGGATTGCTCCCTTGCTGGCATCTTCCGGATCCGGGAAGAGTTCCGGATGCTTCAGAACATCCTCAATCGTCTGGATCTGTGGGTTGGCGTCGGCGATGTACTTGGGGATCCACCAGCCCTGAACGGCACCATCGGACAGGGCGACGGCAGCTCCGACGAGCTTTCCTTCCGAGACGCCGCGGCCGACGACTTCCGGAAGAAGATCGACCCAGCCTTCCGGTGCGAGATCCGGTTCGCCTTTTTCGACCATGGACGTAAGAGTGGGGACGGTATCCCCGACGATGATCTCGGCATTACAGCCGAAGCCTTCGTTGAGAATGAGCTGGTCGAGTGCGGCGAGAACCTCGGCGCTCTGCCAGTTCATGCTGGCGATGGTGACGTCGCCGCATTCGGCGGCAGCAATGCTCGCCCCCGTGACAGAGAGACCGAAGGCGAGGCAGGTGGAGGCAAGCAATCTGTTCATCTATGGCGTTCCCCTGGTTGATGTCCGCCGCAGGACGGACGTTCGCCGGCGTTTCCTCCACGCCGGTAGATGCCTGAAGCGAGGGGTCTTCTGCCCCTTCTCATCGCACAGGAGTTTTGCAGGCCTGCAGGGCCGCACCGTTCCATTTGCGCCGGGCTCTTTGCCGTTTCCGCCAAGCGGCAGCGGGAAGCGATCCGGCGCGCCGGAAAAATTCGGGTCGGCGCTCTCCCTTTCCTTGGCGGGTGATCCATATTGTCGATCGAGGCATAGAGCTATGACAGAACCGGTCATGCCGGGGGTTCAGTTACGGAGGGTTCATCCATGCACATCCTGAGGAAAACCGCAGGCGTCGCGCTTGCGATCGCCGTATCGGCCGGCGCGGCCAGCGCACAGGTGGTCGTCTCGTCGAAGATCGACACCGAAGGCGGCGTTCTGGGAAATATCATCCTGGCGGTCCTGAATGCAAACGGCATCGAGACGACCGATCGCATCCAGCTCGGCGCCACGCCCGTGGTGCGTGCCGCCATCACCGCCGGCGAGATCGACATCTATCCCGAATACACCGGCAATGCCGCCTTCTTCTTCGAGAAGGCGGACGACCCTGCCTGGAAGAATGCGGCCGAAGCCTACCAGCAGGCAAAGACGCTCGATTACGACGCCAACAAGATCGTCTGGCTGACGCCGTCGCCCGCCAACAACACCTGGGCGATTGCTGTTCGTGAGGATGTCGCACAGGAAAACAGCCTCAGCACGCTCTCCGACTTCGGGCAGTACGTGTCTGGGGGCGGCGACGTGGTGCTGGCGGCGTCTTCGGAATTCGTCAATTCAGCCGCGGCACTCCCGGCCTTCCAGACGACCTACGGCTTCACGCTGACGCCGGAGCAGTTGATCACCCTCTCGGGTGGCGATACAGCGGCCACCATCGCCGCCGCGGCCAATCAGACCAATGGCGCCAATGCAGCGATGGTATATGGCACCGACGGCGGCATCGCTCCGTCGAATCTTGTGGTGCTTGAGGACGACAAGGGCGTGCAGCCGGTCTATCAGCCCGCGCCGATCATCCGCGAAGAGGTTCTGAAGCAGCATCCCGAGATCGAGACCCTGCTGCAGCCGGTCTTCGAGAAACTCGATCTCGAGACGCTGCAGGATCTCAACGGTCGCGTTCAGGTCGGCGGCGAACCCGCCAAGGCGGTCGCCGAGGAGTTTCTCACCCAGAACGGCTTCCTCAAGTAGTTGCCCGGTGGTTTCGCCGGTGCCAACATGCCGGAATCGGCGAAACCGCACTGAGGGATGCCCTTGACCTTTCGCATCGACAAGCTCGGCGTCCTGATCGTCGTCCTTGCCATCTACGGCGTGCTGTCTCCGTTCGCCACGCTTAAGGCAAACCGGATCGTGCCGGGGGAGGGGTTCGACATCCTCGAAGCCCTGCCTGGCGGCTTCGGGCGGCTGATGCTGTTGGCTGTCGTTGGCGGGGCCGCAATGGCGCTGCTGCGCCGGGAAGCCCTGTGGCGGCTGCTGTCGGCGTCCGTCGTGCTGGCCGCGCTGTTTGCCTGTGTCGGCCTTGCCGCAGCCTATCTGACGCCGGCGGACAACAGCTATGCGCGAGTTTCGCCGGCCTCCGGCTTCTGGATTCTGCTCTTCACGTTCTCCCTGCTGGCGACGGACGGCATCAGCCGGATGAACCCGCGCCCATCCGTGCGCCTCCTCTTTCTCGCCCTGGCCATCGCGATCGTCTCGGTCATCCTGCTGTCGGGACTCTGGACCGATCTCTCGGTGATGAAGGAATATGCTGCGCGCGCCGACGTGTTCTGGACGGAAGCGTCGCGGCATCTGTTGCTGGCGCTCGGGTCCCTGCTTGCCGCCGCCGTCGTCGGCTTGCCGATCGGCATCTTCTGCGAAAGGGTTCCCGCGCTCCGGTCAGCCGTGCTCAACACGCTGAACCTGGTCCAGACCATACCCTCGATCGCCCTCTTCGGAATCATGATCGCGCCGCTCGGCTGGATTGCCGCGAATGTGCCCGGCGCCTACGCCATCGGCGTGCGCGGCATAGGCGTGGCGCCGGCGTTCGTGGCGCTGTTTCTCTATTCGCTCCTGCCGATCGTCGCCAATACCGTCGCAGGTCTCTCCGGCGTGCCGCGGCAGGCGCGCGAGGCGGCGCGAGGTCTCGGGATGACGTCGGCGCAGCGACTGATCAGGGTCGAATTTCCGCTGGCCTTGCCGGTGATCCTGACCGGCATCCGCATCGTGCTGGTGCAGAATATCGGCCTGGCAACCATCGCGGCCCTGATCGGCGGTGGCGGGTTCGGGACCTTCGTCTTCCAGGGGCTCGGCCAGACGGCGACGGACCTCGTGCTGCTCGGGGCGCTGCCGACCGTGGCGCTGGCCTTCGCGTCGGCCGTGGTACTCGACGCATTGATCGACATGAATGCCGTTGCCCCGCCCAGGAAGGATACCCGATGATCGAGATCGACCATGTGTCCAAGGTCTATGACGGCAAGACCGTCGTCGACGACATCTCGCTGACGATCGAGCCGCACACGATCGCCGTCATCGTCGGCACCTCCGGATCGGGCAAGACGACGCTCCTGCGCATGATCAACCGGCTCGTGGAGCTCGATGCCGGCATGGTCCGGCTCGACGGCGAAGACAATCGGACGATCCCGGGCTACGAACTGCGGCGCCGGATCGGCTATGCCATCCAGGGACACGGCCTCTTTCCGCACCGGACGGTGGCGGAAAACATCGCGACGGTTCCGCGCCTGAACGGGTGGGACCGGCGCAGGACGACGGAGAAGGTGAGGGAGCTTCTCTCGCTCTTCCAGCTTGACCCGGACGCGTTCGGACCCCGCTATCCCCATGAGCTTTCGGGCGGCGAACAGCAGCGGGTCGGGGTGGCCAGGGCGCTTGCAGCCGAGCCCAACGTGCTGCTGATGGACGAGCCCTTCGGTGCGCTCGACCCGATCATCCGCGCCAAGGCGCAGGACGACCTGCTGGCGATCCAGAAGCATTTCGGAACGACGATCATCCTCGTCACGCACGACATGAACGAGGCCTTTCATCTCGCCGACAAGATCGCCGTCATGGATGGGGGTCGCCTGCTGCAGTTCGGCCCGCCGGACGAGCTGGTGCGCCGGCCGGCAACGGGCTTCGTCGAAGCCATGGTCGGTGCCGGGGACAGGCCCTTCCGCTTGCTGTCCATGCGCCGCGTCGCCGATGCCGCCGAGGCGGGTGAGGCGAGTGGCCCGGCGCTGGCGGCCTCGATGAACCAGCAGGATGCGCTGGCGGAACTGATGTGGTCCGGCCGGCCTGCGGCCCCTGTCGTCTCCGCCGATGGCACCATGACAGGGCGCGTGACCCTGGACGCTCTCCTGAAGCGTGCCAGAGGCGCGCCATGAGCAGGTTTACCCCCACGCTCCTGCGCGCGCTTCTGCTCGCCCTGCTCGTGACATTCCTGCTGGCGCCCGAGACCTTCGAGCCGCTGCTGCGGCCGCTGGTGCAGCAGAACGCACCGGTGATCTATGCCCAGGGCAATCTGATGTCGCTTACCCTGCAGCACCTGGCCACGGTGTTTGCCGCGACGCTGGCGGCAACCATCGTTGCGGTCAGTCTGGCGGTGCTGGTCAGCCGCCCGATCGGCGCGGAATTCCTGCCGCTGTCGCGCAGCCTCGTCAACATCGGCCAGACCTTTCCACCGGTAGCGGTTCTGGCGCTGGCCGTGCCGGTGGTCGGCTTCGGCGAGAAGCCGACGCTGATTGCCCTGTTTCTCTACGGACTGCTGCCGATCTTCGAAAACACGCTGACGGGGCTGACGACGCTGCCCCGCGCGGTTGTCGAGGCGGCGCGCGGCACCGGCATGACGGGCTGGCAGCGGCTGGTGAAGATCGAGCTGCCGCTGGCCATGCCGGTGATCCTCGCCGGCATCCGTCTCTCCGTCGTCATCAGCCTGGCGACCGCCACCATCGGCTCGACGGTCGCGGCGCGAACGCTCGGTGAAGTCATTATCGCCGGACTGCAGTCCAACAACCTCGCCTATGTGGTGCAGGGCGGCCTGATTGTCGGGGCGCTGGCGGTGCTGATCTACGACGGATTTTCCGCAGTCGAGAGACGGCTGGCGGTCCGCTCGTGAGGGATGACGAGCTGCCGATCTTTCGGCACCGAACTTGGTGCACGAGGAAACCTTTAACCGCATCACGCAGTTAGTTCCTCCGAACAGACAAGGAGGAATTCGATGTTCGCAAGACTGCTGACCACAACTTCCGTCGCCTTCACGCTTGCCACAGCGGCCATCGCCCAGACATCCGGCGGCGCTGCCGTGACGGGTACGACCGAATCATCCGGCGCTGCGGGCGCTACCGGTACAACTTTGCTGACGCCGGGCGCGGCAGGTAGCGCCACTCCGGGCACAGCCAGCGGCATCGCAACCGGTGACGCAGGAACCGGTACCGGCATCTCGAACTGCGGCGCCGACACCTCGATGCATGGCACCGGTACCGCCGGAAGCACCGGCATCGCCGACATCGGCGCTGCCGGCACGGGAACAGGATCGGCAAGCGTCAACACCTGCTGACGCGAAGGCCGGAGGGGCAAACCTTCAAGCGTCCTTCCGGCGATATGCTTTGAGATCTGGCGCGCAACGCGGCCGTGCTTGTGGCGGAAGAGGTGGGATTCGAACCCACGGTACGGTTTCCCGCACGCCGGTTTTCAAGACCGGTTCCTTAAACCACTCGGACACTCTTCCTCGGGCCGAAATGGCTGTACAGCCTGGGTGGGAAAGCGTCAACCGCAGGAGGATCGGATTACCCAGAGCGGGGGGGACGTCACAGGCATGGCCGAGCTTTGGCCTTCCACCGCTACCGCGGCTCGCTCCAGAGGTTGAGGTAGGTCGGGTCGAACTCGGCGAGGGCCTGAAGCCGGTCCCAGTCGAGGACGGTGATCGTCTGATTGGTCCAGGAGATGACATTCTCCTGTCGAAGCGTCTGGATGACACGGTTGATGTGCACGAGGGACAGGCCCATCACGTCGGCCATTTCTCCCTGCGACAGAGGGAAATGGAAGCTCCGGCCATCAACCCGATCGATCGCCTGCAGCCGGACGTAGAGTTCGCAAAGAATGTGAGCCAGGTGGGACGACTTGGAGCGGCGCCCCATGGCGACGATCCAGGAGCGGTGGATCGATCCGGTGATCAAAGTGTCAAGCCACAGCATGCGGGCCAGATGCGGGACCTGCTCGGTGATTCCCTTGAGACCGGCGTGATCGACCAGCACCACCGTGCAGGGCGAGAGGGCGGAAATGCCGTGATCCATGGTCTTCAGCAGGAAGGCATGCAGGTCGACGAAATCGCCGGGGACGTGCAGCGAGGTGATCTGGCGGGCACCTTCGTGTGTCAGCTTGTAGCGGCCGGCAAATCCCTCCACGAGCAGGGTGCTATAGGTCGGCCGCGAACCGTCAGCAACAATATCCTCCCCTTTCGCAAACCGGCGCTCGCGGATTACGATCTCACTCAGCCTCGTTCTATAGCTGTCCGGCAGGACATCGCGGCGTTCGAGGTTTCTGAACAGGGTTTCGATCATACGGTCTTCCTCTTCGGCTGCCTCACTGGAAACACTCCTGAATCTCCACCATGGTGCATACAACAAGGCTTGGAGCATAACCGAAAGCCCATGGGTATTAAAAATATCAAGGCCATACCCCTTTCGCGCCTCCCGTCCATTGCATCGGAAGACGCCGCACGGCGAGCCCGGTGACGAGTGGATGCGCATTAGCTCTTGGTTAACCACGTCGCAGCAATCCGCGGACTATCCCCAGAAATCATTCGCATTTTCGCCATGTTCGAACCAAAGAGTGGCACCGTTGCATCATCGCATCCCGTGCTGCCTGTGCCGGAAGCGAGCAACGGCTGCATCAATGGGATGTCTGCAGCGAAGACTTGAGGGGCTTACGGGTTTGAAATTCAGCAGCGGCGCGCTTTCGCTTTCGGCGAAATGGCTAGGGATCACGATGGTCGGATTGAGCGTTGCATCCTGTGCAACGACTGAACTGCCCACGAAGAAACCCCGCAGCAAGGAATATTTTTCCGAGAAGGAATACGGCGTCAAGGCAAGCCCTCGCGTCACGGCGGAGGGTCGTACCGTTCCAAAGGGCGGCGGCCGCTTCATGGTCGGCAAGCCTTACAACGTCAAAGGCAAGACTTACGTCCCGAAGGAGGATCCGTCCTACAACAAGAGCGGACTTGCCTCCTGGTACGGCTCCGCATTTCATGGACGGCTGACGGCCAATGGCGAGGTCTACGACAAGGAGCACCTGTCGGCGGCCCATCCGACGTTTCCGCTGCCGAGCTATGCGCGCGTGACGAATGTCGAGACTGGCTCCTCCGTCATCGTGCGCGTCAACGACCGCGGCCCTTTCCATCCCGGCCGTATCATTGACGTCTCGTCCAAGGCCGCCGAGCTTCTCGACATGAAGCGTGCGGGCACCGGCAAGGTCAATGTTCAGTACGTGGGGCGAGCCCGCATGGACGGACACGACATGCCCTATCTGATGGCCTCCTATTCCCGCAAGGGTGATCGTCTGCCGTCGCTCTATCCGGAAGGGCAGATTGCGACAGGGGTCATGGTGGCCTCGAACGAACCGCTCGGCGATCAGTTGCAGAGCTATTCTGCGCCCGTTCCCGTTCCGATGGCCCTCAGCGGCCCGACGCCCAGCGGACCTCTCACGACAACCACACAGGCCTTCGATGGCTTTACGACGGCGGTGGAATTCGCCGTCCTTCCCGAGGTGGGCCCCATGCCGGCCGAGCGACCCAACTACGGTCTTGCTGCCAACGGCGGCACCTTGTCCGCGGCCTATACGGTCGAGCCGGTATCGACGGTCGATCTGGTGTTCGACGCCGTGCTGGTTCGAAACGACGGTCTGACCGAGCAGTCGATCCTCTCCCATGCAAAGCGTCGTTCTGTCAAAAACGCGGTCGAGTGATCGAAACGCAATTGCCCGTGCGCAGGCATCTTGCTACGCCTGTCGCCTCGTGTGTGATGGGGCAATGATGCGGTTTCTGGTTCTTTCTGTCCTGGCACTTCTGCAGTTGCCGATACTCTTCCAACCCGTGCTGGCGCAGGAGCGTTCCGCGGCCATCGAGACCGTGGCCAAGCAGCTTTACATGGTCGAGGCAAAGACAGGTACCGTCCTGCTTGCCGTCAACGAGAACCAGGCCTTCCCACCCGCGTCGCTGGCCAAGCTGATGACGGTGGAGGTGGTCCTCAGCGCGCTGGAGCGCGGCGAGATCACCGAGCAGACAATGTTTCCAGTGACGGAATATGCCTGGCGCAATGGCGGTGCGCCCTCCGGGACGACGACGATGTTCGCCGCCCTGAACTCGCAAGTGCCGGTGATCGATCTCATCCGCGGCGTCGTGATCCAGAACGCCAACGACGGGTGCATCATCCTCGCGGAGGGCATCAGTGGGTCGGAGGCGCAGTTTGCGACCCGGATGACGGCGCGGGCCAAGGATCTCGGTCTCGGACGCTCCACCTTCGGAAACGCCACCGGCCTGCCGGGCGCCCAGAGCTTCACCACTGCCCGCGACCTCGTGGAGCTCTCCCGCCATATCCACCGGACCTATCCGCAATATTATCCGCTCTACGCGCAGCCGGATTTCGAGTGGAACAAGATCTTCCAGCGCAACAAGAACCCGCTGCTGTCGCTCGGCATCGGTGTCGATGGCCTGGGCGCCGGCTATGCCGAGGGTGCCGGCTATGCCGCGGTCGCCTCCGTGGAGCGCGATGGGACGCGGCTCTTTCTGGCACTCGGTGGACTGGAAAACGACAGGGAGCGGCTGGACGAGGCACGCCGCCTGCTGGACTGGGGGCTCTCCGCCTTCGAGACGAAGATCCTTTTTCAGGCCGGCGAGGTCATCGGACAGGCGAGCGTCTATGGCGGCCAAGCCCGCTACATCGACCTAGTGGCCAAGGAGCCGATCGACATCTATGTGCCGACGGACAATCCGGAGCGACTGACGGGCCGGATCGTCTACAAATGGCCGTTGCGGGCGCCGGTGGCGGAAGGGCAGGGGGTCGGCTCTCTGCGCATCTTTTCCGGCGACCGACTCGTCCGGGAGGTCGATCTCTTCACGTCCCAGCCGGTCGCCACCGGAAGTCTGAGTTCACGCGCCACCGACGCGTTGCTGGAGTTGATGTTCTTCTGGCTTTGAACGGATCGCGGTTTCGCAAGCCGACGACATGCGATAAACAGCGCAAGAGTTTCGGCCTCGCCAAAAGGCGAACGGCAAGCGTGCCGGAAGAATGAAGAGCGCATCGGTTGGCAAGACGATCAGGTTTGTTTGTGACGTTTGAAGGCGGCGAAGGGGCGGGCAAGTCCACGCAGATTCGCCGGCTTGCGGAGAGCCTGCGACGGCGTGGCCGCGATGTTCGGGTGACCCGGGAACCCGGCGGGTCGCCGGGTGCGGAGGCCGTGCGGCATGTGCTGCTGTCGGGGGCGGCCGAGGAATTCGGCGTCCGCATGGAGGCAATCCTGTTTGCCGCAGCCCGCAACGACCATGTGGAAGAGGTGATCCGCCCGGCGCTCGAGAGCGGTGCCGTCGTGCTCTGCGACCGCTTCATGGACTCCTCGCGCGTCTATCAGGGAGTCACCGGTAATCTCGAACCGGATTTTCTCGAGGCCTTGCAGCGTATCGCCATCGATGGTCTCGAGCCGGACTGCACCGTGATCCTCGACCTTCCCGCCGAGAAGGGCCTGGCACGCGCCCGCAAGCGCGGCGGTTCGGGTGCGCCGGACCGCTTCGAGCGCGAAGAGCTGCAGACCCACGAGAAGCGCCGCGAGGCCTATCTGGAGATCGCCGCGGCCGATCCAGAACGCTGTCGGGTGGTGGATGCCGACCGGGCGGAGGAGGAGATCGCCGCGGACATTCTCGCGCTCGTCGAGCCACTGGTGGACGAACTCTCGGCAAGACCTGCTGCCGGCGCGGAAACCGTCGAATGAGCGAGGAAGCGCACGATGTCCTGGACGGCGCGATACCGCCCCCGCGCAATCCGAACCTGTTCGGCCACCAGGCTGCCGAAGCGTTTCTGGCCCGCAGCTACCAGTCCGGCAAGGGCCACCATGCGATCCTGATCGAAGGGCCTGAGGGGATCGGCAAGTCGACCCTGGCCTTCCGCTTCGCCAATCATGTTCTCACGCATCCAGACCCTGCCACGGCGCCGGATCACATGGTGGCGCCCGATCTCGACGCTCCCGTGACGCGGCAGATCGCATCCGGCGCATCCCATAACCTGCTGCATCTGACGCGGCCGGTCGACGCGAAATCCGGCAAGCTGAAAACGGCCATCACCGTCGACGAGGTGCGCCGCGCCGGGCACTTCTTCGCCCAGACGTCGGGCACCGGGAACTGGCGCATCGTCATCATCGATCCTGCCGACGATCTCAATCGCAACGCTGCCAATGCCATCCTCAAGATCCTCGAGGAGCCGCCGCGGCGGTCGCTGTTCCTGGTGCTGTCCCATGCGCCGGGAAAACTGCTTCCGACCATCCGGTCCCGCTGCCTGCCGCTGCGGCTCTCTCCGCTCAGTGACACGGATCTCGCGAGCGCAATGGCAGCACTCGGCCTGCCGCTCGAAGGAGGACGGACGGCGGAGACGGTGCTTGCCATGTCGAAGGGAAGCGTGTCGCAGGCACTGAAACTGCTGAACTACGGCGGCGCGGAAATCGTCACCGCCTTCACCGATCTCCTGGCCGCCGAAGGGGCCACGGCCCGAAAGGCGATGCACCGCCTGGCTGACGTGCTGTCGGCCAAGGACAGCGACGTGATCTTCGGCTTTTTCCTGCAACACCTCGGCGAACACCTCGTGGACAGGGCGCGCGCCGCGGCATTTGCCGGCGACATTGGCTCGGCCGATCGCTACGCCCGGCTTGCCACGGATATCGACGAGAAGATCACCGTCTCCCAGGCTTACAACCTCGACCGCAAGCAGACGATCCTGTCGATCCTCGAGGCTGCCCACCGCTGATCGGTCCGGGAACGGGTTGCGGTGCGGTGCAGTGCGGCGAAGTTTGGGTTTCGCTGCTGCGAAACATGCGCTAAGAGCCTGACGACAATCATAGTGCTCGAGTGAAACGATGCCGGACAAGACACCCTACTTCATCACCACCGCGATCTCCTATCCCAACGGCAAGCCGCATATCGGTCATGCCTATGAGCTGATTGCGACGGATGCGATGGCGCGCTTCCAGCGCCTGGACGGCAGGGATGTCTTCTTCCTGACGGGCACCGACGAGCACGGCCAGAAGATGCAGCAGACGGCACGTGCCGAAGGTATCGAGCCTGCCGCGCTGGCGGAGCGGAATTCCAGCGAATTCCGCGAGATGGCGCGCCTGCTGAACGCCTCCAACGACGACTTCATCCGCACCACGGAACCGCGGCACCACGACGCCTGCCGCGCCATCTGGAACCGGATGGCCGACAACGGCGACATCTACAAGGACAGCTATGCCGGCTGGTACTCGGTGCGCGACGAGGCCTACTACCAGGAAGGCGAGACCGAGGTTCGCGACGGCGTTCGCTATGGACCCCAGGGAACGCCGGTGGAATGGGTGGAGGAGGAGAGCTACTTCTTCAAGCTGTCCGGCTATCAGGACAAGCTGCTGCAGTACTACGAAGAGCATCCGGACTTCATCGGACCGGCAGAACGCCGCAACGAGGTGATCTCCTTCGTCAAGTCCGGCCTGAAGGACCTTTCCATCTCACGCACGACCTTCGACTGGGGCATCCCGGTTCCCAATGATCCGGCGCATGTCATGTACGTCTGGGTCGACGCTCTGACCAACTACATCACCGCCACCGGCTACCTCGAGGACCCGCATGGGCCGCGGGCGAAGTACTGGCCGGCGGATGCGCACATCATCGGCAAGGACATCATCCGCTTCCACGCGGTCTATTGGCCGGCTTTCCTGATGTCGGCGGGCCTGCCGCTTCCAAAGCGCGTCTACGCCCACGGCTTCCTGCTCAACAAGGGCGAGAAGATGTCGAAATCGCTCGGCAATGTGGTCGATCCGGTCAATCTGGTGAACCACTTCGGGCTCGATCAGGTGCGCTATTTCTTCATGCGCGAAGTCTCTTTCGGACAGGACGGCAGCTACAGCGAAGAGGCGATCGGCACCCGTATCAATGCCGATCTCGCCAACGGTATCGGCAATCTGGCCAGCCGGTCGCTGTCGATGATCGTCAAGAACTGCGACGGCATGATCCCGCAGCCCGGCGCGCTGACCGACGAGGACAAGGCGATGCTTTCCTCCGCCGATGCCATGATCGGCCTCTGCCGTGACGAAATGGGCAAGCAGCTTGTGCATCGGGCCGTGGCGACGATCATTGCCGTCGTGTCCGAGACGGACCGCTATTTTGCCGGCCAGGAGCCCTGGGCGCTGAAGAAGACGGATCCGGAGCGGATGGGAACGGTTCTCTATGTCACCGCGGAAGTGGTGCGCCAGATCGCCATCCTGCTGCAGCCCTTCGTGCCGGATTCGGCTGCGAAGCTGCTCGATCTTGTTGCAGCCCCCGCCGACAAGCGCGATTTCGCGGCTCTGGGAGAGGCTGGTCGCCTCGTGCCGGGTACGCAGCTTTCGGCCCCGACGCCCGTCTTTCCGCGCTATGTCGCCCCCGAGGTCAACGACTAAGAAGCCCGTCATGCTGATCGATACGCACTGCCATCTGGATTTTCCCGATTTCGCCGATGAGCGCGACGATCTGATCGCGCGTGCGCATGCGGTGGGCGTGCAGCAGATGGTGACAATCTCGACGCGGGTGCGCAAGCTGGAGAACCTGCTGGCGCTGACCGCCCGCTATCCCTCGGTCTTCTGCTCCGTCGGAACACATCCGAACAATGCTGCCGAAGAGCTGGACATCACCGCCGACGAGCTGGTGCGGCTGGCTGAAAGCCACGAGAAGATCGTCGCGATCGGCGAGGCAGGCCTCGATTATTTCTACGACACGCAGAAGCCCGAAGACCAGCAGACGGGCTTTCGCCGGCACATCGAGGCGGCGCGCCGGACGCAGCTGCCGCTCGTCATCCACAGCCGCAGCGCCGACGAGGACATGGCGGCGATCCTGACGGAGGAAACAGGGAAGGGGGCTTTCCCCTTCATCCTGCACTGTTTCTCAGCGGGCCAGGCTTTGGCCGAGACCGGTGTCGCGCTCGGCGGCTATGTGTCGTTCTCCGGCATCCTGACCTTCCCGAAGTCCGGGGAACTGCGCGATATCGCGAAGACCATCCCGCACGACAGGCTGCTTGTCGAGACGGACGCACCCTATCTGGCGCCGAAGAGATGGCGGGGCAAGCGCAACGAGCCGTCCTATGTGGTCAACACGGCCGAAATCCTGGCGGAGACGCTGGACGTCGAGTTCGAGGAGATGGCGCGCATCACCACCGAGAATGCTCTTCGGGTCTTCTCCAAGATGCCCAGGCTCTGATCCCATGGAATATCGCCGCCGGTTCACGATCCTTGGCTGTGCCTCTTCGCCGGGTGTTCCGCGGATCAACGGCGACTGGGGCGACTGCAATCCCGCCAACCCCCGCAATCGCCGCACGCGCGCAGCCTTTCTCGTGGAGCAGTTCGCGCCGGACGGCGGTTGCACGACGGTCGTCGTCGACACGGGGCCAGACTTCCGGGAGCAGATGATCGCGGCCAAGGTGCAGCGTGTGGATGCGGTTCTGTTTACCCATGCGCATGCCGACCATCTGCACGGCATCGATGACCTGCGGGGCTATTTCATCCTGCAGAAGCACAGGATCCCGATCTATGCCGATGCCTTCACCATGGATCGGATCCGGCTGGGCTTCGGCTATTGCCTCGAAACGCCGCCGGGCGGCAGCTATCCGCCGATCGTCGAGCCGCGGATCATAGGGTCGCTGGACGAACCGATCGTCATCGACGGTGCCGGCGGACCGATCGAGGTGCTGTCCCATTATCAGGAGCATGGCGACATCCATTCGCTGGGTTTCCGGTTCGGCGACGTCGCCTATTGCAGCGATGTCAGCGACTTTCCACCCGAAAGCCAGAGCAGGCTCCGCGGGCTCGACATGCTGGTGATCGATGCCCTGCAGCACAGCTACCATCCCAGCCATCTGTCGCTCGGTCAGGCGCTCGACTGGATCGGCAAGCTTTCGCCGCGCCGGGCCATTCTGACCCATATGCACATCCCGCTGGATTACGACGCCGTCATGCAAGCGACGCCGGACCATGTCGAGCCGGCCTATGATGGTCTCGTCTTTGAAGCGACCATTGCCATCTAAGCCCGCCGCCCGCGAGCCGTGTGCGACGGATCATGGTTCCGTCGCGGCTTCCAATGGCGCAGCGGCAGCGCGATAGCGCTGCACCGCGATCAGCCCGAAGAGAGCGACGGCAACGCCAGCGCCGATGACCGTCAGCGTCACGGCACGCTCCGGTCCCGCCGCCTCCAGCCCGACCGCAAACAGGAAGGGTGCGAGCGCCGACGAGAACTGGCGGGCGGCCGTGACCCAGCCCAGCCGGGCGCCGTATCCGGCGCGGCCGAAGAGTTCAAGCGGAAGCGTGCCGCCTACGATGCTGGCAAGACCCGACCCCAGACCGAACAGGATGGCAAATAGCGCCAGTCCCGGGAGCCATGGCGTCGTGGACAGAAGCGCCGTAAGCGCCAGTGCCAGCAGGCCGGCCGAGATCGTCGCCAGCACGGTTTGCGACAAGCGCCCGCCGAACACCATGTTCAGAAGACGGCTCGCGACCTGCGAAGGTCCAAACAGCGCCGACACCATCAGCGCTGAGGCTCCCAAACCCAATGCGCCGAGCAGCGGCACCATGTGGACGAGAATGGAGGCCAGCACGAAACCTTCGACGGCAAAGCCCGCCAGCATCAGGAGAAAGATGCTCTGGCTGGAGACGGCAGGGCCCACGGGTCTGTTTTCTCTCGATGGTGAAACGGTTGTCGACACCGGCCGGGCGCTTTCCGCCTCCCGCGGAAGCCGGGATATCCACCAGTGGATTGGCAGGCAGAGACCAAGGTTCAGGACCGCAAACAGGAGGTAGATTTCGCGCCAGTCGAAGTGGGTATGGAGTGCCGCCGTCAGCGGCCAGAAAAGCGTCGATGCAAAGCCGGCAATCAGCGTCAGATGGGTGATGCTTGCCGGTGCGCGGCTGCCGCCGACCTGGACGATCGCCGCAAACGCCGTGCCGTAGAGCACGAAGCAGGAGGCGAGTTCCATGACGACCAGCGACAGGGTGAATGTCACCGGGTGGGACGACATGGCCGCACTGGCCAGCGATACGGCTGCCGCGATCGATCCCGGGACCATCAGCCGACCGGCGCCGTAGCGATCGGCCCATTTGCCCGCCTGGGGCGCCAGCAGGCCTCCCGTCAACAGCGCAAGCGACAGGATGCCGAAGAGCCAGTCCAACGGCAGGGACAGATCCTGCGCCATGGCGGGGGCCAGAATGCTGAAGGAATAGTAGAGGGTGCCGTAGCCGATGATCTGCGTTGCCCCTAGCGCCCAGATCATGAGCGCGGGGGCCTTTCGGTCGGTCATTCGGCAGGTTCCATCTGGCTCGGGTGAGGCGCGGTTTCACTGCATCCGCAGCCGGGCTTGCCCTCCTGCTTCGCCTCGAGGTCCGCCTTGCAGCAGGCATCCGTGCCGGCGGGTGCGGGCCCACCGCAGCAGCTGGCCGATGTCTGCGATGATGGTGCAGCGCTGCACACGCCGGTTTCCGGCAAGACAAGGTGAACCTGGCGGGCGGCGTCATGATCGCCTGCCAGTTCGGCGACCACGGAACGAACCTGTTCGTAGCCGGTCGCCATCAGGAACGTCGGTGCCCGGCCGTAGGATTTGGAGCCGACGATGAAGAAGCCGGGCTCCGGCTGTGCAAGCTCCAACACGCCATGCGGCGGCACCGATCCGCAGGAATGCAGGTTGGGGTCGATCATCGGTGCAAGGAGGCGAGGGGCTTCCACCGCCGGGTCCAGATCGAGGCGGACCTCTCTCAGCATATCGAGATCCGGCCGGAAACCGGTCGCGACGACGATCCGGTCGACCGCCCATTGGTCCGGCCTGCCGTCGTGGAGAGCGTCGACCTGCAGTCTGCTGCCGTCCTGACGGATCGCCTGAACGGCGAATGGTGCAAGCAGTTCGACATCTCCCGCAGCGATGGCCTCCTGCGCCGCCAGGCCCAGGCTTCCGCGCGCGGGCAGCTGGTCGTTCAATCCGCCGCCCAAGAGCCGCTCGATACGGTTGCGGCGCAGGGCCCACAGGACGCGTGTCTCCGGCGAGATCCGCCGCAGCTCCATGAGTGCCAGCACCACGTTGATGGCCGAATGCCCGCTGCCGATCACCAGGACCGAGCGCCCGGCATAGTGCTCGCGTTCCGTCCCCAGGACGTCGGGGAGCCCGTAGGCTATTCTGCCGGCGGCGCCCGTCTCTCCGATCGCAGGCAAGCCGTCCGTGCCAAGCGGGTTGGGACGGCTCCAGGTGCCGGAAGCGTCAAGGACAGCGCCGGCCAGGACAGAGTGCTCCTGACACTGTCCGTCGACATACCGGATCTGGAAGGGCGTCGTATCGCGGCCTGGCGTCGTCATCTTGTCCATGCCCAGCCTGCCGATCGCGGTGACGGTGCAGCCGGCGCGGATGTGCGGGACGATCTCTGGAAGGACTGCCAAGGGTTGCAGATATCGCTCGACAATCTCGCCTCCGGTCGGCAGTTCGTCCGGGTTCGGCGCCTCCCACCCGTGCATGATCAGAAGATCGACGGAGGCGGCCTCGAGCACGTAGCGCCACGGAGAAAAGACCCGGACATGTCCCCAGGCCCGCAAGGCGGATCCGACGGATGCACCTTGCTCCAGCACCAGGGGCTGCAGGCCTCGCCGAACAAGTTGTGCCGCCGCCGCCAGCCCGATGGGGCCAGCGCCCACGATAGCGACCGGAAGTTCCTGGTGGGCAATCATCGCATTTCTCCTTCCGTTATCTTAGAAGTTTCGAAATTTGCAGGCAAATCCAATAGCGTCAGTCTTCTGTTGTCGCAGCTTCCTCGGCGCGGCCGTCGGCGCAACATTCGTCGGCAAGATAACCGATCAGCGACGACATCGCCTTGTAGTTGGCCCTGCAGATCAGTGTCGTGCCCTGACGCTCCTGAGTCACGAGGCCGGCCTCGATCAGCTTGCGGCAATGGTGCGACAGCGTCGATGCGGGGATGTCGACCTTCTGCTGAAGCGCACCGACGGCCAGTCCATCCAGCCCCGCGCGGACCAGCGTCCGGTAAATGCGCAGACGCGTCGGGCTTCCCAGCGATTCCATCTGTGATGCGGCTGTTTCTATGTTCATGGAAATAGATTGCTACGATCGGACCCGGACGTCAAGTGGTTATTCGAACTTCGTGGAAATAACAATCCGGCAACAGGTCGAGATCTGGAACTCGATATCCTGCAGGCTTGCATGGTGCTCTAACCGTGACCATTGATCGGTTCCTGACACCCGAACCATGTGGTGCGCACCGGGATTTGCACTTGAAAAGTGTCATGGTGTAACCGGCAGCAGACCTTCGGGACATCATCGCCAGCAGTTTTCTTTTTGGCGCAGATCTGCTTCAAAAGCTGATATGGTTCAACGGTATGGCGATGAAACCTGATGTCGTTGGGGAGCAGGACGCTTGGAAATATCCGCCCGGTGGCCGACATCGGCACCAGCCATATCGCTAATACCCATAGCAGATAAGTTCCATAATCTATCTTATGCGATCTTTGTGTGTAGCCGCAAAGTTAGAATGTCCTGTTTCTGCAAAGTTGGAATGTCACACTCCCCGGGTCTGAATGACGTGTGGGAGATTGCAGATGGGATTGATAGCGATGAGCGAGCGCGATCTGCAGCGGATTGAAGTTTTATCGAAGGTGGTCGGAGGCCGGATGACAACGGTGTCTGCGGCGCATGTGCTCGATCTGAGCGAGCGCCAGGTGCGTCGGCTGCTGGAACGGATGCGAGTTGGTGGCGCGGCGTCGATCCGGCACAAAGCGATCGGCCGGCCATCGAACAATAGGATCGGCGACGTGGTTCGGGATTACGCGGTGACGCTGGTTCGCGAGTGCTATGCGGATTTCGGGCCGACCTTGGCGACGGAGAAGTTGGCTGAACGTGATGGCTTGCGTATGTCGCGTGAGACGGTGCGCAACTGGATGGTCGATGCGGGATTGTGGTTGCCGCGCAAGCAGCGCCGGACGTTTCATCAGCCGCGGCTGCGGCGCGAAGCCTATGGCGAGCTCGTGCAGATCGACGGGTCGGAGCATCGCTGGTTCGAGGATCGCGGACCGCCGTGCTCGTTACTAGTTTTTGTCGATGATGCGACCGGCAGATTGATGCAGTTGCGTTTCGTGCGGTCGGAAAGCGCCTTCACCTATTTTGAGGCACTGGAGCTCTATCTCAAGCGTCACGGCGCACCGATCGCCTTTTACTCCGATAAGCATTCGGTGTTCCGGGTGGCGAAGAAGGACGCCAAGGGCGGCCAGGGCATGACCCAGTTCGGGCGTGCGCTTTGCGAGCTAAACATCGAGATTCTCTGCGCAAATTCGAGCCAGGCCAAGGGCCGCGTCGAGCGGATGAACCGGACGTTGCAAGATCGGCTGATCAAGGAACTGCGGCTTTCTGGCATCGATACCATGGAGGCCGGCAATGCATTCTTGCCGGAATTCATAGAGGCATACAATACGCGATTTTCGATTGCCCCTGCCCGTTCGGGGGACCTGCATCGGCCGCTGAATCTGGCGCCGGATCGGTTGACTGAGATCCTGTGCAAGCGCGAGCAGCGTTATGTCGGATCGCAACTGACGTTCTCGTTCGAGCGCAAGCGTATCATGCTGCAGGAGACCGAGGTGACGCGCGGTCTGGTTGGGCTCTATGTCGAGACCTATGCCTATGCGGACGGTCGGCTGGACGTACGTTGGAAAGGCTATTCCCTGCCCTACACGGTGTTCGACAAGGACCAGCGGGTGACGCATGCGGCGATCACCGAGAACAAGCGGTTGGGTGATGTTCTGGCCTATATCAAGGAGCGTCAGGAGGAACAGGTAAAGCCGAAGGTGAAGACCAACAGCGAGAGGATTGGCTACAAGCCCACAGGTCGCAAGCCCGGAAGACGTACGGATTACATGAGTGATCCGGCGGTGATAGCGCGACGTGAGAAGGCCCTGTCGCGGCAGCATGCTGCCGAGTGACGGGTCGCTCGGCGTCTCACAGCTAAAGCCGAAGGGGTGTCCCTCACCCGCCCCGATCTGATCTTGCACGCGGGATCAGCCGCTCAGATCGGGGCTGATTGTCATCCCTTGCAGCGCTCCTGCGGACATTTCTACTTTGCGCCACGGCGGACATTTCAACCCCGCCGCCACATTGTGTGTCGCATGGGATGTGCAGCGGCAGCGTACAATCAAGCTTCCCGCCATCATCCAAACGGCTGAGCTGCAGTCACCGCCTCGGCTTCGTCCACGTCCATATCCAGCACCCTTCTCGCCAGGTCGAAGCTGAAGCCGTTGCGGGCGAAGGCGGACATCTCCCGGGCAAGCCGCTTCTCGTCGAGCGGCGCACGCCGGTACGGACCGAAGCCACGCTTGCGGGCAAATGCGATGGCGGCGGTGGGATCGTCGGCATCCTCCAGGGCCTCCGCTGCCGTCGGCGGGTCCACGCCCTTTTCCTGCAGCTTTCGCGCAATGACGCGCTTGGATCGTCCGGCCCGAACCAGGGACCTGACCTTCACCTCCGCATAGGACTTGTCGTCCAGTGCGCCGACACGCCGGCCGAACGCGATCGCGGCGTTGGCCACGGCCGCCAGTTGCGCTTCCGAGATGCCTTCGAATTTCTGCCTGGCCTTGCGGCGGATGGCGGTCGCCAGTTCGTGCTCGGTCATCATCCGGCGCGACAACCGATAGGATGCGGAGTTCTTGGCCCATGCCAGCATCCTGACGGTCGGCTCGGCGCTGTCATCGAGGCCGGCGTGATGCTCCTGGTCGCCTGGACCGCCTGTTGCGAGGTCCCTGTTCATCGGGTCGGTGGAGCGCATTCGCACGATCGGCCGGGCCGAAATCTCGAAAAGGTGATGTTCTCCTCCCTGGAAAACGCGGTAGCCTGCTGCTTCAGCCGAGAGGAGTAGCCGATGCTTCGTCGATTCGCCTGCCTCATTCTGTCCATGCTCCTGCTTCCTGCAGCGTCTTGGGCCGAAGATCCGGTCAGCAATGCCCGCGCCGTGATCTCCGGCCAGATCAACGCCTTTCGCAGCGACGACGCCGAAGCCGCCTATGCCTTCGCCTCGCCGGGCATCCGCAGCACGTTTCGAACCGAGTTCCAGTTCCTGGAGATGGTTCGCAAGACCTATCCTCCCGTCTACCGTGCCGACAGCTATGCATTTGGCCGTGCCAAGCTTGTCGGAGGCGGTGAACTCGTGTTCCAGGAGGTCCTGATCAGCGGCAGCGAGGGCAAGGACTGGACGGCGATCTATGAACTCAGACTGATGGACGACGGCGCCTACAAGGTGAATGGCGTTCGGCTTCGGCGCAATACGTCCAGCACCGGCATCTGATCTCCTAGAGGGGTGCCAGATCGCCCCTCGCCCAGGTTTCCTGCGTCTCGGCATAGAAATCGGCGAAGCGGCCTTCCGCGATGGCCAGCCGGATGCCTTTCATCAGGTCCTGATAGTACGAGAGGTTGTTCCAGGACAGCAGCATGCCGCCCAGCGCCTCGTCGGACCGTACCAGGTGATGCAGATAGGCCCGCGAATAGTCGCGCGCTGCCGGGCAGTTCGATTCCTCGTCCAGCGGCCGCATGTCCTCGGCGTGGCGGGCGTTGCGGATATTGACCTTGCCGCGCCGGGTGAAGGCCAGGCCGTGGCGTCCGGAGCGGGTCGGCATCACGCAGTCGAACATGTCGATACCCCGCGCGACGGATTTAAGGATGTCATCCGGCGTCCCGACGCCCATCAGGTAGCGCGGCTTTTCGGACGGCAGCACCGGAAGCGTCGTCTCCAGCATCCGCAGCATCACATCCTGAGGCTCGCCGACGGCAAGCCCGCCGACCGCATAGCCCTTCAGGTCAAGCTGTTTCAATCCTTCAGCCGAGCGGACACGCAGGTCCGGCTGGTCGCCGCCCTGGACGATGCCGAACATCGCCTTGCCGGGCTGGTCGCCGAAGGCCACCCGGCAGCGCTCGGCCCAGCGCAGCGAGAGCTCCATGGCGCGCTCGATCTCCTTCGGCTCGGCCGGCAGTGCGACGCATTCGTCGAGCTGCATCTGGATGTCGGAGCCGAGCAGCCCCTGGATCTCGATCGACCGCTCGGGCGACATGTGATGCAGGCTGCCGTCCACATGGCTCTTGAAGGTGACGCCCTGCTCGTCGAGCTTGCGCAGACCGGAGAGCGACATCACCTGGAAGCCGCCGCTATCGGTGAGGATCGGGTGCTTCCAGCGGATCAGCTCATGCAGGCCGCCGAGGCGCGCCACCCGTTCGGCGCCCGGCCGCAGCATCAGGTGATAGGTATTGCCGAGGATGATGTCGGCGCCGGTTTCCCGGACCTGGTCGAGATACATGGCCTTGACGGTGCCGACCGTGCCGACCGGCATGAAGGCCGGCGTGCGGATCGTCCCGCGCGGCATGGTGACTTCGCCGAGACGCGCGCCGCCGTCGGTTGCCCTGAGGTTGAACTGGAACGTCTCTGTCATGTCATCTTCCGGAAAAGCAGGCTTGAATCGCCGTAGGAATAGAAGCGATAGCCGCTGCGAATGGCGTAATCATAGGCGTTCTTCATGGTCTCGAAGCCACTGAAGGCGGAGACCAGCATGAAGAGCGTCGACTTCGGCAGGTGGAAATTGGTCATCAGCACATCCACCGCCTTGAAACGGTAGCCGGGCGTGATGAAGATGTCTGTCTGGCCGCTCCAGGGCTCGATACGGCCGTCGTCTGCGGCGGCGCTTTCGAGAAGGCGCAGCGACGTGGTGCCGACGGAGACGATGCGCCCGCCCCTTGCCCGCACCGCGTTCAACCGCTCGGCCGTTTCGGCGCTGACGTGGCCGATCTCGGCATGCATCTTGTGCTCGTCGGTATCGTCCGCCTTGACCGGAAGAAACGTCCCCGCGCCCACATGCAGCGTCACGAAATGACGTTCTAAGCCGGCGGCATCGAGGGCATCAAAGAGCTCAGGCGTAAAGTGCAGCCCGGCCGTGGGCGCCGCGACGGCACCCCTCTCGCGGGCATAGATGGTCTGGTAGTCGATCTGGTCCCGTTCGTCCTCGGGACGCTTGTCGGCGATATAGGGTGGCAGCGGGATGTGGCCGACCGCCATGATCGCCTCGTCCAGCGCCGGGCCGGAAAGATCGAAGAGCAGCGTGATCTCGCCGCCCTCGCCCTTGGATTCCACCGTCGCATTCAACGTGCCGAGCAGGCAGGCGTCGCCACCATGGCCGAACAGTATCCGGTCGCCGACCTTGATGCGCTTGCCGGGTCTGGCGAAAGCCTTCCAACGCTCAGGCCCCGCCCGCATGTGGAGCGTCGCCGACACCGGCAGTTCCGCCCCCCCTTCCCTGACACGCTGGCCTTCCATCTGCGCCGGAATGACCCGGGTATCGTTGAAGACGAGCGCGTCGCCGGCTCTCAGCATTCCGGGAAGATCCCGAACGTGATGATCCTCCAATGCAGCGGACGGCTCCGGCTGGACGACAAGCAGACGGGCGCTGTCGCGCGGGCTGGCGGGCCGCAGCGCGATGTTGTCGTCCGGCAGGTCGAAGTCGAAGAGGTCTACGCGCATTTCATCTCGGCGGCTGGTGTTGGCTGGTGACGGCGGTCCCCGCAGATAGTCGGATATGCCGCAAAAGAAAAGCGCCCCGGCCGAACCGGAGCGCTTTCAGGACGTCAGTACGGAAGATCAGGCAGCGATATCGGCTGCAACCTTCACGGAAACGATCGAATCCGGATCCTGCACGGGTTCGCCCTTCTTGATCTGGTCGATGTTGTCCATGCCTTCGATGACCTGGCCCCAGACCGTGTACTGCTTGTTGAGCCAAGGGGAATCGGTAAAGCAGATGAAGAACTGCGAGTTGGCCGAGTTCGGGCTCTGCGAGCGCGCCATCGAGCAGGTGCCGCGAACATGCGGAACGGCCGAAAATTCGGCCTGCAGGTCCGGCTTGTCGGACCCGCCCATGCCGGCGCGCGACGGGTTGAAGTTCTCGCCACCCTTCTTGCCGAACTGCACGTCGCCGGTCTGGGCCATGAAATCCGGTATCACGCGATGGAAGACAACGCCGTCATAGGCCTGTTCGCGCGCCAGTTCCTTGATGCGCGCGACGTGGCCGGGGGCCAGATCGGGCATCAGGGCGATGACGACCCTGCCCTTGGTGGTTTCCATGATGAGGGTGTTTTCCGGGTCCTTGATCTCGGCCATAGCCATCTCCTTGTTGTGTTGTCGCGACCGGGGCCGCTTTTTATTGTGTCTGCTTTCCGACGGTGACCTTGATCATGCGGTCGGGATCGGAGACTTCACCGTTGCCACCTTCGCCGCGCTTGATCTTGTCGACGGCTTCCATACCGGAAGCCACCTTGCCGACAACCGTGTACTGGCCGTTCAGGAAAGAACCTTCGTCGAACATGATGAAGAACTGGGAGTTGGCGGAGTCGGGATCCTGAGAGCGGGCCATGCCCACGGTGCCGCGTTCGAAGGGCACCTCGGAAAACTCGGCTGGCAGATCCGGGAGCTTGGAGCCGCCGGTGCCGGCACGCTCCGGAGCGAAGCCATCCTCGGTGTCGCCGAACTCGACGTCGCCGGTCTGGGCCATGAAGCCTTCAATGACGCGGTGGAACGCGACATTGTCATATTCACCTTCGGCCGCCAGCTTCTTGATCTGTTCGACGTGCTTCGGAGCGATCTCCGGAAGAAGCTCGATCACAACCGGACCGTCCTTCAATTCGATCGTGAGAAAGTCGTCCTCTGCGGCAAATGCCGGAACGGCGAGAGTTGCGAATGCAAAAGCGCCTGCAAGGGCGGAACGAAGCGATTTCATAGTTTCTCCAAGATGGGACGTCAGCGTTTCAGCTTGAGCTTCATGGCCATAGAGACAGGTGTCGGGACAAATGCTCCGACATCACCGCCCATTGCGGCGATCTGCCGGACCAATGTGGCCGTAATGGGCCGCGATGCCACCCCCGCGGGCAGAAATACGGTCTGAATGTCTGGAGCAAGCTGCCTGTTCATGCCGGCCATCTGCATCTCGTAGTCAAGATCGGTCCCATCCCGCAGGCCGCGGATCAGGAGCCTTGCGCCATGGGCGCGGGCCGCGTCGACGACGAGATTGTCGAACGAGACGACGTCGATGTCCGCACCCTTCTCAGGCAGGACGTCGGCCAGGGAAGCGCGAATAAGCTCCGCCCGCTCCTCAAAGCTGAACATCGGGACCTTGCCCGGATGAACGCCGATGGCGACGACCACGCGTTCGGCAACCTCGAGCGCCTGAAGAAGCACGTCGAGGTGTCCATTGGTCAGGGGATCGAAGGATCCCGGGTAGAAAGCGATGGTCATGGAGGTTCCCGCCGGTTTCCTGCCTTTTGTCATGGTCGAGATGCCGCCGCAAGTCTTGGCAAGATGAACGGCAGATGAACAGCCCGTTCAAGCCCGTTTCATTGCGGATGTGGTTTTCTGCGATCAATGGGCGAAGACCCGTTGCGGAAAGCAGGAGCGAGGGTCGGCATCGCGTGCGCAGAGCACCGGCGGTCGGCATCCCAAGACCTCCAAATCCCGCTTTTCAACAGATGGTGGAACCAGATCGCGAAGTCGGCGTTTTGGCAAACAAGAAGGACTACTGAGATGATCGAGAGAAAGAAGCCGATCATGCTGGACAAGATCTTCATGATCAACATGGTCTGGACAGCAATGATCGCCGCGATGCTCACGGCAACAGTGACCCTTTATCAGGATAGGTCCGAGTGGACCGAATTGAACTATCCGCAGATGACGGGCCGATATCACGACGCCTCGTACTACTGACGGGATTGCAAAAAGAGGCAGGGCATGTTTGTGACGTTGACGGTTTTGGCAAGTTTGATCAGCATCATGTTCGTGGCGTCGGTGACCTCGACGATTGCGGAATTGCGCCGCGAAAGCGAAGAGATGAAGGTTTTCGCCAAACGCCACGCTCCCTTCTGAATGCCGGTCGCACCTCTTCAAGACATTTTCGGTAGCGGGCTGCGCCGATTGTCTGTCCCTCCGCGCAGCCAAAAAAAAGCCGGGCATCAGCCCGGCTTTTTTCGTTTAACCCCTGCCCTTATTCGCCCTCTGGCTCATCGGGCGCACTGTCGGGTGCCGGCGCGCTGCCGAGGTCACCCGTCTCCGCCATGATCTCCTCTGGCAGAACATTGCCGTTCTCGTCCTCGCCCTCCGGCTCGCTGATCCGCTCCACGGAGACGACCTTCTCATCCTTGGCGGTGGAGAAGATCGTGACGCCCTTGGTGGCGCGGCTGGCGATGCGGATGCCGTTGACCGGAACCCGGATGAGCACGCCGCCGTTCGAGACGAGCATGATCTGGTCCGTATCCTCGATCGGGAAGGCCGCCACGAGCTCGCCGATTTCGCTGGTTCGGGAGGTATCGGTGGCGCGGATGCCCTTGCCGCCGCGGCCCGAGGTGCGGAAATCGTAGGAGGACGACCGCTTGCCGTAGCCCTTCTCCGAGACCGTCAGAACGAATTGTTCGCGGGTCTTCAGCTCCTGGTACCGCTCTTCGGAAAGCTCTCCAACCTCGCCGACCTCTTCACCCACCAGCGCGATGTCCTCCTCGTCGACGCCGGCAGAGCGGCGTTCCATGGCGGAGCGCTTGAGGTAGGCCGCACGTTCCCAGGGTTCGGCCGCGACATGCCCGACGATGGTCATCGAGATGATTCGGTCGGCCGGTTGCAGCGTGATGCCGCGGACACCGATCGAGTTGCGGCCGGCAAAGACGCGGACGCTGTCGACCGGGAAACGAATGCACTGTCCAAGCGCGGTGGTCAGCAGCACGTCATCGCGATCGGTACAGGTTTCGACGGAGAGGATTTCATCCCCCTCGTCCTCGAGCTTCATGGCGATCTTGCCGTTCCGGTTCACCTGAACGAAGTCGGACAGCTTGTTGCGGCGGACGGTCCCGCGCGTCGTGGAGAACATGACGTCGAGATTTTCCCAGCTCGTCTCGTCCTCGGGCAGCGGCATGATCGTGGTGATGCGTTCGCCGGGTTCCAGCGGCAGCATGTTGATGAGGGCCTTGCCGCGCGACGTCGGCGTGCCGACCGGCAGACGCCAGACCTTCTCCTTGTAGACGATGCCGCGCGACGAGAAGAACAAGACCGGCGTATGTGTGTTGGCGACGAATAGCCGGGTAACGAAATCCTCGTCCCGGGTTGCCATGCCGGACCGGCCCTTGCCACCGCGGCGCTGCGCCCGATAGGTCGTCAGCGGCACGCGCTTGATGTAGCCGAGATGCGAGACGGTAACCACCATGTCCTCGCGGGCGATCAGGTCCTCGTCGTCCATGTCCGGACCGCCTTCGAGGATCTCCGTCCGTCTGGGCGTGCCAAACTCGTCGCGAACGGCGATCAGCTCATCCTTGACGATCGTGTAGATGCGTACGCGCGACGACAGGATATCGAGATAATCGGTGATCTCGGCGCCGATCTTGTTGAGTTCGTCGCTGATTTCATCGCGACCGAGCGCTGTCAGGCGGGCCAGGCGCAGTTCGAGGATGGCGCGGGCCTGCTCTTCCGAGAGATTGTAGGTGCCGTCCTCGTTGATCCTGTGCCGGGGATCGTCGATCAGGCGGATCAGCGAATCCACGTCATGCGCCGGCCAGCGGCGGGTCATCAACTGTTCGCGGGCGGTCGCCGGATCGGGCGCACGACGGATCAGGCTGATGATTTCGTCGATATTGGCGACGGCAATCGCGAGACCGACCAGGACGTGGGCGCGGTCACGCGCCTTGCGCAGCAGGTATTTTGTTCGGCGGCTAACGACTTCCTCGCGGAAGGCAATAAAGGCCTTCAGCATGTCGATCAGCGTGAGCTGTTCCGGCTTGCCACCGTTCAGCGCCACCATGTTGCAGCCGAAGGAGGTCTGCAGCGGTGTGTAACGGTACAGCTGGTTGAGGATCACCTCGGCATTAGCGTCGCGCTTCAACTCGATCACGACCCGATATCCCTGGCGGTCGGACTCGTCGCGCAGATCGGAGATGCCTTCGATGCGCTTGTCGCGCACCAGTTCGGCCATCTTCTCGATCATCGTCGCCTTGTTCACCTGGTAGGGCACTTCGGTGATGATGATCTGCTCGCGGTCGCCGCGCATCGGCTCGATGTGGGCCTTGCCGCGCATGATCACGGAGCCGCGGCCGGTCTCATAGGCCGAGCGGATGCCGGACCGGCCGAGAATGAGGGCGCCGGTGGGGAAGTCGGGCCCGGGAATGAACTGCATCAGTTCCTGCAGTTCGATCGCCGGATTGTCGATGAGCGCAATGCAGCCGTCGATCACTTCGGTCAGGTTGTGGGGCGGAATGTTCGTCGCCATGCCGACGGCGATACCGCCGGCGCCGTTGACGAGAAGGTTCGGGAAGCGCGCAGGCACCACCACGGGTTCCGACATCGTGCCGTCGTAGTTGTCGCGGAAGTTGACGGTCTCCTTGTCGAGATCGTCGAGCAGTGCGTGGGCAGACTTCTGCAGGCGGCATTCGGTGTAACGCTGGGCTGCAGGCGGATCGCCGTCGATGGAGCCGAAGTTGCCTTGACCATCGATCAACGGCAACCGCAGGGACCAGTGCTGCGCCATGCGCGCCAGCGCGTCGTAGATCGCCGAGTCGCCATGCGGGTGGTACTTACCCATCACGTCACCGGTGACGCGGGCGGACTTGACGTACTTCTTGTTCCAGTCGATGCCCATTTCGCTCATCGAGAACAGGATGCGCCGGTGAACCGGCTTCAATCCGTCACGGACGTCGGGAAGCGCGCGGCTGACGATGACGCTCATCGCGTAATCGAGATAGGACCGCTGCATTTCTTCCACGATGGAGATGGGCTCGATGCCTGGGGGCAGCTTTCCGCCGCCGGGTGTGCTTTGCTCAGTCAAATCGGATCACGATCTTTGTTCGGAATCAGTTGCATTTCTATAGCGGAAAGCGGCTCCGGACGCCAATTTCCGCAGCGGTTTTGAACAGCTTTTGAACCTTGTGCGGCCCGTCCGTACGGTGCACATGGCGGAAAATCAGTGAGGAAGCTCACTCTTCCCTTGACCGCCCCGCTGTCCTAACAATCTTGGCTGGCATCCGCAAGGATCGTGAGCATCACCGGGGGGCCACATGGCAACTGCAGATATCCTGATCAACGCCTTCACGACGCTGCTGGTGACACTGGATCCGCCTGGGCTGGCACCTGTGTTTCTCGGGCTGACGGTGGGCATGACGAGGCTGCAGCGCCGACAGGTGGCGGTGCGCGGCTCGCTCATCGCCTTCGCCATCCTCGCCGTCTTTGCGCTCTTCGGCGCCAGCCTGCTCGGCTCGCTCGGCATCTCAATGGGGGCGTTCCGGATCGCCGGCGGCCTGCTGCTGTTCTGGATCGCCTTCGAAATGGTCTTCGAGCGACGGCAGGAGCGCAAGGAGAAGACGTCTCAGACGGCCATTACCATCGACCACATCCATAACATCGCCGTCTTTCCCCTGGCGCTGCCGCTGATCGCCGGTCCCGGCGCCATATCGGCGACCGTGCTGCTGGCCGGAGCCCTCCCCGGCCCCTGGGACCGTTTCCTGCTGATCGCCGTGCTGGCGCTCAGCATGGTGCTCGTGCTCGCCGCGCTTCTGATCGCCGAGCGTCTCGACCGCTTCCTCGGCGTCACGGGGCGGGCCATTCTGACCCGCCTGCTCGGCGTCATTCTGGCCGCGCTGTCCGTGCAGTTCGTGGTGGACGGAATACGGTCGGCCTTCATCCTGTAGCGGCGAGCCGCTCAGGGAAGTGCGGCAAGGAAGGCCTGCACCACCTTGGCGGAATTCTCCGAGGCAAGCGCGAAGAACGTCCCCATCTCGTTTTCGCCCTCGCCACCGCCAGCAAGGTCAGAGAGACTGCGGAAGGCGATGAAGGGCACCCCGTTGCTGTAGGCGACATGCGCCGTCGCCGCGCTCTCCATGTCGAGCACCTTCGCCTGGAAGGTGTCGAAGGTGAATTCGCGGAAGGCGGCATTGTCGACAAAGGCCGGTCCGGAAACACCGTTGCCGCCCACCAGCACCTTCGGCTGCGTCGACAGGCATCTCCCCTCGCCGGCGCATTTCGCCAGGATCACCTCGGAGGCCACCTGGCGTGCCGTCTCCAGCAGCTTGCCATCGACGGGAAACCAGAAACGGTCTTCGGGCTCGGCCGAGCCGTCGCGCACGACCTCGCTTTCGTTGGGGTAGATCATGCCGAAGTTCGGGAACTGCGTGTCGAGGAAGGGCGGGATGGCGAAGGTGCCTTCGCTCTCGCGGGCGAAGATTGCCTCCAGGTACTGGCCCCACTGGTCACTGACGACGACGTCGCCGACCGACAGGGACGGATCGACGCCGCCCGCTATGCCCGAAAACACGATGCTGGTGATGTCGAAATGATCAAGTGCCTGCTGCGTGGTCATCGCCGCATTGACCATGCTGACGCCGCTGAGGAAGAGGACTACGTCCTTGCCGGCCATGCTGCCGGTGACAAAGCGTCGGCCGTTCAGGACGTGCTCCTGCGCGTCCGAGAGCTGGGTAAGAAGCGTTTTCCACTCGGGCTCGAAGGCCGACATGACCGCGATACGCGGCTTGTCGTCGAGCTGCTCCGCGGCAGCTGCCGGCGCTGAAAAAGCTGCGGACAGGGCCATGGTGGAAAGCAACAGGCAGGCGAATTTCATGACGTGACCCCTTGATGATACGATGAAGGGGATCACGCAAACCGTATGCCAGACGCCAGCTCGTCGGCCGGCGTCTGGCCGTTCAGTGGATCAGAACGGGATGTCGTCGTCGAGATCGCGCGAAAAGCCGCCGCCGGCCTGGCCGCCCGACGCGCCGCCACGACCGCCACCGGATGCAGGACGGTCGTAGTCATCGCCGCCGCCGCCGAAATCATTGCCGCCGCCTGCAACACGACCGCCACCGCCGCCGTAGTTGCCCTGACCGCCGCCTTCGCCGCCGCCTCGGCCGTCCAGCATGGTCAGCGTCGAGTTGAAGCCCTGCAGCACGATTTCGGTCGAATAGCGGTCATTGCCCGTCTGGTCCTGCCACTTGCGGGTCTGCAGCGCGCCTTCGATGTAGAGCTTTGCGCCCTTCTTGACGTATTGTTCGACAACCTTGCAGAGGCCTTCGTTGAAGACCACCACGGTGTGCCATTCGGTCTTCTCCTTGCGCTCGCCGCTGTTGCGGTCGCGCCAGCTTTCCGACGTCGCGATGCGCAGGTTGGCGATCGGGCGACCGTCCTGTGTGCGCCGAATTTCGGGGTCAGCACCAACGTTGCCGACCAGAATTACCTTGTTGACGCTTCCCGCCATGATCAATCACCTCGTCCGCCGCCTGTGACGCGGCCTTCCTTATCTGTAAGATGCTAGCTTAGCCCATCCGATGCCCGCGTTGGGCCTCACGGGTTCACAATCCACAGTCATTTTTGTTCTTTATTTGTTCTATAAATTCGATATGGTCAAGTCAAGCGACTCGAAATCTGTGGTGTCGAGACCAAGTTTCTGCCTCGACAGCGCAACTTCCCTCACTACATATGGGCATTGATCCTCCCACCGGACAGACTTATGAGCGAACTTAAGACGATCTCCATCCGTGGTGCGCGTGAGCACAACTTGAAGGGCATCGATCTCGACTTGCCGCGCAACTCGTTGATCGTCATGACCGGGCTTTCGGGCTCCGGCAAGTCCTCCCTCGCCTTCGATACGATCTATGCGGAGGGCCAGCGCCGTTATGTCGAAAGCCTTTCGGCCTACGCGCGGCAGTTCCTGGAAATGATGCAGAAGCCGGATGTCGACCAGATCGACGGCCTGTCGCCGGCGATCTCGATCGAACAGAAGACGACGTCGCGCAATCCCCGCTCGACGGTCGGCACGGTCACCGAAATCTACGACTACATGCGCCTCCTGTTCGCCCGCGTCGGCGTTCCCTATTCGCCGGCCACCGGCCTGCCGATCGAGAGCCAGACCGTCAGTCAGATGGTCGACCGCATCCTGGCCTTCGAGGAAGGCACACGCCTCTACATCCTGGCGCCGATGATCCGCGGCCGCAAAGGCGAGTACAAGAAGGAACTCGCCGAGCTGATGAAGAAGGGCTTCCAGCGCGTCAAGGTGGACGGCCAGTTCTACGAGATCGCGGATGTGCCGGCGCTCGACAAGAAGTACAAGCACGACATCGACGTCGTGGTCGACCGCCTGGTCGTGCGTTCCGATATCGGCGCGCGCCTTGCGGACAGTCTCGAGACCTCGCTGAAGCTTGCCGACGGGCTGGCAATCGCGGAGTTCGCCGACAAGCCACTGCCGGTGGAGGAAACCGCAGCAGGCGGGTCTGCCAACAAGTCGCTCAACGAGACCCATGAGCGGACGCTGTTTTCGGAGAAATTCGCCTGCCCCGTATCCGGCTTCACGATTTCGGAAATTGAGCCGCGGCTCTTCTCCTTCAACAACCCCTTCGGCGCCTGCCCCACCTGCGACGGCCTCGGCTTCCAGCAGAAGATCGACACGGCGCTGATCGTGCCGGAGCCGGAGCGGACGCTGCGCGACGGGGCGATCGCGCCCTGGGCAAAGTCGACCTCGCCGTACTACAACCAGACGCTCGACGGCCTCGGCAAGGTCTATGGCTTCAAGCTTTCCAGCCGCTGGTCGGAGCTGTCGACCGAGGCGCAGGATGCCATTCTCAAGGGCACTGACGAGAAGCTCGAGTTCCACTACATAGACGGCGCCCGTTCCTACAAGACGACGAAGACCTTCGAAGGCATCGTGCCCAACCTGGAGCGCCGCTGGAAGGAGACCGACAGTGCATGGGCGCGCGAAGAGATCGAACGCTACATGTCGGCAGCCCCCTGCCCGGCCTGCAACGGTTTCCGCCTGAAACCCGAGGCGCTCGCAGTCAAGATCAACAAGCTGCACATCGGTCAGGTCACCGAGATGTCGATCAAGCTGGCGCGCGACTGGTTCGAGGAACTGCCCGCCAGCCTGAACACGAAGCAGAATGAGATCGCGGTCCGCATCCTCAAGGAGATCCGCGAGCGTCTGCGCTTCCTCAACGATGTGGGGCTGGAATACCTCAGCCTGTCGCGCAATTCGGGCACGCTGTCCGGCGGCGAAAGCCAGCGCATTCGCCTCGCCTCTCAGATCGGCTCCGGATTGACCGGCGTTCTCTATGTGCTCGACGAGCCTTCCATCGGCCTGCATCAGCGCGACAATGCAAGGCTGCTCGAGACGCTGAAGCACCTGCGCGACATCGGCAATACGGTGATCGTCGTCGAGCATGACGAGGATGCCATCATGACGGCCGACTATGTCGTGGATATCGGCCCGGCAGCCGGCATCCACGGCGGCGAAGTGGTGGCGGAGGGTACGCCGGCCGACATCATGGCCAACCCGAAGTCGCTGACCGGCAAGTATCTGTCCGGCGAATTGGGCGTTGCAATCCCGACCACGCGGCGCAAGCCGAAGAAGGGCAAGGAGATCAAGGTCGTCGGCGCCCGGGGCAACAACCTCAAGAACGTCACCGCCTCGGTGCCGCTCGGCGTCTTCACGGCGGTGACCGGCGTATCGGGTGGCGGCAAGTCCACCTTCCTGATCGAGACGCTCTACAAGGCGGCGGCGCGGCGGGTGATGGGCGCGCGGGAAATCCCGGCCGAACACGACCGTATCGATGGCTTCGAGCATATCGATAAGGTGATCGACATCGACCAGTCGCCGATCGGGCGTACGCCGCGCTCCAACCCGGCCACCTATACCGGTGCCTTCACGCCGATCCGAGACTGGTTTGCCGGCCTGCCGGAAGCAAAGGCACGGGGCTATGCGCCCGGCCGCTTCTCCTTCAACGTCAAGGGCGGGCGCTGTGAAGCCTGCCAGGGCGACGGCGTCATCAAGATCGAAATGCACTTCCTGCCCGACGTCTACGTCACCTGCGACGTCTGCCACGGCAAGCGCTACAACCGCGAAACCCTGAGTGTCGAGTTCAAGGGCAAGTCGATCGCCGACGTTCTCGACATGACGGTCGAGGAGGGCGTGGAGTTCTTCTCCGCGGTACCGGCGGTGCGCGACAAGCTGCAGGGCCTCTTCAGTGTCGGCCTCGGATACATCAAGGTGGGACAGCAGGCCAATACGCTTTCGGGCGGCGAGGCGCAGCGCGTCAAGCTGGCGAAGGAGCTGTCGAAGCGCTCCACCGGCCGGACGCTCTACATCCTCGACGAGCCGACCACCGGCCTGCACTTCCACGACGTCAACAAACTGCTGGAAATGCTGCACGAACTGGTGAACCAGGGCAATTCAGTGGTGGTCATCGAGCACAATCTGGAGGTCATCAAGACGGCCGACTGGATCATTGATGTCGGGCCGGAAGGTGGCACCGGCGGTGGCGAGATCGTTGCGACGGGAACGCCGGAGCAGGTGGCCAAGGAGAAGCGCTCCTACACGGGGCATTTCCTCAAGGAACTCCTGGAACGCCGGCCGACGAAGACTGCGGAAGCGGCGGAGTAGACCGCCTGGGGAGGACGACGTGAGCGCATCCGGCACCATTCGCACCGGCATCGGCGGCTGGACCTTCGATCCGTGGGAAGGCAGCTTCTACCCGGAGAAACTGGCGAAGAAGAAGCAGCTCGAATACGCCAGCAGCAAGCTTGCTGTGATCGAGGTCAACGGCACCTACTACGGTTCCCAGAAGCCGGAGACCTTCGCCAAATGGGCGGCGGATGTGCCGGATGGTTTCGTGTTCTCGCTGAAGGCGAGCCGCTATGCCACCAACCGGAAGATTCTGGCGGAGGCCGGGGAGTCGATCGCCAAGTTCCTCGGACAGGGGCTGGTGGAACTGGGGCCGCATCTCGGGCCGATCCTCTGGCAGTTCGCTCCGACGAAGAAGTTCGAGCCTGACGATTTCGAGGCCTTCCTGAAGCTCCTCCCGGAGACTGTCGGGGGGCTGCCGCTGCGCCACGTGGTGGAAGTGCGCCACGACAGCTTCAAGGTCCCGGAGTTCGTGCAGATGATCGCCCGCCACAAGGTGGCACCGGTCTGCGCCGAACATCATGAGTACCCGCTGATCGCCGATGTGACCGCGGATTTCGCCTATGCGCGACTACAGACAGGGTCCGACGATATTCCCACCTGCTATGCCGAGGCCGATCTGAAAACCTGGGCAGGACGATTGAAGACCTGGGCCGAAGGCGAGGTGCCGGACGACCTGCCGCTCATCGATCCGGATCGCCGGCCCGAACGGAAACCGCGCGACGTCTTCGCCTTCTTCATCCACGAGGGCAAGGTCAATGCGCCGCAGGGCGCGATGGCGTTGCAGGCGATGGTCAACGGCGGCTGATCATCGCCCGGAGAGCGGTCCGATGTGCTGAACAAGGGATTCGGCCGTCATCCCCTCGCCTGCCCTCGTGGCAGCCTCACCGTGCAGATATACCGCAGCTGCGGCCGCTTCGAACGCCGGCATGCCGTTGGCGAGCAAAGCGCCGATGATTCCGGCCAGGACATCACCCGAACCGGCGGTTGCCAGCCAGGGCGGCGCATTGTCGTTGATCAGGGTCCGGCCATCCGGTGCCGCAATCACGGTATCGGCGCCCTTGTAGACGATGATCGCGTTGGCAAGCCTGGCCGCCGCCACGGCCTTCTCGAACTTGCTCTGCCCCTCCGCCTCCACAAGGTCAGGAAAAAGCCGCGCGAACTCCCCCTCATGCGGCGTCAGCACCAGTTGCGTTTCGCGGGCGCGATAGATGTCGAACAGCCGGTTCCGCTGCTCCCGGAACGAGGTGATTCCGTCGGCGTCCAGCACCAGCGGGCGTCCCTCCAGCGCCAGAACGAAGTCGCGGGCCTTGTCGCCAACTCCGAACCCCGGCCCGAGAACGAAGGCCGAAAGCTTCGACGCCGCAAGCCAGTCCTTCAGTGCCGCAGCCGTCTCGACCTCGCGCAGCATGACAGCCGTGAGCTGGGCGGCATTGACCGGCATTGCATCGGCGGGAGAGGCCAGCGTCACCAGCCCGGCGCCGGCAGCAAGCCCGGCGCCGGCCGAGAGCCGCGCCGCCCCCGTGTGCGATGCGCCACCGGAGAAGACCCCAAGGTGGCCGCGACGGTACTTGTGGGATGCGGGATCGGGCGTCGGCAGCAGATGACGCCAGGCATCCGGGTGATTGGCGGCGACGGTGCCTGCCGCCCTGCGCAGGATACGCAACGGAATGCCGATGTCGCAGACTTCGATGTCACCGCAGAGCGACCGGCCGGGCATCAGCAGGTGTCCGGGCTTGCGAGCCATGAATGTGACGGTGCGGGCGGCCCGGAAGGCGGCGCCGAGCGGCGTCCCTCGGCGGCCGCAGAGACCGGATGGCAGATCGACCGCCACGACCGGTATGCCGGCATCTCTAACCTTGTCGATCAGGTCCTCGACCTCGGCGGAAACCGGCCGAGCCAGTCCGGCACCGAAGATGGCATCGATCACCACATCTCCGGGGCCGAGCTGCAGCTGTGATGACGCCACGGGCTTAACAGGGCAAGCTTCCATGGCGCGGCGCGCATCGCCTGTCAGGCGGCCTGGATCTCCGATCGCAAAGACCCGGGTGTCGGCACCGGCGCGGATCAGGCTGGCCGCCGCGATATAGCCGTCGCCGCCATTGTTGCCGGGACCGCAGAGAACCAGGAAGCGCAGCGCCTGCGGGTAGTGCCGAAGGACCGAGGCCACCACAGCCTGTCCGGCCTTTTCCATCAGGCCGTAGGAGTCGATACCGGATGCGGCCGCGGCTGCGTCAGCCTCGGCCATTTCCTCAGGGGTGAGCAGCAATGCCTCTGCGTGTCCGGTCATGCTGCACTTGAACGGAAAGTCCAACGGAACACAAGAGCCGACGCAACCGCCCGTTTTCGCTCAACAAACAGGCATAAGCGCATTATTTGGGCGGAGAAGAGCTTCTGCAGGCGCATCTCCTCGGCGAGAGTGGCTTTTGATTCCGTCAAACGCTCAAACTTCAGGCGTTTATCTCCGGCAACAATGCGCTATATGTGTATGACAAAACTGGAATTTTCTGGGCGTTACCGCGAAAGCGGCTTTCCAGATTGGCATGATACCTGCATTAGTAGGTCGAGCCGGTAACGGCAGCGTCAGGGGAGAGATTGTTTCTCATGAAAAAAATCGAAGCCATTATCAAGCCATTCAAGCTGGATGAGGTGAAGGAAGCCCTCCAGGAGGTCGGCTTGCAGGGCATTACTGTGACGGAGGCGAAGGGCTTTGGACGGCAGAAGGGCCATACCGAACTTTATCGCGGAGCCGAATATGTCGTCGACTTCCTGCCCAAGGTGAAGGTCGAAGTCGTTCTCGCCGACGAGAATGTGGACGCTGTCATCGAAGCGATCCGCAATGCCGCCCAGACCGGTCGCATCGGCGACGGGAAAATCTTCGTGTCCAACGTCGAAGAGGTCGTTCGCATCCGTACGGGCGAGACCGGCGTGGACGCGATCTGATTCACTGGCCGGTCGGCCGCAGATCAATCGTCATATCAAATTCAAGGAAGCGCTAAATGACGACCGCAAGCGAAATCATGAAACAGATCAAGGAAAACGACGTCAAGTTCGTGGACCTGCGATTCACCGACCCCAAGGGCAAGCTGCAGCATGTGACGATGGACATTGCAGCCGTCGACGAGGACATGTTTGCCGATGGCGTCATGTTCGACGGCTCCTCGATCGCCGGCTGGAAGGCGATCAACGAGTCCGACATGGTGCTGATGCCGGATCCGGCGACCGTGCACATGGATCCCTTCTTCGCCCAGTCGACCATGGTCGTCTTCTGCGACATTCTGGATCCGATTTCCGGTGAGTCCTACAACCGTGACCCGCGCGGGACGGCCAAGAAGGCAGAAGCCTATCTCAAGGCATCCGGCATCGGCGACACGGTCTACGTTGGACCGGAGCCTGAATTCTTTGTCTTCGACGACGTGAAGTACAAGGCCGATCCCTACAACACCGGCTTCAAGCTCGACTCCTCCGAGCTGCCGTCGAACGACGACACGGATTACGAGACCGGCAACCTCGGACACCGTCCGCGCGTCAAGGGTGGCTACTTCCCGGTTCCTCCGATCGACAGCCTGCAGGACATGCGCTCCGAAATGCTGACGGTGCTCACCGAGATGGGCGTCGTTGTCGAGAAGCACCACCACGAGGTGGCTGCCGCACAGCATGAGCTCGGCGTGAAGTTCGACACGCTGGTGCGCAACGCCGACAAGATGCAGATCTACAAGTATGTAGTGCATCAGGTTGCCAACGCCTACGGCAAGACAGCAACCTTCATGCCGAAGCCGATCTACGGCGACAACGGCTCGGGCATGCACGTGCACCAGTCGATCTGGAAGGACGGCAAGCCGACCTTCGCCGGCGACGAATACGCTGGCCTCTCGGAAAGCTGCCTCTTCTACATCGGCGGCATCATCAAGCATGCCAAGGCCATCAACGCCTTCACCAACCCCTCCACGAACTCCTACAAGCGCCTGGTCCCCGGCTACGAGGCACCGGTGCTGCTGGCCTATTCGGCCCGCAACCGCTCCGCGTCCTGCCGCATCCCGTTCGGCACCGGACCGAAGTCGAAGCGCGTCGAAGTCCGCTTCCCGGATCCGACGGCAAACCCCTACCTCGGGTTCGCTGCAATGCTGATGGCCGGCCTCGACGGCATCAAGAACAAGATCCATCCGGGCAAGGCCATGGACAAGGATCTCTACGATCTGCCGCCGAAGGAGCTGAAGAAGATCCCGACCGTCTGCAGCTCGCTGCGCGAAGCCCTGGAAAGCCTCGACAAGGATCGCAAGTTCCTGACGGCTGGCGGCGTCTTCGACGACGACCAGATCGATGCCTATATCGAACTGAAGATGCAGGAGGTCATGCGCTTCGAGATGACGCCGCATCCGGTCGAGTTCGACATGTACTACTCGGCCTGAACCGGCCACTTACAGAGCGCATCTGCGGCGGGCCTTGGCCCGCCGTTTTTGTTTCCGGCGGTCTCATCGGCTTCAGGTGGACGTGGTGGCCCAGCCCTTGCCGGACGTCGGGCGTCGCGCTGGGGAGCCAATCGCGCGCCGGCGCGTTCCCCCTTCGCCATGCCCTTGATGTGTCGAGAAATTATTCCCACATCAGGATGCGAAAGGAAGTCGCACCATGAAACAACGAAACGCTAAGTTCACCATCGGGGAAGTGGTTCGCCACAAGGTATTTCCGTTCCGTGGCGTCGTGTTCGATGTGGATCCGGAATTTGCCAATTCCGAGGATTGGTGGAATGCCATCCCAGCCGAGATCCGCCCGAGCAAGGACCAACCGTTCTACCATCTCCTCGCGGAGAATGATGAATCGGAATATGTGGCCTATGTCTCCGAACAAAACCTCGAGCATGACGGAAGCGAAATGCCGCTTCGCAATCCCCAGGTCTACCAGATCTTCGATGAAGGTCCGTCGGGCCAGTTGAAGCCGAAGATGATCCTGGCCCACTAGGCCGGCTCAACGAACAGCTTGAAAACAAAAACAGCGCCGCGGAAACCGCCGGCGCTGTTTTCAGATTAGGGCAAGTTTCTTGCCTGCCTTGGCTTACTGGCCCTGCTTGGCCGCGTTCTGTGCGTCTTCAAGCTTCTTGCGCGCTTCTTCGGCCTTCTTCTGCATGCCTTCCTGAAGGCTGCGCTGGCTTTCGGCCAACTGCGACTGCGTGATCGGCTCCCCGTCGAAGGCGCCTGTGAAGCCGTTCAGCGAGATCTTGATGGGGTTGGGCGCACGGCGGAAGTTGATCGACGTGAACACGACCTCGCCGCCCTTCTTGAGGCTTGCGATCATGGCATCCGTCAGCGGCACTTCGGCCGTGCACTTGTCGGGCAGGCAGACGGCGTAGTCGAGCTTCTGGCCATTGCCGCCATCGATCTGCATGACGATGCCCGGCGGGATCAGGCGCGCGGTCGGAACCGAAACCTGCAGGATCTTGCGGTTGACCTTGCCCTCGAGGGTAATCAGGCCGACTGCCGTGATCAGCTGGCCGTTCTGCGCCAGGTTGACGTTCTGCACGACGCAAAGGTCGCTGTCGTCCTGCTTGGTGCAGGTCTTGAACCAGCCAAGCGGCGGTCCGCCGGGTCCGCCAGCGGCGGGAGCGGCTTCCTGCGCCGACGCAACGGTCGGTGCCGACGCGGCTGCGAGCGAAAGTGCCAGCACGGACATGGTGGCCCGCAGAACCTTGTTTACCTTGATTTTCATCACGAATCGGTCTCCTGAAATCCGTTCGGGTACGGTTTCAACCGTCCTCCCTCGGGTGTCCTACTGCGTTCCACCTGTCGGCGAAATGAGGCAATTGAATGACTCCGCGCATTTGCCGAATTTGTTACATCGGCGCCGGAGTGATATCCAGTCCTCCCTGACGTTTTTTTGATCGCCAGCCGCGCGACCGTCGCAGGGAGACGCTCCCGGGCGGTTGGTAGGATGGCGCCATTGCAGTATTTTGCACCGAATCGGGACCACCCCTGAAAAGGACTGTTCATGCGCCGTCTCCTGCCCTTCCTTTTCCTCCTCGCGCTTGCAGCACCGGCACTTGCGGAGCCCCGCCACGGTATCGCCATGCACGGGCACCCGGCGCTGCCGGCCAACTACCAGCACTTCCCGTATGTGAAGCCGGACGTCAAGAAAGGCGGCAGCGTCCGCTACGGCGTCGTCGGCACCTTCGACAGCCTGAACCCCTTCATCCTCAAGAGCATGCGCACAACGGCGCGCGGGGTCTGGGATCCGCAGTTCGGCCACCTCCTCTACGAGCCGCTGATGCAGCGCTCGGCGGATGAACCCTTCTCGCTCTACGGGCTTCTCGCACAGACGGTGGAGATGGATGAGGAGCGGACATTCATCCAGTTCAATCTCAACCCCGCGGCAAAGTGGTCGGACGGCATGCCGGTGACGCCCGAGGACGTGATCTTCACCTTCGAGCTTCTGCGCGACAAGGGACGCACGCCCTTCAGCAACCGGCTGACGCCGGTGGCCAGGATGGACAAAGTCGGCGAAAGGAGCGTGAAGTTCACCTTCAACGAAAAGTCGGACCGCGAATTTCCGCTGATCCTGGCCACCGCGACACCGATCCTGCCCAAGCACGCCGTCGATCCGGACACCTTCGACCAGTCGTCCCTGCAGATCCCGGTCGGCTCCGGACCGTACACGGTCAAATCGCTTCGGCCGGGCGAAAGGATCACCTTCGAGCGAAACCCGGATTACTGGGGCAAGGACGTTCCGGCCAAGGTCGGCTTCGACAACTACGACCAGATCTCGGTGGAGTATTTCCTCCAGGAGAACACCCTGTTCGAGGCGTTCAAGAAGGGCGTCGTCGACATCTATCCCGAGGGCAGCCCGGTCCATTGGGCCAGGGCCTACGACTTTCCGGATGTCCAGAATGGCGCTGTGATCAAGGATGCGTTCCAGCCCGAGCTGCCGACCGGGATGCTGGGATTCGTCTTCAACACGCGCCGGCCGATGTTCGAGAACCGCGATGTCCGTGAGGGGCTGGCGCTGGCGTTCGACTTCGAATGGGCAAACAGGAACCTCTTCGAGGGCGCCTATACGCGCACGGAGAGCTTCTGGCAGAACTCGGCCCTCTCCGCGCTGGGCACAGTTGCCAACGCCCGGGAGCTTGCCATTCTCGGCGACACGAAGGCCGACCTCGATCCATCGGTCCTGGATGGCTCCTATCGGCTGCCCCAGACGGATGCCTCCGGCGGCGACCGAAATGTGCTGCGCCGGGTTGTCGACCTCCTCAAGGAGGGCGGCTACACGATCCAGAACGGCAAGATGGCGAGCCAGTCCGGCAATCCGCTGCGGTTCGAGATCATGACCCAGAACCAGGATCAGGAAAAGCTGGCGATCGCCTACCAGAGGACGCTTCGAATGATCGGGGTCGAAGTGGACATCCGGACCGTCGACGATGCGCAGTACCAGTCCCGTTCCGGAACCTTCGACTACGACGTCATCGTCAAGTCGTATCCATCGTCGCTCTCGCCCGGCATCGAGCAGGTGGGGCGCTGGGGGTCGGTTTCCCGTGACCGCGAGGGGAGCAACAATTTTGCCGGCGTCGCCGACGCCAGTATCGACCGGGCGATCGAGGCCATGCTGGGAGCCCGCGATCGGGAGGACTTCGAGGCGGCCGTGCGGGCTTACGATCGACTGCTGATTTCCGGCCACTATCTCGTTCCGCTGTATCATGTCGCGGAACAATGGGTGGCGCGGCGCAGCTACATCGGCTATCCAGACGCCACACCCCTCTACGGCTACCAACTCCCCGTCTGGTTTGACAAGCGGGCGCAGGACTGAGCCAGCCCGAACCGGCGAAAGCCATCATCAGGAAAGGATGCGGCCATGGAGCGCATCACCATCGATGTCGTGTCCGACGTTGTCTGCCCTTGGTGCTATCTCGGCAAGGCGCGGCTGGAGCTGGCGATCGCCGAGGTGCAGGACGAGGTCGGCGTCACCGTCAACTGGCGGCCCTATCGGCTGGACCCGGATGCGACAAGCGACGGCACAGATTACCGCAGCCACCTGATCGCGAAGTTCGGCGGTGCCGAACGTCTCGACCAGATGCAGGACACCTTGCGTGAACACGGTCGGGAGATCGGCGTCAATTTCCAGTTCGAGAACATCAAGGTCCGCGCCAGCACGCTGGACGCTCACCGTCTGCTGCACTGGGCGCGGATCGAGGGCAATGAGCTGCAGGACCGTGTTGCAACAGCCCTGTTCAAGGGGCACTTCGAAGACGGCCTGAACATTGCCGACCACGGCGTGCTGGTACAGATTGCCGAAGCCTCCGGTCTGGATCCGGCGGTCATTGGTGCCTTGCTTGCCTCGGATGCGGACAAGGACACCGTTCTGGAGGAGATCGAGTCAGCCCAGAAGATGGGCGTCAACGGCGTACCCTTCCTGATCTTCGACGGACAGTATGCCGTCAGCGGCGCTCAGAAGCCGGATGTTCTCGCCAGCGCCCTGCGCGATATCGCCAACATGAAGGCGGAAGCTCGCAAGGGCATGATCTGACGGAGGCGACAGATGTCGACCGACCAAACCCTGAAGGGCATCCTCTTCGCCTTTGCGGCCTTCGCCGCCTTCTCCTTCAGCGACGCCGCCGTCAAGATGATCGAAGGCGCACTCAGTTCCTTCGAGATGGCCTTCCTCGGCGCCGTCTTCGGCCTGACCGGCCTGCCCTTCCTGATGAAGCGCGGCGACAGCGCTCTCGACATGCTGCGGACAACGAACCGCCCGCTCTGGCTGTTGCGCGCATTTTCGGCGGCCTTCGGCACGATCAGCAGCGTCACCGCCTTCACGCATCTGCCCATGGCGGAAGCCTTTGCGCTGATCTTCCTGCTGCCCTCCTTCGTCACGATCATGTCGGTGCTTTTCCTCAAGGAAACGGTCGGGATCAAGCGCTGGAGCGCCGTCGCCATCGGCTTCCTGGGGGTGCTGATCGTCCTGCGCCCCGGCTTCCGGGAGCTCTCGATCGGCCATGTCGGAGCGGTCTTCGCCGGCCTCAGCGGCGCGATCTCCATCGTCGTCTACCGTGCCATCGGGCCCACGGAGAAAAGCGTGTCGCTCTATGGTGCCGGCGTCATCGGATCGCTCGTCGTCTGCGGACTTCTGATGCTGCCGAGTTTCGCCTGGCCCACCGCTTCGCAGTGGCTGATGCTGGCCGGCTACGGCCTGCTGGCGGCGCTGGCGACGATCCTGCTGATGTATGCCACCAGCTATGCCCCGGCGGCGCTGGTCGGCCCGACGCAGTACAGCCAGATGCTCTGGGCCGTCCTCTTCGGATACCTGATCTTCGGAGACGCCGTCGACCTGCCGATGGTTCTCGGCATCCTCCTGATCATCGGATCCGGTATGCTGACACTGGCCCGGGAACGCGCGCGCGGCGTTCCCCTGCCCCCCGCCGTGGCAGCCGATCCGCAGGGCAATGCGATGGCAGCCGTCGACGAGGCACTGGACAACTGATCACGCCGGCTGGCGTGCCATTTCCGCAATCTGCTTCATCACCTGCGCGGCCGTCGTCAGCCGCTTTTCCGGCGTCGGCAGGTCGCGCGTCAGGAACACGCTCTGGTCGGGACGGATCTTCGCCATTGTGCCCTGCTTGGCGATATAGCCGACGAGGCCTGCCGGGTTCGGGAACTGCTTGTCGCGGAAGGTGATCACCAGACCCTTCGGACCGGCGTCGAGCTTCTCGACATTGGCGGTGCGGCAGAGCGACTTGACGTAGACCACCTTCATCAGGTTCTGGACCTCGACCGGCAGCGGTCCGAAGCGGTCGATCATCTCGGCCCCGATCCCGTCGATCTCCGCGAGCTCCTTCAGCTCGCCGAGACGGCGGTAAAGGCCCATGCGCAGATGCAGGTCGGGAACATAGGTCTCCGGGATCATCACGGTGATGCCGACCGAGATCTGCGGCGACCAACCGGTGTCGACGATCTCGTCGTCGCCGCGCACCTCGGCCACGGCCTCCTCGAGCATCTGCTGGTAGAGTTCGAAGCCGACTTCCTTGATGTGTCCGGACTGTTCCTCGCCGAGGAGATTGCCGGCGCCGCGGATGTCCAGATCGTGGCTGGCCAGCTGGAAGCCCGCTCCCAGCGTATCGAGCGACTGAAGCACCTTCAGGCGCCGCTCGGCCATTGCCGTCAGCGTCCGGTTGACCGGCAGTGTGAAGAGGGCGAAGGCCCGCACTTTCGACCGCCCGACACGGCCGCGCAGCTGGTAGAGCTGGGCAAGGCCGAACATGTCGGCACGGTGCACGATCAGCGTGTTGGCCGTCGGCACGTCGAGGCCCGACTCGACGATCGTGGTCGACAGCAGCACGTCGTAGGTGCCATCGTAGAAGGCATTCATGATGTCTTCGAGCTCGCCGGCTGCCATCTGTCCGTGCGCCACCGCGACCTTGAGTTCCGGCACGTCGGATTGCAGGAAGGCCTGGATGTCGGCGAGATCGGCAAGCCTTGGGCAGACGTAGAAGCTCTGTCCGCCCCGGTAATGCTCTCGCATCAGCGTCTCGCGGATGACGAGCGAATCGAAGGGCGAGATGAAGGTGCGAACCGCCATGCGGTCCACCGGCGGGGTCGTGATCAGCGACAGCTCGCGCACGCCGGTCATGGCCAGCTGCAGCGTGCGGGGAATCGGCGTGGCCGACAGCGTCAATACGTGGACGTCGCTTTTCAGCTCCTTCAGCCGCTCCTTGTGCTTGACCCCGAAGTGCTGCTCCTCGTCGATGATGAGAAGGCTGAGGTTGGCGAAGTTGACGCCACTTCCCAGCAGCGCATGTGTGCCGACGACGATGTCGACCTTGCCGTCGGTCAGATCCTTCTTGACCTGGTTCAGTTCCTTGCCCGGCACCAGCCGAGAGGCCTGCGCCACGCGGATCGGCAGGCCACGGAAGCGGTCGCGGAAGGTCTTGAAGTGCTGGCGCGCCAGAAGTGTCGTCGGCACAACCACGGCGACCTGCCCCCCGTTCATGGCGGCGACGAAGGCGGCACGCAGCGCAACCTCGGTCTTGCCGAAGCCGACATCGCCGCAGACGAGGCGGTCCATAGGTCGGCCTGCGGAAAGATCGTCACGAACCGCCTCGATGGCAGTGGCCTGGTCTTCCGTCTCGTCATAGGGGAAGCGCGCCGCAAACTCGTCGTAGAGCCCATCCGGGGCTGCCAGGACAGGGGCGCGGCGGGTCATGCGACTGGCGGCGATGCGAATCAGACCGTCGGCCATGTCGAGCAGGCGCTTCTTCAGCTTGGCCTTGCGGGCCTGCCATGCTCCACCGCCCAGCTTGTCGAGCGTTGCCTCGGCGGCGTCCGAACCGTAGCGGGAGAGAAGATCGATGTTCTCGACCGGCAGGAAGAGCTTGGCGTCGTCCGCATAATGGAGTTCCAGGCAGGCGCGCAGCGCGCCGGCGGCCTGGATATTCGTGAGGCCGACGAACCGTCCGATGCCGTGTTCGGCATGGACCACCAGCGAGCCCTCATCCAATCCCGCGACTTCCGAAATGTAATCTGCACCGCGCTTGCGGCGCTTGCCGCGGCGAACCATGCGGTCGCCCAGAATGTCCTGTTCGCCGATCACGGCGATATCGCCGGTCTCGAAGCCGCCTTCGAGGCTCAGAACGGCTGCGGCCGCCTCCCCCTTGGCAAGCTTCTGGAGTTCGCCCAGCGTTTCGATCGGCTTCACGCGCTTCAGGCCGTGCTCGTCCAGGACCTGTAGCAGACGATCCAGCGAGCCGGTCGACCAGCCGGTGATCAGAACCTTGCGGCCTTCGGCACGCTTGCCGGCGATGTGCTTGACCGCCAGGTCGAAGACGTTGACCTTCTCGTCGCGGTCGTCCTTCTCGGTCTGTGTCTTTGCCCAGCGCGGTCCGACATGGGCGTCAAGCGCCACGACGCGGCGGCTGTCGGCATCCATCTCGTTGAATGGGGTCAGCCGGATGGCGCTGGCGCTGTCGAGTTCTGCGGAGAACGCCTTGGCGTCGAGGTAGAGCTCACCGGGCGGCACCGGTTTGTAAGGCGCCCCCTGGGCGGCTGCGCCCTTCCCCAGTCCGCTGTTGTCGCGGCGGGCCTCATAATAGTCGGTGACGAGCTTCGAACGCTCGGTCGCCGCCTCCCGGGCGGTGTGATCGGTGACGATCCGGAAGCCCTTGAGGTAGTCGAAAGCGGTTTCCAGGTGATCGTAGAAGAGCGGCAGCCAGTGCTCCATGCCGGCATAGCGGCGGCCTTCCGACACGGCCTGATAGAGGGAGTCCTCCTTCGTCGTCGCTCCGAAGAGCGACAGATAGTTCTTGCGGAAGCGGCTGATCGTCTCCGGTGTCAGCGACACCTCGCTCATGGGGTTGAGATCCAGCGAGCGCGCCTGTCCCGTCGTCCGCTGGCTTGCCGGATCGAAGGTCCGGATCGTCTCCAGCGTATCGCCGAAGAAGTCGAGCCGCACCGGTTCTTCCGTTCCCGGCACAAAGACGTCGAGGATGCCGCCGCGCACGGCGAATTCGCCGACCTCGCGGACGGTCGCCACGCGGTCGAAGCCATTCCGCTCCAGCCGCGCTGCGATATCGTCCATGCGGATGACGCCGCCGGGGCGGGCGGAAAAGGCGAGGCTCTCGATAACGTCCGCCGGCGCGATCTTCTGCAGCATGGCGTTGACGGTCACCAGTACGATCGCCGCATGCGGCTTCCTGGCGTGCGCGATCAGGCCCGAGAGTGCAGCAAGTCGCCGCGCGGAGACATCCGGGCTCGGCGAGACCCGGTCATAGGGAAGGCAGTCCCAGGCCGGCAGCGTCAGGACCGGAATGTCGGGGGCGACGAAGCCCAGCATCTGTTCGAGATCGGCCATCCTCTGGCCGTCGGAGATCACATAGGCGACCGCCTGGCCGGCGCGCGCGAGCTCGGCGAGCAGCAGCGGTTCCATGCCGGGCGGCACATTGCCGATGGTCAGCGGGCTGGTGGCCGCCGCAACCTTCTTCGCATCGAAACCTGCAATCATTCTTGATGCTCTGCCTTCGCCTGCAGGCTGTCGGTCGTAACGGGATCGAAATCCGGGCGGTAGGAGGCAATGCGGTCAAAGAGCGGCGTCTGACGATGCGCAGGCGTCGGCTTGGCGCCGGTCACCCAGGAATGCAGATCATGGTCATCCTCATCCATGATCGCCTCGAATTCGTCGAGATCCGCATCTGAAAGCGTGCCGATCTCCTGTTCGGCAAACTGTCCGAACACGAGGTCCATTTCGCGAATCCCGCGGTGCCAGCAGCGGTAGAGAATACGGCGACGGCGAGGCGTGAGGTCCGCGCTGCTGCGCACAAGTCCTGTCATGGAAGTGATCCCTGGTTTGCGATGCTCATATAGGTCGGAATTTCCCCTGCGTCACCTTGCAATCAAGTCAACATCCGGCGCATTTTGCCGCTCATGCGTCCTGCCATCCTTGATCCCCTGTTTTCGCCCGTTGCAGCCCTCCCCGGTGTCGGCCCCAAGCTTGCCGATCTGATCGCGCGCGTGACGGGGCGCGAGGATGCCGACGACTGCCGGGTCATCGACCTCCTCTTTCATGCGCCGTCCTCGATCATCGACCGCCGCAACCGGCCGGGGATCGCGCTCGCGCCGCAGGGCGCCATTGTCACCATCGAGGGACGGGTGGACCGCCACCAGCCGCCACCGCCGGGCAAGCCGAACATGCCCTACCGTGTCTTCCTCCACGACGACACCGGCGAACTGGCGCTGACCTTCTTTCGCGCCAAGGGAAACTGGCTGGAGAAGGCACTGCCGATCGACGAGATCGTGATGGTGAGCGGCAAGGTCGACTGGTTCAACGGCCGGCCGTCGATGGTCCATCCCGACTTCATGGTGAAGGTCTCGGAGGCCGGCAATCTGCCGCTCGTCGAGCCGGTCTATCCGTTGACGGCAGGGCTCTCTCCCAAGGTCCTGCGGAAAGCGGTGGAAGGTGCTGTGGCGCGTCTCCCCGCGCTACGCGAATGGGCCGATCCGGCTCTGGCCGAGCGGCAGGGCTTTCCGTCCGTGCTGGAAAGCTTCCAGCAGTTGCACGACCCGCGCGACGAAGGCGATATCGATCCCCGCTCGCCGGCGCGCCGAAGGCTCGCCTATGACGAATTCATGGCCGGGCAGGTATCGCTGGCGCTGGTGCGGCAACGGCTGCGCAAGGTGCCCGGCCGGCCGATCCAGGCGACCGGGGAGCTGGCCGAGCGGATCCGGGCCACCCTCCCCTTTTCCCTCACCGCCAGCCAGCAGAAGGCGGTCGAGGAAATCCTCAAGGACATGGCCGGCGAAGACCGCATGCTGCGTCTGCTGCAGGGCGACGTCGGCGCCGGTAAGACGCTTGTCGCCCTGATGGCCATGGCGGCAGCCGTCGAAAGCGGCGGCCAGGCGGTGCTGATGGCGCCGACGGAGATCCTGGCGCGCCAGCACCACGCGACGATCTCGAAGATCGCCGCCATGGTCGGCATCTCCGTCGAGGTACTGACCGGACGCACCAAAGGCCGCGAGCGGGATGCGATCGTCGAGAGGATCGCCTCGGGCGACGTCCAGATCATCATCGGCACCCATGCGCTGTTCCAGGACGCCGTCAGCTACCGCAACCTGGTGCTTGCCGTCGTCGACGAGCAGCATCGCTTCGGTGTCCACCAGCGCCTGCGCCTGACAGCCAAGGGCATCTCGCCGCACATGCTGGTGATGACCGCAACGCCGATCCCCCGCACGCTGGTGCTCGCCGCCTTCGGTGACATGGATGTCTCAAAGCTTACCGAGAAGCCGGCCGGCCGCAAGCCGATCCAGACGGTGACGCTGCCTGCCGAGCGCACCGGGGAGATCGTCTCCCGGCTCAGGAGCGCGCTCGCCGAGGGCAAGAAGGCCTATTGGATCTGCCCGCTGGTCGAGGAGTCGGACGTCTCCGATCTGATGTCGGCGGAGGAACGGTTCGCCGTGTTGGCCAAGGAGATGGGAGCCGACGTCGGTCTCGTGCACGGCCGCATGGCCGGTCCCGAGAAGGATGCGGTCATGGGGGACTTCAAGGCCGGCAAGATCCGGCTGCTGGTCGCGACCACCGTCGTCGAGGTCGGTGTTGACGTGCCGGATGCCACCATCATGGTCATCGAACATGCCGAGCGGTTCGGGCTGGCGCAGCTGCATCAGCTGCGCGGCCGTGTCGGCCGTGGCGCGGAAGCTTCGACCTGCATCCTGCTCTACAAGGGCCCGCTCAGCGAGACCGGCCGGGCGCGGCTCTCTATCCTGCGCGACAGCGAGGACGGCTTTCTGATCGCCGAGGAGGACCTGAAACTGCGTGGCGAAGGCGAGCTTCTGGGCACCCGACAGTCCGGAACACCGGGTTTCCGGATTGCCAGCCTGGAGGCGCACGCCGATCTTCTGGAAATCGCCCGCAAGGATGCTGCATATCTGCTCGACCGGGATCCGGACCTCACCAGCGAGCGGGGAGAAAGCGTACGAACGCTTCTGTACCTGCACCGTCGCGACGAGGCCGTCAGGTTCCTGGGCGCGGGCTGACCGCCGTCGGCACGATCGTCGACTGCACCACCTTCGGCTTGAAATCCGGCGCAATCAGCCCGCCGGAAATCAGCAGCCTGGCCCCTTCTTCCGGCGTCATGTCCAGCATGATGATCTTGCTGCGCGGCACGAACATCAGGAAGCCGGCGGTCGGGACAGGCGTCGGGGCGAGGAAGACGCTGATCATCTCCTCGCCATTTTCGTTGAGCCGTGCGGCAATCTCACCCTGCGCGTCACCGGAGATGAAGACGAGCGCCCATGTGCCGGGGCTTGGAAACTCGATCAGACCGCATTTCTTGAACGAGGTCGATTGCTCCTTCAGCACCGTTTCGAAGATCTGTTTCAGGCTCTTGTAGATGGTACGCACCAGCGGCATGCGGTGCAGCACCGATTCTCCGAAGCTGACGATGGACCGGCCGATCAGGTTCTTGCCGAGGAAGCCGATCATGGTGATCATGAGGATCGCGATCAGCATGCCAAGGCCGGGCATGGCGATATTGAGGTAGTTCTCGGGGTTGTAGCGTGTCGGGATGTAGGGTTTCACCCAGCTGTCGGCCCAGCGGATGAAACCGAAAGTCAGCCAGATGGTGATCGCCAGAGGCGCGCAGATGATGAGCCCGGTGAGGAAGTTGTTCCTGAGCCGCGTCATCACCGGAATGCGATCGAATTTGTCCGCCATTGCCCGTCACTATTGTGCAGTGCCATAATTCGAGATTGAAGGCGACAATGCCGGACGAGTCCGGACCGTGCAAGAGCAGGCTCTGGAAATACCGGGTCTGACGTCAACACGCGCTTAGGCATGAACGCAAAGAGTGCCGCTTCCACGATGCCGGCACCGTCGGCGCCCCGGCCGAACCAAACGGACTACTCCACGGTGACCGATTTGGCGAGGTTGCGCGGCTGGTCGACGTCGGTGCCCATGAATACCGCCGTGTGATAGGCCAGCAGCTGGATCGGCAGCGAGAAAACCATGGGCGCAATGATTTCCGCAACGTTGGGCAGCGTGACCGTTGCCATCGTCGGAAGCTTGGAGGCGGCCGCGCCGCGCTCGTCGGTGATGAAGATGATCTTGCCGCCGCGGGCCGCGACCTCCTGCATGTTCGACACGGTCTTCTCGAAGAAGCGGTCGTGCGGCGCAATGACGATCACCGGCATGTTCTCGTCGATCAGTGCGATCGGCCCATGCTTCAGTTCGCCGGCGGCATAGCCCTCGGCGTGGATATAGGAGATCTCCTTCAGCTTCAGCGCGCCTTCGAGGGCGAGCGGATAGCTTGTGCCACGCCCGAGATAGAGCACGTCCTTGTATTTCGACAGCTCGCGAGACAGGGCCTCGATCTGCGGTTCGATGGAATTCAGCACGCCGCTCATCAGGCGCGGCATCTCCGTCAGCTGCCTGACCAGCTGCCTTTCCTCGTCCGCCTGAATGAGGCCGCGGGCCTTGCCGGCGGCGATCGCCAGCGATGCCAGCACCGTCAGCTGACAGGTGAAGGCCTTCGTCGACGCCACGCCGATTTCGGGGCCGGCCAGGATCGGGAAGACCGCATCGGACTCGCGTGCGATCGTCGATTCCCGGACATTGACGACCGCGCCGATCTTCAGCCCGGCATCATGGCAATAGCGCAGCGATGCCAGCGTGTCGGCTGTCTCGCCGGACTGCGAGATGAACAGCGCCGCCTGATCCGTCGACAGCGGAATTTCGCGGTAGCGGAACTCGGAGGCGACGTCGATCTCGACCGGCAGGCGCGCATAGCGCTCGAACCAGTATTTGCCGATCAGCCCGGCCAGGTACGCCGTACCGCATGCGGAGATGGTCAGCCCGCGAAGCGAGGCAAAGTCAATGGCGTCGCTCACCGCGGTTCTGACGGTGTGGGCGCCAAGATCGACGTAATGCGCCAGCGCATGGGAGATCACTTCCGGCTGCTCGTAGATCTCCTTCTCCATGAAGTGCCGGTGATTGCCCTTGTCGACCATATAGGCGGCCGCCTGGGTGATCTGGCGGGGCCGCTCGACCGCATTTCCGTCATGGTCGAAGATGAAGGCACCGTCACGCCCGATGACGGCCCAGTCGCCGTCGACGAGATAGGTGATCTCGTTGGTGAACGGGGCGAGCGCGATCGCGTCTGAACCGAGATAGGTTTCGCCGCGGCCGTAGCCGATCGCCAAGGGGGGGCCGGAACGGGCCGCCATGATGGTCGAAGGATCGTCGGCGAAGATCACCGCCAGCGCATAGGCGCCGGTGACCTGCTTCAGCATGGCCAGCATCGCTTCGCGGCGCCCCATGCCGGCGCGCCGGCTGCGGGCGAGCAGCTGCGCCACCACCTCGGTATCGGTCTGCGTCTCGAACGTGGCGCCGTCCGCCGAGAGTTCATCCTTCAGTTCGGAGAAGTTCTCGATGATGCCGTTGTGGACGACGGCGACACCATCGACGAAATGCGGATGTGCGTTCGTCTCGTTCGGGATGCCGTGGGTCGCCCAGCGGGTATGGGCGATGCCGATGTTGCCGGCCAGCGGCTCGGAAGCGAGCTTCTTCTCGAGGTTGAAGAGCTTGCCCTCGGCACGCCGGCGCTCAAGCACGCCGTCATGGATGGTGGCGACGCCGGCGGAATCATAGCCGCGGTACTCCAGCCGCCGCAGCGCATCCACCAGACGCTCCGCAACCGGCTCCTTGCCGACGATCCCTACAATCCCACACATGGACAACCCCTTCGTTCCCGACAATCTGGCGGGATTTCTAGTCGATCACGCCGTTCCTGCAATTGCCTCTCCGGTCACTTTGCGTATCGGAAGGTAACGGCACGGAAATCAGCCCTTGGTTTTCCTCGCCGCCTTGAAGGCGAGCGCCCGTTCGCGGATGACCTTCGCCCGCTCCGGCTTGTTTTCCTGCCGACCTCGGCCAAGTGCCAGGGCGTCGGCCGGCACGTCCTCGGTGATGACGCTGCCGGAGCCGACATAGGCGCCGTCACCGATCGAGACGGGAGCAATCAGCGAGGAGTTGGAGCCGATGAAGGCGTTGGCGCCGATCTGCGTCACATGCTTGTTGATGCCGTCGTAGTTGCAGGTGATGGTGCCGGCACCGATGTTGGTATGGGCGCCGACGATCGCGTCGCCGATATAGGTCAGATGGTTGATCTTGGCGCCCTCGCCGATCTCCGCCTTCTTGACCTCGCAGAAATTGCCGACCTTCGACTGAGCAGCCAAATTGGCGCCAGGACGCAGTCGGGCGAAGGGTCCGACCGTTGCACCGGAGCTCACGTGTGCGCCCTCGAGATGCGAAAAGGCATGGATGACGGCGCCGCTCTCGACTGTGACGCCGGGGCCGAAGACGACGTTCGGCTCGAGGATCGTGTCCTGACCGAGCTCGGTGTCGTAGGCGAGGAACACGGTTTCCGGGGCGATCATGGTCACGCCGGAGAGCATCACTTCATGCCGGCGCCTTTCCTGCCAGATGCGCTCCAGCACAGCGAGTTCGGCGCGGTTGTTGCAGCCGGCCATCTCGGTTTCCGGGGCATCGACAGCCACTGCCCTGCCGCCGCCCGCGCGGACGATCTCCACCAGATCCGTCAGGTAATATTCACCCTTGGCGTTCCCGTTGTCGATCTTCTCCAGAAGCTGCAGGGCCTTGCGGCCGTTGATCGCCATGATGCCGCTGTTGCACCAGGTGACCTTCCGCTCTTCATCCGTCGCATCCTTCTCCTCGCGGATGGCGACGAGTTCGCCGTTCTCAACGAGCAGGCGCCCATAGCCGGTCGGCCGGTCCGTGTGAAATCCGATCACCGCGACGTCGGCGCCGGCGGCGAGCTGCGCACGAGCGGCGGCGAACGGCCCGGCCGTCACCAGGGGAGCATCGCCATAGGTGACGAGGACGTCGTCGAAACCGTCGGCAATCGCCGCTCGCGCCGAAAGCACGGCATGGCCGGTTCCAAGCCGCTCCGTCTGCAGAAAGGTCCGGGCATTGACGCCTTCGACCGCTGCGGCCTTGGCGACCGCATCCGCATCCCGTCCGAGCACGAGGGCGACATCGGCGATACCGGCCGAGGCAACCGTCCGCATCACGTGCCCGATCATCGGCAGGCCGGCAACCGGATGCAGGACCTTCGACATCGACGACTTCATGCGTGTGCTGTCGCCGGCGGCGAGGATGACGGCAAGGCAGGTGCGGCTCATGATTGCTCCCTCAACATGGTTGCTGCTTCTTAGCAACAAGTCGATTGACAGGCGATAAACGGCTTGTGTCGCGATGCAACAAAAAAGGCGCCTCGAAGGGCGCCTTTTCCGACGATGCCGACCGCTTACTGCGGCAGCGTATCGTCCACGCCTTCGACGTAGAAGTTCATGCCGAGCAAGGTGCCATCGTCGGCCTTCTGGCCTTCCGCAAGCCATTCCGTGCCGTCCTGCTTCTTCACCGGACCCGTGAAGGGGTGCAGTTCGCCGGACTTGATCTTGGCTTCGGTCTCTTCGGCCATCGCCTTCACGTCATCGGGCATGTTGGTATAGGGCGCCATCGTCAGGATGCCGTCCTTCAAGCCGTCCCAGATCTGCTCCGACTTCCAGTTGCCGTCGAGATGCGCCTGGACCCGCTTGATGTAATAGGCGGCCCAGGTGTCGACGATGGCGGTCAACTGGGTGTTGGGACCGGCAGCGATCATGTCGGAGGCCTGGCCGAAGGCGAGGATGCCGCGCTCTGCCGCAACCTGCATGGGAGCCGTCGTATCGGTATGCTGGGTCAGGATGTCGACGCCCTGGTCGATCAGAGCCTTGGCCGCATCGGCTTCCTTGCCGGGGTCGAACCAGGTGTTGGCCCATACGACCTTCAGCTCGAAGTCGGGATTGACCGACTGCGCGCCGAGGATGAAGGCGTTGATGCCCATCACCACTTCGGGAATCGGGAAGGATGCGATGTAGCCGGCGACGCCCTTCTTCGACATTTTCGCGGCGATCTGACCCTGGATGTAGCGGCCTTCGTAGAAGCGGGCGTTATAGGTGGCGAGGTTTTCGGCGGACTTGAAGCCGGTGGCATGCTCGAACTTGATGTCCGGAAACTTCTCGGAGACCTTGACGGTCGCATCCATGAAGCCGAACGAGGTGGTGAAGACCATGCCGCAACCGGAACGGGCCATGCGCTCGATGGCGCGCTCTGCGTCCGGGCCTTCCGGAACGTTTTCCAGGATCGGGGTTTCGATCTTGTCGCCGAAGTGCTCCTGGAGCGCCTGGCGGCCGATGTCATGTGCCTGGGACCAGCCACCATCGGTCTTGGAGCCGACATAGATAAAGCAGACCTTGGTCTTGTCCTGGGCCTGCACGCCGCTTGCAAATCCGCCCAGAAGGGCGGCTGTAGCGGCCAGTGCGATGATCATTTTCTTCATGTCTTTTAACCTCTGTTGGCTCGAAGAGTGGATAGGTGTGGTGCCATCATCGCTCTGGAACAAACGGCTTTCCGAGTGAGGCCGGCGTGTTGACTAGGGTCGTGCGACGATTATGCGAGATGATGATGAGCACGACAATAGTCGCGACATAGGGCAGCGCCGAAAGAACCTGCGATGGTATGCCGATTCCAAATGCCTGGGCGTGCAACTGGCCGATCGAGACCGCGCCGAAGAGATAGCCCCCGGCGAGAAGGCGCAGGGGCCGCCACGATGCGAAGACCACGAGCGCCAGCGCGATCCATCCCCGGCCGGCCGTCATGTTCTCCACCCACTGCGGCGTGTAGACGAGCGACAGCTGGGCACCGGCAAGGCCGGCACAGGCGCCGCCGAACATGACCGCCAGATAGCGGGTCCGGATGACGTTGATCCCCAGCGCATGCGCGGAGGCATGGTTGTCGCCGATCGCCCGCATCTTGAGGCCCGTCCGGCTCTTGAACAGGAACCAGTGGATGCCGACGACCAGCGCGATGGAGAGATAGAAGATCAGGTCCTGTTGGAAGAGCAAGCGCCCCAGGAACGGGATATCGGACAAGAGCGGAACGACGATCGGCTGCAGCTTGATGCCGGGCTGACCGACAAAGCTCTCGCCGAGCTGTCCGGAGAGGCCTAGCCCGAGGATCGTCAGGGCAAGGCCGGTCGCGACCTGATTTGCCACCAGCGTCAGCGTCAGGAACCCGAAGAGAAGCGAGAAGGCGCTACCGGCGGCAATGCCCGCAAGCACCCCGATATAGGGCGACCCGGTGATCTGGGTCGCCGCGAAGGCGCTGACGGCGCCCATGATCATCATACCTTCGACGCCAAGGTTGAGCACGCCCGAGCGCTCCGTGACGAGTTCGCCGAGCGCTGCGATGACGAGCGGCGTTGCGGCGGTGATGACAGTGAGGAGAATGGCCTCAAGCATGGCGCGCCGTCCCTCCCGTCAGCTTCTGGGTCACGATCCTGACCCGGTAGTGGATGAGCGTGTCGCAGGAGAGGACGAAGAACAGCAGGAGCCCCTGGAAGACGCGGCTCACCTTGTCGGAAATGCCGATCGAGAGCTGTGCGGCTTCTCCCCCGAGATAGGTGAGCGCCAGCACGAAGCCCGATGCCACGATCCCGAGCGGATTGAGCCGCCCAAGGAAGGCGACGATGATCGCCGTAAAACCGTAGCCGGGCGAGATCGTCGGCTGCACGTGTCCGATCGAACCGGAGACTTCCGAGATCCCGGCGAGGCCCGCCAGCGCACCCGACACCAGCATCGAGAACCACACCATCCGGCGGGCGGAAAAGCCGGCGAAGCGTCCTGCCCTTTCCGACTGGCCGAGAACGGTCACCTCGAAGCCCTTCAGCATGAAGCGCATCATGAACCAGAGCGCGACGGCGGCAACAATGGCGAAGACGATGGCCAGATGCGCACGGCCGGAGTCCAGTATTTCCGGAAGCACCGCCTCCGGCACGAAGGACCTGGACTGTGGAAAATTATAGCCCTGCGGATCGCGCCAGGGACCGCGCGCCAGCCAGTCGAGGTAGAGCTGGGCGATGTAGACCAGCATCAGGCTGGTCAGGATCTCATTGGTGTTGAAGCGGGTCTTCAGCAATGCCGGGATCCCGGCATAGAGCGCTCCGCCGACCATGCCCATGACCAGCATCAGCGGCAGGATCATCGGCGAATGCCACTCGGGATAGAGCACGGGCAGGATGGAGCCGGTGATGGCGCCGATGGTGAACTGCCCCTCGGCCCCGATATTCCAGTTGTTGGAGCGGTAGCAGACAGACAGGCCAACGGCGATCAGGATCAGAGGGGCAGCCTTGATCGCCAGCTCATGGAGCGACCAGACTTCCAGCAGCGGCTCGATGAAGAAGCTGTAGAGCGCATCGACCGGGTTCTTGCCCAGCATCCAGAACATGATGCCGCCAAAGAACAGCGTCAGGGCCAGCGCCAGCAACGGGGAAAGGAACGAGAAAAGGCGCGAGCCCTCCGGGCGCTTCTGAAGCTCAATGCGCATGGGAAGCCTCGGCATGCGTGGTGTCGTGGATGCCGCCCATCATCAGGCCGATCCGCTCCAGGCTGAGTTCGCCGGCGGGATAGGCGCGGGAAAGACCGCCTTCGGAAATGACGGCGATCTTGGTCGCCACCTCGAAGATCTCGTCGAGATCCTGGCTGATCACCACCACCGCGGAGCCTGCCTTGGCCAGATCCACCAGCGCCTGGCGAATACGGCTCGCAGCGCCTGCATCGACGCCCCATGTGGGCTGGTTCACCACCAGAACGGCCGGCTGCCGGTCGAGTTCCCGCCCGACGATGAACTTCTGCAGGTTGCCTCCGGAGAGCGAAGCGGCGGCAGGATCCCTGCCGCTCTTGCGCACGTCCATCTCCTGGCAGATCCGCTGCGTCGCAGCTCCCACGGCATCGTGGCGAATGACGGAAAGCGTGCCGCCCGACAGGAAAGCGCTGCGATCCGACTGGCTGCGGGCCAGCAGCAGGTTGTCGGAAAGCCGCATGTTGGATACCGCCGCATGGCCGTGGCGCTCCTCGGGAACGAAGCCCGCACCAAGCAAGCGCCGTGCGTTGATTCCCGATGTGCCGACCGATTTGCCGCGGATCCGGATGGAATCGTTGTCGGAGACGGCAAACTCGCCCGACAGCGCGTCGAACAATTCGCCCTGGCCATTGCCGGCGACGCCGGCGATGGCCAGCACCTCCCCGGCGCAGACCTTCAGATCGATCCCCTTGAGCGATACGGCAAAGGGCGTGCGGGCCGGAACGGACAGCGCCGAGACTTCGATCTGCACCTCCCCCGGCGTGCCGATTTCGCCGCGCGACACGCCTGCGACGTCGGTTCCGACCATCATGCGGGCCAGCGACGCCGGCGTCTCCTGCCTCGGATCGCATGTCCCCGTGACCTTGCCATGCCGCAAGACCGTCGCCCGGTCGCAGATACGGCGAACTTCTTCCAGCCGGTGGCTGATGTAGAGGACGGACCGTCCCTCCGACTTCAGCGTGAACAGCGTCTCGAACAGCCTGTCCGCTTCCTGCGGCGTCAGGACGGAGGTCGGCTCGTCGAGAATGATGAGCTTCGGGTTCTGCAACAGCGCCCGCACGATCTCGATGCGCTGGCGCTCCCCGACCGAGAGGTCGGCCACATGCGCCTTGGGATCCAGCGGAAGCCCATAGACCGTCGAGAGCCTTGCTGCCTCGTCGGAAATCTTCGCCAGTGAAATCTTCGGATCCAGGGACAGCGCGATGTTTTCGGCAACCGTCAGCGCCTCGAACAACGAGAAGTGCTGGAAGACCATTCCTATGCCGAGTGCGCGCGCTCCGCCGGGCGAAGTGATGGTGACCGGCCGGCCATCCCACAGGATCTCGCCGCCGCTCGGATCGAGAATGCCGAACAGCATTTTCACCAGAGTTGATTTTCCGGCGCCATTTTCTCCAAGAAGCGCATGGATCTCTCCGGGAGCGATATCCAGATCGATGCCCGAGCAGGCGGCGAAGGCGCCGAAATGCTTCGTCAGCCCACGGACCGACAAGAGCGGATTGCTCGCTGATCCCTGCGTTACAGTCACTGAACCCCCTCGTTCACGCCGTGCCACCTTCTTCGAGGCTTCTGAGAGCATTGGCGCGTTCTGCATGCGGGCGGGCGCCACAGGTCGGCGTCCGCGCTTCCGTCATTGATAGCGAATTTGTTGCCTCGCACAACAGGAAACATGCACTGCGGAGCGCTTAGTCACGCCTACCAAGGTTCGGAAACCACTGCAGGATTGCCCCGATGCAGTAGAGGTAGATGCCCGAAGCCACGACGCCGTAGACGAGCCAGTCCGGCGACCTGAAATGCAGCAGAAGCGAATAGCCGCTCAGCACGCACCAGAGGGTGAATATCGCCAGATTGAGGGGCCGCAGCCGCTTCACCCGCACCGGATGCAGGAAATTGATCGGCAGGAAGGTCAGAAATACGGAGATCAGGACCACGATGAAGGCGGTCACTTCGCTTGCCTGGATGACGAAGAGCGTGAAGATCACCATGTTCCAGACCACCGGGAACCCGGAGAAGAAATACTCGTCGGTCTTCATGCCCATGTCGGCATAGTAGATGGCACTCGAGACGACGATCAGGCCGGCGGCGACGAAGGACCAGGGCTCGCCGATCATGCCGCTCTGGTAGAGGGCAAAAGCGGGCAGCAGGACGTAGGTGACATAGTCGATGATGTTGTCGAGCATGTCGCCGGACCAGTTCGGCAGCACTTCCCGGACCCTCAGCCGGCGGGCGATCGGACCGTCGATGCCGTCGACGAAAAGCGCGAGGCCGAGCCACCAGAACATGTCGACGAAGCGGTTCTCTCCGGCTGCCACGACGCCGAGAAAGGCGAGGAAGGATCCGGACGCCGTCAGCAGATGAACGGAGAATGCGCGCATCTCTGCGTAGGGCACTTTCCGGTAGTTGAAAATTCGTCTGATCACGCGCCGTTCCCGTGCTTTTGTCTCGCCGACCTATGAGGTGAAACCGGGGCCATTGCAACCGGCTCGTTCCGCAGTCCGGCTTGCTTACGCAAGATTTATCGACTGCGCCACCACGTCCCATGGATTACGGTTCGGGAAGGCTCTACATAGCGCAGAACGGTTTACCGACGAGGATTGGGACATGCAGAACTATGAAATTGCCGTGATCGGCGGTGGCCTCGCAGGATCCATCGCAGCGCTCGCCATGGCGCGCGGTGGCCGAAAGGTTCTGCTTGTCGCCCCCGGCCCCGCAAACGGCGATGAGCGCACCACGGCACTGATGGATCAGTCCATCCGTTTCATGGAGCGTCTCGGTCTGTGGGACACGATCGCTCCGAGTGCGGCTCCCCTCTCTGTCATGCAGATCATCGACGGCACCGACCGGCTGCTCCGGGCGCCAACCGCGCAGTTTCGCGCCGCCGACGTCGGGCTCTATGCCTTCGGCTACAATATTCCCAATCGGGCGCTTCATGAGACGCTGCAGGCGGCGGTGGCCAGCGAGGCGAATGTGACGCGGGGCGCCACGCCGCTTGCCACCATCGTCCTTTCCAAAGATCAGGCTCTGCTCGAACTGGAAGACGGGCAGACCGTTTCCGCCTCCTTCGTGATCGGCGCCGACGGCCGCGGGTCAAAGGTGCGCGAGAGTGCCGGCATCGGCACCCGCCGCTGGGCCTATCCGCAGACCGCCGTCGTTCTCAACTTCGAGCACAGCCTGCCGCACGGCAATGTCTCCACGGAGTTCCACACCGAATCCGGCCCGTTTACCCAGGTCCCCCTGCCCGGTCAGCGTTCCAGCCTCGTCTGGGTGGTGAAGCCGCAGGAGGCCGAACGCCTTCTGTCGCTGTCGCCGGACGCGCTGTCGGCGGAAGTTGAAAGCCGGATGCAATCGATGTTGGGGAAAGTGACGGTCGAACCGGGTCCGCAGTCCTGGCCGCTCTCCAGCCTGATCGCCGATCGCTTCGGCAAGGAGCGCATCGCCCTCGTCGGGGAAGCGGCGCACGCCTTTCCGCCGATCGGGGCGCAGGGCCTGAACCTGTCGCTGCGCGACGTCATCGAGCTCGTCGAGATCCTGACGGCTGTGCCCGATCGTGCCATTCCATCCGACGCCGGGGATCGCTTCAACCGTCGCCGCCGCGCCGACATCATGAGCCGCACGCTCGGCGTCGATCTTCTCAACCGGTCGCTGCTGTCGGATTTCCTGCCCGTGCAGATGCTGCGGGCCGCCGGGCTGCATCTGCTGAGCGCCGTGCCGCCGCTTCGCAATCTGATGATGCGCGAAGGGGTCGAGCCGGGTCGCGGTCTTCGCGCCTTCGTCGGCTCGCTAGGGAAAGAGGTCCGGCGGTAGCATTCCCGTCGTGATCAGGTAGAGCAGCAGCGGCAGCGTCACCACCGACAGCACCGTCGTGATCAGCACGGTTGCCGACGCCCTTTCCTGCCAGACGCCGTACTGCTGGCTGATGACGAAGACGTTGGTGGCGGTCGGCAGACCCGCGAGCAGCACCGCCGAATAGACCCAGACCGCATCGAAATCGCCCGTGAGCGACAGGACGACATAGACGGTGGCCGGCAGCAGGATCAGCTTGGCGACGACCAGATATCCGATCTCGACCGGAACGCGGTTCAGCGGCCGAAGCGCCAGCGTCACGCCCATGGCAAACAGCGCGCAGGGCGCTGCCGCCTGGGCGAGGTAGTCCACGAGCCGCTGACCGGCGAGAGGGATTTCGGCCCCGCTGGCCGCCACAATGAAACCCAGTGCGGTCGAGAGAATGAAGGGGTGGAGCGCCACCTTGCGCAGCACCTCGCCCGCCAGCTGAAGCGGAGGGCGCCGGTCGCCACCGGCGACTGCCATCATGGCCGGTGCGACGATGAAGTGCATGGCGTTTTCAAAACAGACGATGAGGGCGACCGGCACGGCGGCAGCCTCGCCGAAGGCGAGCAGCGCCAGGCCCGGCCCCATGTAGCCGATATTGCCGTAGGCCCCGGCGAAGGACTGGATCGTGGCATCGGCAAAGCTCGCGCGCCGCACGAGATAGGTGAAGCCGAAGAGAGCGCCGTAGACAAGATAGGTGGCTGTGATGTCGGCGACGATGAAGTCGATCCGCGCCAGGTCCTCGATCGGCGTGCGCGACACCAGCTTGAAGAACAGCGCCGGCAGGGCCGCGTAGATGATGAAGGTATTCATCCAGCCGAGCGCTTCGGCCGGCTGCTTTGTCACCCGCGCCGCCAGATAGCCGATCAGGATGAGGCCGAAGAAGGGCAGCAGCAGTGCGACAATGTCGGCCATGGTTCTCCCCCATCAGACGTCTCGCCGGAGCGAAGGTCCGCCTTAGCCGATTTGCATCAGGATTGGAAAGGTCTGCTGGAACCAGATTGCGACGCTGCTGACGAAGCCGAAGATGAAGGCGAGGCCGGTCAGGATGAGCAGCACGCCCATAATCTTCTCGACGGCCCCGAGATGGCGCCGGAAGCGGCTGAGGAAGCGCATGAACGCACCGGAAAAGCCGGCCGCGATCCAGAAGGGCACGGCCAGGCCAAGCGAATAGATGGCCAGCAGCAGCGCCCCGTCCCCGACCGTTTCGCGGGAGGCCGCCACACCGAGGATTGCGCCCAGCACCGGACCGATGCAGGGCGTCCAGCCGAAGGCAAAGGCGAGCCCCATGACATAGGCACCCGAGAGCGTCGCCGGCTTGCCGCCGCCCTGGAAGCGCGCCTCGCGCGCCAGGATCCCGAGCCGGAAGACGCCGAGGAAATTCAGGCCCATGACGATGATGATGAGGCCGCCGATCTTCGACAGGAGGTCGAGGTGCTGGCGCAGAACGACGCCGATCGTCGACGCGCCTGCCCCGAGTGCCACGAAGACCGTCGCAAACCCCAATGTGAAGAAGACCGCCGCGGTGAGAACGGCGCGCCGCGTGCTGACGACGGCACCCGAGGGCCCCTCGCCGCGGAACTCGTCGACGGAAATGCCGGCCATGTAGCAGAGATAGGGCGGCACCAGCGGCAGCACGCAGGGTGACAGAAAGGACAGCGCCCCGGCGAGCAGGGCGCTCAACAGCGAGATTTCGGCAATCGACAACAATCCACTCCAGCGTCAGGGCCAGCTGCCCTCTGGGGCCTGCGTAAAGCACGTGCCGCCTTTGATGCCAATCACCTTTTCGCGCTATCGCGCCGGCGCGGCGTTCGGCCGCGATTTTTGCCTTTTTTCCGGTTGACCCGGACCAGACGTCTGCCTATGTTCCGCGCACTTCCGCAGGGGCCTCGCTTCTGCCTGGGAGAGCGTAGCTCAGCCGGTAGAGCAACTGACTTTTAATCAGTAGGTCCAGGGTTCGAACCCCTGCGCTCTCACCACCATCCCCCAAGCCTCATCCGTTTTCTGATCGCCTCGCAGCGAATCGATATGCTGTCACTGGCTGTTGACTTTCCTTGGTCAATATGAGAACAAAAAGAGAACAAGCGAGCGAGGCGCAGATGAACCGCACCGAGGAAGTCATTGAACGGGCCATGGCCGCCGTTGCCGCGTCGCGGGCACGGCGCGAGCGGCAGGAGCGCGAGCGCAAGCAGGCGTTCGAGCGCATCCAGATTGCCATGCTGAAACGGCCGACGCTGCCGAAAGGCATTCAGGTGCAGATGCGGCTCGACCTGCATTGACGCATAGGCTCTCCCGCTATGCCAGCCGGCCGGCCATGCCCTTCCTTCGGGAGGCGCCGCAGGGGTTTCGCTCGGTCGGAGAGGCACTGGCGGCGTGGAACATTACGACCAAAAAGCCGTTCTCTTTCAGCGCTTACCCTTCCCGAGCGCCGGAACGCGCGGCATCATCTTTTTCTCGATGTGGCTTGCAACCCCGCCGCGCGTTCCACCCTTCCGGTTCATTTCCGGTTCAGGCCCCATCCGGCAAGATCAGCTCATGTCTTTGAACCGCATACGCTTCCATCATCCGGTCGAGCCGGTCGAACTGGCCCTGCTGCAAAGGGTCTTCGATCGCGCCTGCCTGACCCGCAAGCTCTGCAAGCGCAGCCTCGAGGCGGAGAGCATGGCCGTTCTCCTCGTCGACCTGTTTGCCCATGGCGTCCGCCAGGAACACCATCTTGCGGTGATGGTCGGCAATCGTCCTTTGTCCGCCGCGTCACGAATGGCTCAGTGACCTGCCATCCGGAGGCTGCGGTTGCGGTCGTCGCGCGACCGCCCTCGGCGTGACTGGCGAGGCAAGAACTGATTCCGAGTTACATGGTGCATTTCCCGGTGTATATTGACGGTCGTCAATATTGGCTCTGGCAGGAGGGGAATGTCATGCCACGTCTCGCAAATCTATATTTCAAGACCGCCATCTGTTTCTTGATCATCGGCATCGCCATGGGGCTCCTGATGTCGATCTCGCAAGACCATGCACCCACGGGTGCCCATGCCCATACCAACCTGCTGGGCTGGGTGACGATGGCAATCTTCGGCGGCTATTATGCGCTCAATCCGGCCAAGGCCGAAACGCGCCTCGCCGTGCTGCAGTACTGGGTCTATACCGGCGGCGTCACCGTCATGGTCCCGAGCCTCTATCTGCTGCTGACCGGCAATCCCGGCATGGAGCCCCTTGTCGCGATTTCGTCGATCATCACCTTCATTGGCGTGCTGCTGTTTGCCGGCGTGATCTTCTCACGCAGCAAGGCGGCCACGCAGCCCAACGCCCTGCCCTCGGCCTGAGCCGGAGGCGCGATCGGCCGCTGACGGTCCCGAAGAAGCCGCCCCAATGCGGTCAGCGCATCGGGGCGTGCGCCCTTGTCAGCTGGCGACGAAGGTGGGCGGCTCCACCGCGTAATGACGCTCGCCCCGCCCCAGGAGATAGACCTCGGGCTCCGGGTTTTCGCGGATCACGAAACCGGAGCTGCGCAGCATCGCTTCCATCGCCGGCTTGTTGGGGAAGAACCAGTTGGTCGGGTCGCTCGCATAGCGCTCCTCGACAAAGAACAGCTTCGGATAGTCCGGCTGGTCAAAGATGGACCATTCGGAGAAGTCGTAGTTCTCCTGCAGGTCCGGGATCTCTTGGGCGCCGCGCTGCAGGCACTGGAAGAGCATCATGTCATCGACCACATGCTCGTAGAGAAGGTCGAGCGCCAGCAGCGGGTGGCGCAGGTGGTAGAGCACACCCATGAAGATCACGAGATCGAAGCGCTCCTTGAGCTTCGGCACCTCGTAGACCGACATCTGCCGGTATTCGATGTTGAGCCCCTCGTGCTCCGCGGCAAATTTCGCCTGGTTGAGGTAATGCGGATCGGAATCGATCCCTAGCACACGTCCGGCGTTCCGGCGCTTCATCTCCATCGTGTAGAAGCCGGCGTTGCAGCCGATGTCGAGGACGCTTCGTCCTTCGAGGTCATCGGGAACGATGTGCTTGAAGCCCTGCCACTTGAAGCTTGGATAGTCCCCGAGGAAATGCTCGGGCGCCGTCTGGATGCCGCCGATCCGCATGTTCTGGAACCAGGGGCCAAGCTTTTCGATCTGCTGCCTCACGTTTTTCCCGCGGCTGCTCTGCGCATCCATTCCTAAACCCTCATGCTGGTGTGTGCTGTTGCTGTGTTCTCCGCAAAGACCGCCGGGGACGGACCTCCCGCCCCCGTGGGCAGGCTGTCGGCAAACCAGTCGACCGTCTGCTGCAGGCCCTCCGCCAGTGGCACGGCGGGCTCCCAGTCCAGCAGGTCCTTGGCGCGTGAAATGTCGGGCCGGCGGCGCTGCGGATCGTCCATCGGCAAGGGGTGCCGGGTCAGGCCCGCCGCGCTCGGCACCATCACCAGAACCATCTGCGCCAGATCGTTGATGGTGAACTCGCCGGAATTGCCCAGATTGACGGGCACTTCCGGATTGGGCGAAACCATCATCAGCCTGATCAGCCCCTCGACGAGGTCGCTGACATAGCAGAAGGACCGGGTCTGCTCGCCGGTGCCATAGATGGTCATGGGCTTGCCCGACAGGGCCTGCACGATCAGGTTGGAGACGATGCGGCCGTCGTTCGGCTGCATGCGGGGACCGTAGGTGTTGAAGATGCGGGCGACACGGGCATCGACGCGGCCCGCCCGCAGGAGGTCGAAGCAGAGCGCTTCGGCTGCCCGCTTGCCCTCGTCGTAGCAGGCCCGGGGGCCGGTGCAATTGACGTTGCCGCGGTAGTCCTCGCGCTGCGGGTGCTCCTCCGGGTCGCCGTAGACCTCGCTGGTCGAGGCTTGCAGGAAAGAGGCGCCCTGCTCGTCGGCAAGCGTCAGGAGGTTGCCGGTTCCCACGACGCAGGTCATCATCGTATGCATGGGATCGGCCTGGTACTGCGGCGGAGAGGCTGCGCACGCCAGATTGTAGATGTAGTCGACCGGCTCCTCCGGGACGACCCTGTCGCAGATGTCCTGCTCGATCACCCTGAAACCGGGGTGGTTCATCAGCGGCCGGACGTTGGTCTCCGACCCCGTCAGATAGCTGTCGACGCAGATCACCCGATGTCCGCGTGCAAGCAGTGCGTCGCAGAGGTGAGAGCCGACGAAGCCGGCACCGCCTGCCACCAGCGCCGTTCCTGGCTGTTTCGAACCCATCCGTTGGAGCATCTGTGCTTTCCTCTATGCCGAAATGCGGTGTTGGCCAGGATGTTCCACCCTCGCCTGCGGCTGCAGCGCCAGAAGCGCCGCCACCAGTTCCTGTGCCCGGGCGAGCCCCGTGTGCCCCGCCAGCACGCGGCTGCGGGCACTGGCTGCCAGCTCCTGGCGCCGAGCGTCGCTGGTCTGCGACAGCGCCGCCACCACGTCGTCCGTGCCGTGGGCGATGATGATCGCTTCGCCGTGCGGCAAGAGCTCGTCGAGGCCGTGCCAGTGGTCGCTGATGATCGGCGTTCCGCAGGCGGCCGCTTCAAACAGGCGCACGCTCGGCGACCAACCGGCCGCGATCATGTCGGCGCGCGTGACATTGAGGGTGAAGCGCTGCCGGCTGTAGAAGGAGGCGTGCTCGGTCGGCGGCAGATGATCGATGCGTTCGACGTTCTGCGGCCAGTCGATGTCCTCCGGGTACTGCGGACCGGCGACGACGAACCGCTTGTCCGTCAGCCGACGGGCCACGTCGATCAGAAGCCGCTCCACCGTCGGCTGACGGTCTGGGCTGTAGGTGCCGAGGTAGCCGAGGTCCCACAGGTGCGCTTCGCCGGTATTGCCGTATCGATCGGCGTCGACGGAGCAATAGAGCGCAACGGCGTTGCGGGAGCCGTAGCTCTTCTCGAGTCGATCCAGCACCGCGCCGCCCGAGAAGGAGAAGTAAGCGTCGAATAGCGGGAACTGCCGCCGTGCCAGATACTCCTCGTCGTCCGCGTCAAGCTTGGCCAGCGTTACCGGCGTGTCGATGTCGTAGAAGCAGAGACGCTGCGGCGAAAGCGCTGCGACCGCGTCGATGACCGCGACACCCTCCGGGACATAGGAGCCGATGATGACCGCATCCGCCTGCCGGATGTGATCGGCGTGTCCCGCGATCAGGCCGTCCAGGCTTGCGTAATACTGCAGATCGCAGAACTCCGGGTTCGGCAGATCGCGATGGCTGGCGTACCAGGGCACATCCCGCTCGAGAAACAGGACACGATGTCCCTGCTCATGCAGTCCGCGCAACAGCGCACGAAAGGTGGTCGCATGGCCGTTGCCCCAGGAGGAGGAAAGCGACAGTCCGAGAATGACGATGTCGAGAGGCTTGCTCATTCCGCGGCCTCCCGCTTTTCCGCGTGGCTCTTGAAGAGTGCATCCACGGTCTCGGCCCGGTGGGCATAGGTGTGCTCCCCGAGAACACGCTGCAGCGCGGCGTGTCCGATGTCGTCCGCCCTCTCGTCGGTCAAGCCGGCCAGGATGTCGGCCACGTCCTGGCCGTCACGCGCCACCAGAACTTCCTTGCCGGGCTTCAGGAAGAGCTCGATGCCTTCCCAGTGATCGGTGATCAGGCAGCCGCCGGCGCCGGCAGCCTCGAAGACACGCGTGGCAGGCGAGAAGCCGTTCTCTGCCATGCTGGCCCGGGAAATATTGAGCACCGCCTTGGGCGTGACGTTGAAGGCGTTGTGATCCCGCGTCGAGACATGGCCAATGTAGTTGATGTTGGCCGACATCGGCTTGTCCTGCCAGCCGGATCCTCCCAGCAGAAACGTCTGGCCCGGAAGGCGAGACGCAGGCTCGAGGAAGAAGTGCTCGACGCGAGCCTCGCGATCCGGAAGGCGGTTGCCGAGAAAGCCGAGGTCGGCGCCGAAGCGCCGGTCTGCCGCCACCGGATGATGCGTCTGCGGATCCAGCGCATTGTAGATCGGGATGCAGTCCCTTGCCCCGATGGCGCGGTAGGCGTCGATCACCGGATCGCCGCCGCCGTAGGTCAGCACCAGGTCCAGCTCTCTCAGGGCACCGCGCAGCGGGTGATCGGGGGCGGCGCGAACCTCCGCTAGCGTCGCGGGGGCGTCGACGTCCCAGAAGATCTTCAGTGCGTCGCTGCGCGCGTTGCGCAGAACTTCCGCCAGCAGCAGGTCGTCCTCGAACCCGACACCGCTCGCCTTGACCACGACGTCGGCTGCGGCGGCTTGCGCGGTGACCGCCTTCATGGCTTCGACCGTGCCATCGTAGACGACGACCCTGCACCACTCCGGCGGGTCCATGTCGCGGTTTTTCTGGCGATCATAGACGTCCGGCTCGTAGAAAGTGATGTCGTAGCCCTTCTGCGCAAGCGCCCGCAGGAGACCCCGATAGTAGGTGGCCGCGCCGTTCCAGTAGGCGGATACGAGACTTGATCCATAAAAGGCGATCTTCATTCTGCGGCCTCCGCTGTTGCAAGCTTCTGGACGACACGCTGGGTGCCGCATTCGCCAAGCACGGCGAGCAGCTCGTCGACCCGGTGCCGGCAGGTATGGCGTGACCTCACCGTTTCGAGACCCGAAATGGCGAGATCACCTGCCATCTGCGGATCGGCAAGAACCTGCTTCAGGCGGTCCTTCATCTCGTCGCCATTGCGGGCGACCAGGAAGTCGGTGCCGGGACGAAAGAGCTGTTCGGCATCGTCCCACGGCGCGGAAATCAGCGGAATGCCGCAGGCCAGCGCCTCGAAGACGCGGATGGTCGGAATGCCCGGCAGGTTCTCGACATAGGGGCGGCGCGGGATATGCATCGTCACCCTGTGCTCGGCAAAGGCCCGTGGCGCATCGGCGTTGGCGATCCAGCCGCCATAGCGGATTCCGGCATCCTCCAGCGCCGCCAGCGCCGTATCGGGATAGCGGACGCCGCGCACGGTCGCGTTCAGACCGAGTTCCTTCGTCGGCCGTACCAGGAACTCCGCAATCTCCGCGGTGCGCTCATCGTCGCCCCAGTTGCCGATCCAGATGAGGTCTCCGGTCTTCTCCACTTCCGGCATCGGCTTGAAGAGCGTCATGTCGGCGGCTTCATGCCAGGTGAAGACATTGCGGCCCCAGCCGGCTTTCAGATAGCGCTCGCGCAGCGTCTCGCCGAAGGCCAGCACACCGTCGTAGTCGGCAAGCTCGAGCCCGGCGATATCGTCCTGTGCGGACACGGCCCGGTGATGGGTATCGTGAAAGAGCAGCGTGAAGCTTGCACCGTCGCGGCGGATGCGGCCGATCTGCTCGACCAGATTTGGGTCCGTCCACTCGTGGACGATCACCACGTCGGCGTCGGAAAGCGCTGCACCGTGATCGAAATCCTCGCCATAGACCTCAGACTGGAGCTCCGGGAACGTCGCGTGGAAGCGGTCGATTGCCCCTTCTCCCTGGTCGCGCAACAGGTTGTCGCGGCTCCAGGCACCTTCCGGCTCCAGGGCCAGCGCCTCATGGCCACGACGGATGAGATCGCGCATCACGCCGCGCAGGAAATGGGCGTTGCCGTGGTTCCAGTCGGAGATCAGGGAATGGGTATAGAAGATGAAACGCATATCTACTCCGCAGCGTTTAAGGTTTTGCCTCGGGTGGCCAGTCGCTCGTAGATCGCCGCCATTGCTCGCGCCTGCGCGGAGACGGTGAAATGCAGCGAGCGTTCGTAGGCCCGCACTGCCAGCACCGCCCTCAGGCCCGCGTCCGAGGACAGCCGCGAAATGGCAGTCCGGAAGGCCCCGGGGTCTCGCGGATCGGCAAACAGCGCACAGCCGTCCCAGAGCTCCCGGTAGGTCGCGATGTCCGACAGGACCAGAGCCGCGCCAGCGCGCGCCGCCTCCAGCGGTGCAAGCCCGAAGGGTTCATAGATCGATGGCGACACGACGATCTTGGCTTCCCGCATCAGGGCGACCGTCTCGTCGTGGGTAAGCTCCCCCTGGTGCGACGCGTGGGTGATCGGCAGATGCTGTCCGTTGGGCCCGGTATTCGAACCCGCCATGATCAGCGGCCAGTTCAAGGACCGTGCCGCTGCGTCGAGCACCGCCCCGTTCTTGCCGTCGTCCCACCAGCGTCCCGCCGCGAAGACCATGTCCCGCTTTTCGGCCAGCTCATTTGCGATACGGCTGCCGTTGTGGACCACCTGCAGCTGCGGAATGGCGCCGTAGGCCCGTTCGAGCATCGCCGCGTGGCTGCGGCTGGGCGCGATGACCGCATCGGCGCGTTGAAAGCCGGAACGATTGAGATGAAGCTGCCACTCCCAGGCTTCGGGTACGTCTGTTTCCCTCACGCCTGCAAACCAGGTGACGACGCAGGAATGCGAAACGGCGAGAACCGGAATGTCCGTCTCCAGTCCGGCCGCCTGCGATGGAAGGTTCAGATGAAGCAGGTCCGCCTGCTCCCGACGGGCAAGATCCGCAATCATTGAGGGCAGTCCGGAGACGGCCTCTGCGCTCTCGACAAGCCAATCGAGCGGCGCGTCCAGAACCAGGAGACGGCCAATCGAATTGGCTTCCCGCGCCTTCTGCGCCGAGGGCGCAGGCCCCAGGCTGACGAACACCGTCTCGACGCCGAGCACTTTCAGTTCGGCGGCAAGATCCATCGCATAGCGCCAGACGCCACCGATGGCGTCCACGGTCATCAGCAGCCGCAGGCCTCTCAACGATGGCACCTGCATCACGCCGGCATCCTCTTCTTGTCGCTGAGGCTGGGCTGACCTCCAAAGCGGTTCTCCACGAGCCACTCGGCAAGATGGCGCATCCCATCGCGCCAACGCACCTTGGCCTGCCAGCCGAGTTCGCTCTCGAGTTTGCGGGTATCGGCGACGAAGAAGGCCTGGTCTCCGGCCCGCCAGGGCCCGAACGAGGTCTGCAACGGACGCCCGGTGAGCTTTTCGATCTCGCGCAGGACACTAAGGAGACTGACGGAATTATGCGGACCGCCACCCAGGTTGAAGACGCTGCCCTTAAGACCGTCAATCGAGGTGAGAACGGCGCGATAGGCGGCAACGGCATCATCGACGTGAAGAATGTCACGGACCTGCTTGCCATCGCCGTAGATCGAGATCTCCTCCCCGGCGAGTGCGCGGATCAGGAAATGGGCAACCCACCCCTGGTCCTCGGTGCCGAACTGTCGCGGGCCATAGATGCAGCTCATCCTGAGGACGGCGCTCGGGATCCCATAGGACTTGGCGTAGTCGATGACATACTGATCAGCGACGCCCTTGGAGCATCCATAGGGCGTGCAGAAGGAGAGCGGCCGCTGTTCGTCGATGCCATGGGCGCGCACCGCCTCGTCTGCGGGAATGTAGCGGTCGTCGAGTTCCAGCATGGCGATGTCTTCCAGTGCACCATAGACCTTGTTGGTGCTGGCGAAGATCACCGGTGCCTTTTTTCCCGCCTTGCGGACGGCTTCGAGCACATTCACGGTACCGCGGGCATTGGCTTCGAAGTCGTCGATCGGATGCACCAGGCTCGTGGTGACGGCCGTCTGGGCGGCCAGATGAAAGACAGCCTTGGCATCCGTGAAGGCATCTTCGATGCCGCGCATGTCGCGAATGTCGGCGAGATAGGGATGAACCCGATCGCCGTATCGATCTCGCAGCCACGCGAGGTTCTGGTCGACGCCGGGACGTCCGAGGTTGTCGAGGATGACGACATCCTCGCCATCCTTCAGGAAACTGTCGGCGAGATTGGAGCCGATGAAACCGCTGCCGCCAGTGATGACGATCGGGGCTGCACCATTGGCGATGTTGGGGGTGGGAAGAGCGGTCACCTCGCGGACGCGATCGACGCCGCCTTCCATCAGCAACCGTGCCAGCAGCTTGGGCTGCCGGTCATGGGTCACCGCGCCGAGATGATAGTGTCTCGGATCGAACCACAGCCCTTCCTGGACGGCAATATCCGGGGGAACGTCCGCCCAGGAATACCAATAGATGCGATCGGCCGGCACATCGAGCGCGTTAGCGAAGCGGCGCACCTGCTCGGTCTCGTCCTTGCGCCAGGTGGAATATCCGGTCTCGGTGACCCAGATCTCGGTCTGCGGGTTGTAGCGGTCCAAGATGCGACGCATCTCGCCGAGATGCATGTCCCAGCCGCCCCAGCTGCCCTCCTCGCTGTCCCAGGTGCCGGGAAATCCGTGGAAGCCGACGGCATCGACAACGCCCAGAACGCCGCGCTCGCCCATCAGGTTCAGCCAGTAGGGATCGAAGGGGCATGGCCCGCCGAGAACCGGTTTGAAGCCGCGCTGCTGCGCCCAATAGGCGGCGCCACCGACCATCTCGCAGAACAGCTGGAAATCGCCGTCCTCGCGCCAGTCCCAATCCAGCAGGTTGTTCGGCTCGTTCCACAGTTCGATGTGGCTGAAGTGCTTGCCGTAGCGCGTCAGCACATGGTCGATGAAATCGGCGTAGGACTTCAGATCCTGCGGCGCACCGGAGGATCGTCCGGTGCGCGACATCGACGGCGGCGTGTAATGCACACAAGGGAGCAGGTCTATCTGCGAACCAAGCTTCGGAATAAGCCAGTCGAACCATTCCTCGCCGCCCGGTGCCAGATATTCGGCCCAGGAAAGATGGGTCCGGAGATGGCTTGCGCCACTCGCCAGGATCGACGGAAAGAGCTCCTCCGTACGCTCGTATTCCCCTGGGCGAAACCATTCGACGAAGCCGAACTGCTTCTTCGTCCGTTCGGTTGCTGCAGATCCGGATGCCTTCATGATACAAGCCCCCGTTCTTCCAGGTGGCGTCGCATTTCCGCGCCGCGATCGACGGCACCGGTCGTGCGCACCCATTCGACGAAGGGACCGAGGGAGTTTTCCAGCTTGTACTGGGGCTCAAAGCCGAGCAGGTCTCGGGCCTTGGAGATATCGGCGAAGCAGTTGCGGATGTCGCCGGAACGGGCCTTCTGCATGATCTCCGGCTTGATCTCCGGCACGCCCATGGCCTCGGCGAGAAGGTTGGCGACTTCCTCCACCGTATAGGCCTGTCCGCTGCCGATATTGATGACATGGCCGTTGGCGCTCGGCTGCTCTAGCGCCAGCCGGAAGGCGCGGGCGACGTCACGGACATGCACGAAATCGCGCCGCTGCTGGCCGTCCTCGAAGATCGTCGGCGGCTGGCCGTTCGCGAGCCTGGACGCGAAATTGGCGAGCACGCCGGTATAGGGATTGGAAAGGGCCTGTCCTGCGCCAAAGACGTTGAACAGGCGAAGCGCCACCGCTTCAACATTGTAGGCCTCGCCGAAGATCAGCACCTGCTTTTCCTGCGCATATTTCGTCAGCGCATAGATCGAGGCGAGATCGACGGGCTTGCTCTCGTCCGTGGCAATCGGCGTCAGTGTCTCGCCATTGGAGCCTTGCGGCTCCCAGCGGCCCTGCTTGACCTGTTCCGGCTTGCGGCGGATGAAGCCGGTGGTGGCGCCGCTGTCGGTGGCATAGAGCCCTTCGCCATAGACGCTCATCGAGGATGCCACGACGATGCGCCGGATCGGCAGGCCGATCGTTGCTTCCAGCAGCACGGCGGTGCCGAGATCGTTGCCGCCGACATAGCGTGCGATTTCATACATGGACTGGCCGACGCCGACTTCCGCGGCCAGATGGATGACACCGTCGACGCCGACGAGAGCCTGACTGACGGCCTCCTTGTCGCGCACATCCGCCCGAATGACCTCAGCCTGATCGGGAACCTCGGCTTCCGCTTCCGCGTGAACCTGGTCGATCATTGCATCGAGAATGCGGACCTGGTAGCCCGCCGCAAGAAGCTCTTCGGCCACATGGCGGCCAATGAAGCCACAGCCGCCGGTTACAAGAATTGTCGACATTCTGATATACTCTTCCCTGGAACATGACTGCGAGGTGGCCTTCGAACAGTGGCCCCATGCAAAAGTTCCTGCTGCAGCAACATCTTTGTCATCAATGTCTTCATCAACAACCGAAGGGCGGGCGGCGGGAACCCATTGATGGAGATCGCTGTTTACCCAGACGGTAGAGGCCGGCGCCCCGCCGACCACATCGACGACCATCGAGCTTCTTCTTCTTCATCTTCTTCAGGAACTCCCCGGCGCCCCCACAGTTAGCGTCCAGAGCTGCCCGCCCTCAGGGAACGGCAGCCGGATCCAGACGATGGAGATATTTCAGGATGAATGTGATGACGATGCCGGATGCTGGCCTCATGATGGATGCCGCCATCATCACCGGACCCGGCAAGATGGTGACCGAAGCCCTTCCCCTTCCCCAACCCGGTGCCGGACAGGTCAGGATCAGGCTCGAAGGCTGCGGCGTCTGCGCCTCCAACCTCACGCCCTGGGCGGGGCCGGAGTGGATGCAGTTCCCGACAGAGCCCGGCGGGCTCGGGCATGAAGGCTGGGGTGTTGTCGACGCCGTGGGTGACGACGTTGAGTGCCTGAAGACCGGCGACCGCGTTGCCGCCCTCTCCTTCCACGCCTATGCGACTCACGACGTGGCGGATGCCGACAAGGTCGTGCCTCTTCCCGCCGCGCTGGACGGCCAGCCATTTCCCGGCGAACCACTCGGCTGCGCCATGAACATCTTCCGCCGCAGCGAGATCAAGGCCGGACAGACGGTCGCCATCATCGGCATCGGCTTTCTCGGGGCGCTGCTGACGCAGCTCGCGACATCCGCGGGAGCCCGCGTGATCGCGATCTCGCGCCGACCCTATTCGCTGGACGTCGCAAGACAGATGGGCGCCGCACACTGCATTCCCATGGAGGACCACTGGCAGATCATCGAGGAGGTGAAGACGCTCACCGGCGGAACGATGTGCGACTGCGTCATCGAAGCGGTCGGCAAGCAGTGGCCGCTTGATCTCGCCGCCGAACTGACCCGGGAGCGCGGACGGCTGGTGGTCGCCGGCTATCACCAGGACGGTGCCCGGCAGGTCAACATGCAGCTCTGGAACTGGCGCGGCATCGACGTCATCAATGCCCATGAGCGCGATCCGGGGGAGTACATCCGCGGCATCCGTGAGGCAGTCGATGCGGTGGTCGCCGGACGGCTCGACCCTTCCTCTCTCTATACCCACCGATTCCCTCTGAAGCAGCTCGACGCGGCGCTGGATGCGACCCGTGATCGGCCGGATGGATTTCTCAAGGCACTGGTGACCTACAAATGAACGAGATGATTGCAGACCTTATTACGCTCCCCGCCACCACCAGACCGGCCCGTCTGGGCTTCCTGGGCGTCGGCTGGATCGGCCGTCACCGCATGGAGGCGATTCTCGCCTCCGGTGCAGCCGAAGCCGTCGCCATCGCGGATCCCTCCCCGGAGATGGCTGCAGAGGCCCGGAAGCTTGCTCCCAATGCCGAGATCGTCGGTAGCCTGGAGGACCTCCTGACGCTGGATCTGGACGGCGTGGTGATCGCAACCCCCAGTGCTCAACATGCGGCTCAGTCGATTCAGGCACTGCAGGCCGGCGTCGCCGTCTTCTGCCAGAAGCCGCTTGGCCGCAATGCTGACGAAGTCGAAGCGGTGGTGGCCGCCGCACGCGCCGCCGATCGCCTCCTCGGCGTCGATCTGTCCTACCGCCACACCGAAGGCATGCGCCAGATCCGCAGCCTGCTGAAGGCCGGAGAGCTTGGCGACGTGTTCGCCGCAGATCTCGTGTTCCACAACGCCTATGGCCCCGACAAGCCGTGGTTCTATGACAAATCGCTTTCCGGCGGCGGCTGCGTCATGGATCTCGGCATCCATCTGGCGGACCTTGCTCTCTGGGCGCTGGACTTCCCGGAAGTCGAAAAGGTTACGTCGCAACTCTTTCATCAGGGGCAGCGTTTCAGGGGGACTGCCGAACAGGTCGAGGATTTCGCGACGGCCACCATCGAGCTTTCGACCGGCACCGTCCTGCGCCTGACCTGCTCCTGGCGCCTGCAGGCCGGTTGCGATGCCCTCATCGGCGCGACGTTCTACGGCACCAAGGGCGGCGCCCAGATGGGCAATACGGACGGTTCCTTCTACGATTTCAGGGCCGAGCGGTTCCACGGCACGAGCCGCGAGCTCCTGATCGACCCGCCCGACGACTGGGGAGGCCGTGCCGCGGCCGACTGGGCGGAACGGCTGAGATCCGGCCTTCGGTACGACGCCGCTTGCGAGGAATACATCACGACCGCCAAGGTGATCGACCGCATCTACCAGGGCCGATGACGCTGATCGGAAATCTTCCAACGGCGCCAGAAGCAGTTGCCGATCTCCTGCGGCTGTGACCGCAGCACCAATTCGTGATGAAAGCACCGCGATATTCGAGGAACCACATCGGCGACTGCGGGTTATGGGGCCCTAAGGAGTTTCACATGCGGATCATCTTCGTCGTCATGCTTGCCTCGGTCCTGAGTATTCTTGCGTTCAAATATGTGGACCGGTCGATCGGGGAGTCCGACCTGATGGCTTCTCCCATGGAAATGTCTGCCGAGAACTAGGGGTCGATGGGCTGGAGATCCCGGCCGGAACCGATGCAGGAGGAACAGTCGTGAACCAAAGAGAGATCATACTGACATTCGTGTTGGCGATGGCCGTCTACGTGGTGACCGTGTTCCTGTGGCCTTCCAGCATCGACACTCTCGACAAGAGTGCGCGGCTTGCGGGCCCTCCGGCGGAGACGGCCTTCCTGTCGGAGCGGTTTGGCGTCCCGTCGCCTGATCAGAACGCAACCCGGATAGAGTAAAAAATGCCCCGCATTGCGGGGCATTTTTTCAGAAGACGGTTTTGCCGCTTTCTTCTTCCTCGTGCATCACGGCGACGTCGCCATTGGCACTGAGCCTGACATTGTCGCCTTCTATGTCCGCCACCAGATCGAGCGGAATGAAGTGGTGATGGCCCTTATGGTGACCTTCGCCAGCGTCCGCCTTGGTCAACTTGATGCGGCCATTCTCGACGCGATCGACCGTCCCGATTGGGACGCCGTCAGCACCGATGACCTTCGCGTGTTCTTTGATGAGTCCTGAATCAATCATGTGGATCTCCTTTCGCACGGACTCAACGTACGAGGAGATGATTGGATGCAGGTTGATCTGTATCACTCGTGAATTTCGTAGGATCCCATCTCGCAGAGATTCTGCGTGTCTTCGGTGGTGTCGAGATCGGAGTCTTCCGAGAACTCGAACCGCATGTCGTATTCGCACACGCTGCGTCCGTCGGCGATGGTGATTTCGATGCTGTCGCCGGGGCTGAGGACGTCCTGGCCGAAGACGTCTTCTTCCCACTCATCGACACCGGTCGGAGACGTGTAGAAGCGCTCAAGGGTGGAGTTGGTGGAATTGGTCAGCGTGAAGACCAGATCTTCCGCCTGCGATGTAACTGCAGATGTCAAGAGGGCCGCCAGCGTAGTGACGGCAGCAACAGTAAGCTTGTTCACGAGAGAGTCTCCTGCCCATGATCGGGCATTTGTTCCATAGCAGGAAGCAAGGCACTGACAAGCTCCCCCCGACCAAGGACGAAGCCCGTGCATGGCCGCAGGTTACGGAAGTTTAAGTTGGATTTGCCCGCCCCTCATGCGATGGCAGACCCCATGTAACGACAGCCCATTTGATCTGGCGCAGAGGCCTATCCGGACCGAGACGCTATGGGATTGTCGAAAGAGGAAAAAAACCAAGTGAAAGCCGAGACCGATATTGCCGGAAAGCAGGCGAGCAGCGTTCCCGATCTTGCCGCCATTCTCACCGAACAGGGCCGCAAGCCACGAGGCCGCAAGCTCAAGTGGACGGCGCTGGCCCTTCTTCTGCTGGGCACCGCAGTCGGCGGCTATCTCTACCTGCAGGGCGACGGCCAGACATACAACTACACGACGCAGCCCCTGCAGCGCGGCAATCTCCAGGTTATCGTCACCGCAACCGGCTCGGTCCAGCCGACGGATCAGGTGGATATCTCGAGCGAGCTGTCCGGGACGATCCGGGCCGTCAACGTCACCTATAATTCCACAGTCACCTCCGGCGAGGTTCTTGCGGAGCTGGATACGAGCAAGCTGCAGGCCGACCTGGAGAATGCCCGGGCCCAGCTCGCTTCCGCCCGCGCCAATCTGATGAAGGCCGAGACCGATGTGGCCTCGACGAAGACGACCCTCGACCGGCTGACGGCACTTGCGGATCGCAACGTCACCAGCCAGCAGGACCTCGACGCGGCCCGCTACGCCCAGGATTCCGCCATCGCCTCCCAGGCCGTCAGCGAAGCCTCGGTCCAGTCCGCCGAGGCGAGCCTTCGTCTTGCCGAAGTCAATCTCGCCAAGGCCAAGATCATCTCGCCGATCGACGGCGTCATCCTGACGCGCGGCGCCGAGCCCGGCCAGACTGTCGCATCCTCGCTCAACGCTCCTGTCCTCTTCACCATTGCCGGCGACCTGCGGCGCATGGAGTTGCAGGTCGCCGTTGACGAAGCGGATGTCGGCCAGGTCCAGGAGGGGCAGTCGGCCACCTTCTCCGTCGATGCCTATCCCGAACGGTCCTTCCCGGCGAAGATCCAGACGGTGCGCTTTGCCTCCGAGACCGTTTCCAACGTCGTGACCTACAAGGCCATCCTTACCGTCGACAATGACGACCTGCTGCTGCGTCCGGGCATGACGGCGACCGCCGATGTCGTGGTGCAGTCGGTCGAGGACGCCCTGCTCGTCCCGAACGCCGCCCTGCGCTATTCGCCGCCTGCCGCATCGGGCAGCAGCAGCGGCAGCGTTCTCACGCGCCTGTTCCGGGCCCCGAGGATGGGCGGCAACCGCCAGCCCGCCGGAGACGGCACGAACCGCAGCGTCTGGGTCCTGCGCAACGGCAGCCCCGAGCGCGTTGCTCTCCAGACGGGTCCCTCCGACGGCCAATCGACGGTCGTTCGCGACGGCGAACTGCAGGAAGGCGACCTGGTGATTACCGACGCTACGGCCCGCAATGGCTGAGGCTCGCATGGCTCATACCCCGCTCATCGAATTCCGGCAGGTTTCCAAGTTCTACGGAAGCGGGGAAGCGACGATCCGGGCTCTCGATCGGGTGGATCTGTCGATCGACGCCGGCGAGTTCGTCGCCATCATGGGCCCGTCCGGTTCGGGCAAGTCGACCTCGATGAACGTCATCGGCGGCCTCGACGTCCCCTCGTCCGGCGAATACCTGTTCCAGGGCATCCCGACCACCAACTTCAACCGGACGCAGCTGACGCTGCTGCGCCGCCATATGCTCGGCTTCGTCTTCCAGGGATTTAACCTGCTTGCCCGCACCTCGGCGGTCGAGAACGTGGAACTGCCGCTGGTCTATCGCGGCATGGCTGTCGGAGAACGTCGCGAGCGCGCCAGGCTGGCGCTGGAGCAGGTGGGTCTCAAGGGCCGCGAGGGTCATACGACGCAGGAATTGTCCGGCGGCCAGCAGCAGCGCGTCGCGATCGCCCGTGCCATCGTCACGGATCCTGCGGTGCTTCTCGCCGACGAACCGACCGGCAACCTCGACACCAAGACCAGCCGCGAAATCATGGAACTGATCTCGCGCCTCAACCGCGAGAACGGCATCACCGTCATCATGGTGACCCACGAGGAAGACATTGCCGCCTATGGCCGACGGCTGCTGCGGTTCGTCGACGGGCGGCTGGCTGGCGATGAGGTTCAGGCCAGGGAGGCGGCTCATGTTCTTTGAAACGGCCAAGCTTGCCTGGCGCGCCATCAGCCGCAATCTGCTGCGCTCGTTCCTGACGGTGCTCGGCGTGGTGATCGGGGTCGCGGCAGTCATCGCCATGGTGACGATCGGCAACGGCACGACGGCGCAGGTCCAGTCGGAGCTGGCGCGGCTCGGCACCAACACCCTCTTCGTGCGTCCCGGGCAATGGGGTCCCGGCCGCGCCAGCACGGAAGCCAAGCGCTTCGAGGATCGCGACATCGAGGCCATGCGCAACCAGATCTCCGGTCTTCGTGCGGTGGCACCGCTGAACCGGGGATCGGCGACCGTCATTGCCGGCGGCGAGAACCGCTCGTCGAGCGTCATCGGCACCACCAACGACTATCTCGTCGCCCAGGACTGGGATCTTGCCTCCGGCCGCACCTTCCTGCCGGCGGAGGAACGCGGCCAGGCGGCCTGCATCGTCGGCGAGACGGTACGGCGCGAACTCTTCGGCGCGGCCGATCCGGTCGGCCAGACGATCCGGGTCAGCAATATCTCCTGCCCGGTGGTCGGTCTTCTCTCTGCCAAGGGCCAGTCCGGCATGGGGGACGACCAGGACGACACCGTGATCATGCCGCTGAAGCTGCACCAGCGGCGCATCGGCGGCACGAACACGATCTCCAGCGTCATCCTCTCGGCTCAGGACGGGGTGTCGACGGCCAAGGTGCAGTCCGACGTGGAAAGCCTGCTACGGGAGCGTCGGCGCATCGGCGTCGGTCGCGACGACGATTTCTCGGTCGCCGACATGTCGCAGATGGCCGCCGCCATGACCGGCACGACGACGCTCCTGACGGGGCTGCTCGGCGCGGTGGCTGCCGTCAGCCTGCTTGTCGGCGGCATCGGCATCATGAACATCATGCTGGTCTCGGTGACGGAGCGGACGCGGGAGATCGGCATCCGGCTGGCGATCGGCGCTCTCGAACGGCAGGTGCTGACGCAGTTCCTCGTCGAGGCCGTGATGCTGTCGATCTTCGGCGGCGTCGCGGGCATCCTGACCGGGCTATCGCTGGCCTATGGCGTCGTATCGCTCTTGAACGTGCCCTTCGTGACGAGCCCGATGATCATCTTCGTGGCGTTCGCCTTCTCGGCCATCATCGGCGTCGTCTTCGGCTATTTCCCGGCGCGCCGCGCAGCACAGCTCAACCCGATCGACGCGCTTCGCCACGAGTAGGCGGAGCACGCCAACCGGATTCTCGGATCAAATTTTGAAAAGGGCTGGGATCAGCCGGCGTGGGACTGGGCGTCACGCTGCCTGGCGAGTGCCGCCAGGTCGGCCGGTTTCAGTTCGACGGACTCGCCGCAGCCGCAAGCGGAAGTCTGGTTGGGGTTCACGAAGGTGAAGCCCGCGCGCATCTGGGTCGTCTCGAAATCCATCTGCGTGCCGAGAAGATAGAGGACGGCCGACGGCTCGATCCAGACTCTCGCGCCTGCATGCTCGATGAGGTCGTCCTTGCCGTTCGGCTCGGTCACCAGGTCGATGGTATATTCCATGCCGGCGCAGCCGCCCTTCTTGATACCGACGCGTACGCCCTTCGCATCCGGTCCGGAATTGCCGACGATCGCTTTCACGCGGTCGGCGGCGGCTTCGGTCATGGTCATTACTGCAAAGCCCATCGGCTCATGCTCCTTCTACAGCCGGGTTCAAGGCCCGGTGTTGTTGGATTGAATGTAAGGGCAGCCCGCGAACGGATCAATACCAGCCGACGGCGACCTGCGCCTCTTCCGACATCCGCTCCGGCGTCCATGGCGGATCGAAGGTCATCTCGACCTCGACACCGGACACACCCTCCACGGCACCGACGGCGTTTTCCACCCAGCCTGGCATCTCGCCGGCGACGGGGCAGCCGGGGGCCGTCAGCGTCATGGCGATCTTGACCATGCGGTCGTCCTCGATGTCGATCTTGTAGATCAGGCCGAGCTCGAAGATGTCCGACGGGATCTCGGGATCATACACCGTCTTGAGGGCGGCGATGATATCGTCGCTCAGGCGCGCCAATTCCTCCTGCGGGATCGACGACTGGACGATCCCCTCGCGGGCGTCCCATTTCAGTTCGCTGTCTTCCACGGCCATGGCAATATCCTCAGGCAAAGAATGTACGGGCGTAGTCGAGCGCATCGGCAAGCGCATCGACCTCGGCACGCGTATTGTACATGCCGAACGATGCACGGCATGTGGAGATCACGCCGAAGCGCTTCAAGAGCGGCATGGCGCAATGGGTGCCCGCGCGCACGGCAACGCCGCGGCGGTCGATCACCATGGAAACGTCATGGGCATGGATGCCGGCGAGCTCGAACGAGAAGATGGCACCCTTGCCGGGCGCATTGCCGATGATCCGGAGCGAGTTGATGGCCCGCAGCCGTTCCTCGGCATAGGCGGCCAGATCGGCCTCGTGCCTGGCGATCGCGTCGCGTCCGATCTTGTCCATGTAGTCCAGGGCATAGCCCAGCCCGATCGCCTGCACGATCGGCGGCGTGCCGGCCTCGAAGCGATGCGGCGGATCGTTGTAGGTGACCTCGTCCTCGGAGACGTCGCCGATCATCTCGCCGCCGCCCTGGAAGGGACGCATCTCCTTCAGCCGGTCCATCTTGCCGTAGAGCACGCCGATACCGGAAGGTCCGTAAAGCTTGTGCCCGGTCATCACATACCAGTCGCAGTCGATGTCCTGCACGTCGACCGGCAGGTGGACGGCGCCCTGGCTGCCGTCGACCAGCACCGGAATGCCGCGCTCGTGGGCGATGCGGCAGACCTCCTTCACCGGCACCACGGTGCCGAGCGCATTCGACATGTGCGTGATCGCGACGAGCTTGGTCTTTTCCGTCAGGCTCTTCTCGAAGGCCTCGATGTGGAACGCGCCGTCCTCGTCCACCGGGACCCAGACGAGCTTGGCGCCCTGCCGTTCGCGGATGAAGTGCCATGGCACGATATTGGAGTGATGCTCCATGATGGTGATGACGATCTCGTCGTCCTCACCGATCTTCGGCATTCCCCAGCCATAGGCGACGGTGTTGATCGCTTCCGTGGAGGATTTGGTGAAGACGATCTCGTCGACCGAGCCTGCGTTCAGGAAGCGGCGCACCGTCTCGCGGGAGGCCTCATAGGCGTCTGTCGCGGCATTCGAGAGAAAGTGCAGGCCGCGATGGACGTTGGCATATTCGCTGGAATAGGCGTTCGAGATGGCGTCGATCACCACCTGCGGCTTCTGCGCCGAGGCGCCATTGTCCAGATACACCAGCGGCTTTCCATAGATTTCACGCGACAGGATCGGGAAATCCCGCCGGATGGCTTCGACGTCGTAGTCGGTCGCTGGTGTGATCTGGTCCATGTCAGGCGTGCTTTTCCAGCCAGGCCGAGATGACGCCTTCCAGCGCCTCGACCAGCTTTTCATCCTCGAGCTCTTCAACCACCTCGGCCACGAAGGCGTTGACCAACATGGCGCGCGCCTTGTTCTCGGGGATCCCGCGGGATTGAAGATAATAGAGGTGGTTGTTGTCGATGTCGGAGACCGTGGCGCCGTGACCGCAGATGACGTCGTCGGCAAAAATCTCCAGCTCCGGCTTGACCGAGAACTCGCCGTCGTCAGTCAGGAGCAGCGTGTTGCAAGCCATCTTGGCGTCGGTCTTCTGGGCATCCGGTGCGACCCGGATCATTCCCTGGAAGACGCCCTTGGCGCGGTCGAAGACGACGTTGCGGAAGATTTCGGTCGAATTCGTGTTCGGCACATTGTGGCCGAGCACCAGCGTCACGTCGGTGTGCGTCTCGCCGCCGAGCAGATTGACGCCGCGAAGCGTCAGCTCGCTGCCCTCGCCGTCGACATCGATGCGCAGTTCCTGGCGCACCAGCTTGCCGCCGGCATTGATGACGAAGAGCCTCAGTTTGGAATCGGTACCGAATTTGACCCGGATCTGGCCGAGATGCGTGTCCTCCGCACCCTGCTCCTGCAGGATGATCCAGACAGCCTCCGCGCCCTCTTCCAGCGTGATGTCGCTGATGCTGGAGACCAGGGCCGCCTCGCCCGTCACCGAGCGGTGACGCTCGATGATGGTGGCCCTGGAGCCGGCGCCGAAGGTGACGGGAAAGCGGGTGTGGACCTGCCCTGCCCCATGCAGCGCCTGCAGTTCGATCGGTGCCTCGACGGTGGATCCGGCGGGAATGGCGATGCTGTAGCCGTCGCGAACCAAGCTGCCGTTGATCTTTCCGATCGCGTCATCCTTGTCGAGTGCTGCCAGACCTGCTGCCGCCGTGCCGTTGACGAGGCTGTCGGCGAAGGAGGCAACCTCCACGCCATCGATCGAGGTCGCGGCATCTACGGCGCCGTGTAGAACCGGCAGCACCTGCGCGCCCTCGACGAGAGGAGCGATGGTCGCGAGCGACGGCGCCGCCGCCAGGGGTGCCGGGACGTTGCGCAACAGCGTGCGCAGGTCCGTATAGTGCCAGGCCTCGACGCGGCGCGTCGGCAGGCCGGAGGTCTTGATGTCGTTGAGCAGGCGGTCGCGCGTGACGGTGACGGCGCCATCGCCCGGCAGATCGCCGACCTGCGCCGTATAGGTTTCCACCAGAGCCGTCTCGGCCGGTGTCAGGCGGATGGGCGTGTGAATGTTCATGTCTACGTCCTTTCCGGGAATCAGGCTGCTTTCCCGATGATGTCGGCGTAGCCGTTGGCTTCCAGCTCAAGCGCCAGATCCTTGTCGCCGGACCGGATGACCTGTCCCTTGTAGAGAACGTGGACGGTGTCCGGAACGATGTATTCCAGCAGGCGCTGGTAGTGGGTAATGACGATCACGGCGCGATCCGGCGACTTCAGCGCGTTGACGCCATCGGCGACAATCTTCAGCGCATCGATGTCGAGGCCGGAATCGGTCTCGTCGAGGATGCAGAGCTTCGGCTCGAGCAGCGCCATCTGCAGGATTTCGGCGCGCTTCTTCTCGCCGCCGGAAAAGCCGACGTTGAGCGGACGGCGCAGCATGGCCGGGTCGATCTTCAGTTCCGCGGCGGCTTCCTTGACGCGACGGATGAAGTCCGGTGTCGTCAGTTCCTCTTCGCCGCGCGCCTTGCGCTGCTCGTTCATCGCCACTTTCAGAAACTGCATGGTCGCGACGCCGGGGATTTCCACCGGATACTGGAAGGCGAGGAAGATGCCCTTTGAGGCACGCTCGGCCGGATCGAGATCGAGAATGCTCTCGCCGTTGTAGAGGATGTCACCTTCGGTGACTTCGTAGTCCTCGCGGCCGGAAAGGATGTAGGACAGCGTCGACTTTCCCGACCCATTCGGTCCCATGATGGCGGCGACTTCGCCCGCCTTTACCGTCAGGTTCAGGCCGCGGATGATCTCGGTGCCGTCTTCGGCAATGCGGGCATGCAGGTTCTTGATCTCAAGCATCTTGTATCCTCTCGGACGAAATAGTGTTTCGTGCAGCGCACGTGATTTATGAACGGATCGCCTTAACCGACGGAACCTTCGAGTGAAATACCGATCAGCTTCTGGGCTTCCACGGCAAATTCCATCGGCAGTTCCTGGATGACGTCCTTGACGAAACCGTTGACGATGAGGGCGATGGCTTCCTCTTCGGGGATGCCGCGCTGCATGACGTAGAACTTCTGGTCGTCGGAGATCTTCGAGGTGGTTGCCTCGTGCTCCACCTGAGCCGATGCGTTCTTCACCTCGATGTAGGGCACCGTGTGGGCACCGCACTTGTCGCCGATGAGGAGCGAATCGCAGTTGGTGAAGTTGCGGGCATTTTCCGCCCGGCGGTGGATCGAGACCTGGCCGCGATAGGTGTTGTTCGAGCGTCCGGCCGAGATCCCCTTGGAGATGATACGGCTAGAGGTGTTCTTGCCGAGATGGATCATCTTGGTGCCCGAGTCGATCTGCTGGTAACCGTTCGACACGGCGATCGAGTAGAATTCGCCGCGGCTGTCGTCACCGCGCAGGATGCAGCTCGGATATTTCCAGGTGATCGCCGAACCGGTCTCGACCTGGGTCCAGGAGATCTTCGACCGATGACCGCGGCAATCGCCGCGCTTGGTGACGAAGTTGTAGATACCGCCCTTGCCCTGGGCATCGCCCGGGTACCAGTTCTGAACCGTGGAGTATTTGATCTCGGCGTCGTCGAGAGCGACGAGTTCGACGACCGCGGCATGCAGCTGGTTCTCGTCGCGCTGCGGTGCCGTGCAGCCTTCGAGATAGGAGACGTAGGCGCCTTCCTCGGCGATGATCAGGGTCCGTTCGAACTGGCCCGTGTTCTTCTCGTTGATGCGGAAGTAGGTCGACAGCTCCATCGGGCAGCGAACGCCCTTCGGCACGAAGACGAAGGAACCGTCGGTGAAGACGGCGGCGTTCAACGTCGCATAGTAGTTGTCGGTGGTCGGAACGACGCTGCCGAGATACTGCTTGATCAGCTCCGGATGCTCGCGGATTGCCTCGGAGATCGACATGAAGATCACGCCGGCCTTCTGCAGTTCCTTCTTGAAGGTCGTGACGACGGACACCGAATCGAAAACGGCATCGACGGCGACGCGTGGCTTCTGGACGCCAGCGAGCATTTCCTGCTCCTGCAGCGGAATGCCAAGCTTCTCGTAAACCCGCAGCAGCTCCGGATCGACCTCCTCGAGGGAACTCGGGCCCGTCATGTTCTTCGGAGCGGCATAGTAGTAGAGTTCGTTGAAATCGATCTTCGGGTAGTCGACGCGCGCCCAGGTGGGCTCTTCCATCGTCAGCCAGCGCTGATAGGCGTCGAGGCGCCACTCCAGCATCCATTCCGGCTCCTGCTTCTTGGCCGAGATGAAACGGATGATGTCCTCGGACAGGCCCTTTGGAGCCTTGTCCACTTCGATGATCGTTTCGAAGCCGTATTTGTACTGGTCCACGTCGATCTGGCGAACCTGATCGATTGTCTCCTGCACCGCAGCCATGCGCGTTCTCCAACTCTCGCCGGCAGTCAGGCCGGCACCTCTTTTTTCCGGGCGGGAAGTTCCGCCGGTATGTAGTGGCCAAAAGGCGGTTTTCACACCTCCGGGCAAGCGGAAAATTGTCTTTCCGCAGTTTCTTGCCGCTTATGCGGCTTCCCCGGCCGAGCGACGCCGACCGGAAATTCTCTTGAACGCCGCAAGCGCAGCGTCGATGTCTGCCGATGTCGTCGTCGGTCCGATGGACATGCGAAGCGCGCCGAGATCGGCGTCGAGGCCCATGGCCGTCAGCACGTGGCTCTGGCCGACCTTGCCGGACGAGCAGGCCGACCCGGCCGACAGCGCCACACCCTCGATGTCGAAGGCGATCTGGCCGGTTTCCGACTTCAGTCCGGGAAGGGTGAAGAAGCAGGTGTTGCCGACCCGCTCCACATCCCGCCCATGGATGATCACATCCGGCGCCACCGCAGTCATTCCGGCTTCCAGCGCATCGCGCATTCCTTCAAGCCGGAGGCGATTTGCACCGCTGTCTTCAAGTGCCGCATCAGCAGCGGCTCCGAAGCCGATGATGCCATGGAAATTTTCGGTTCCCGACCGATGACCCTTTTCCTGTCCGCCGCCGCGGATCAGGGCAGCGGGCATCAAGGCCGCGCCGCGCGAGATCAGCGCGCCGACGCCCTTCGGGCCGCCGATCTTGTGGGACGAAACAATCATGAAATCGGCGTCGAGCTCTGCGATGTCGACAGGAATTCGGCCAACTGCCTGCACTGCGTCGACGATCATCAGGCCGCCGTAGCGGTGCACGAGGCGCGCCGCCTCCGCAACGGGCTGAAGGATCCCCGTTTCATTGTTGACCAGCATCAGCGCCACAAGCGGCAGGCCCTCGGCGCGATCGTGCGCCGCCAATGCGGCTTCCAGCACCTGGAGATCGAGGATGCCCTGGCGGGTTACGGCAAGCTCCGACACCTGCTCGGGCGTGAAGCGTCCGCCCTCGCGCACCGCCGGATGCTCGATCGCCGAAACATAGAGATGGCTGACGAGAAGCGGCGAACGCCCCATCCGGAAATCCGGCGTCAGGACATGGTTTGCCGCTTCCGTGGCACCGCTCGTGAAGATGACGTTGGCAGGCTCCGCAGCGACCAGAGCAGCCACCTGTCGCCGAGCCTTGTCGATGCCGGCACGCGCAGTGCGTCCCTCGGCGTGTACCGACGAGGCATTGCCGGGGACGGTCAAGGCGTCAATCATGGCAAGGCGCGCCGGCTCACCAAGCGGCGCCGTGGCATTCCAGTCCATGTAGACGCGTGAGACCACCATTGTCCGACCAGCATTCCTTCCTAGATAGCCTTCAAGTCCAAAGCCGCGAACGAGAACAGCATTTTTCTTGAATTTTCGAACGGCCTTGCCTTATGAGACATCAGCCGGGCCACGAGACGGCCCCTCAAAAGTTTCGAATGGTTCTAAACTGAGTTCTAGAAAAGCTGACCGGCTTCGTCAAGTCTCGAGTTGGCGCTTAGTGGGCGACCTGAACATCTGACCGGAGTACCGATGCCCGAAGTGATCTTCAACGGCCCCGCTGGCCGCCTCGAGGGACGATATCAGCCCTCCAAGGAAAAAAACGCCCCGATCGCCATCATCCTGCATCCGCACCCGCAGTTCGGCGGCACGATGAACAACCAGATCGTCTACCAGCTTTTCTACATGTTCCAGAAGCGCGGCTTCACGACGCTCCGCTTCAACTTCCGCGGCATCGGCCGCAGCCAGGGTGAATTCGACCACGGCGCCGGCGAGCTGTCGGATGCGGCTTCCGCGCTCGACTGGGTGCAGAGCCTGCACCCAGATTCCAAAAGCTGCTGGGTTGCCGGCTATTCCTTCGGCGCCTGGATCGGCATGCAGCTTCTGATGCGCCGCCCGGAGATCGAAGGCTTCATGTCGATCGCGCCGCAGCCGAACACCTATGACTTCTCCTTCCTGGCACCCTGCCCGTCGTCAGGGCTGATCATCCATGGCAATGCCGACAGGGTCGCGCCGGAAAAAGATGTGGTGGGACTGGTGGAGAAGCTGAAGACCCAGAAGGGCATCCTGATCACCCATCGCACGATGGAAGGCGCCAACCACTTCTTCAACGGCCAAGTCGATACGCTGATGGCCGAATGCGAAGACTACCTGGACCGCCGCCTCGAAGGCGAACTGGTTCCGGAGCCGGCTGCCAAGCGGATCCGCTAGCAGACCGGGCATCGATCCAGGCGGTGGCAACGCCGCCGCCTGCCGACCGCTACCGGGCGGCCACAGAGAGAGTGGTGGCTTCGGGGCCGACGGTCCTGACGCAGTTCCGTCCTGATTTCTTCGCCTGATAAAGAGCCATATCCGCCCGCTGCAGGTTCTGCGCCAGAGACAGCTCGGGATCCCAGGGGGCAACTCCGAAACTCGCCGTGGTCCGGAACTCTTGCGGGAGACCTGCGACAACCAGGGCGCTGATCCGGCGCCGCAGCTCGTTTGCGACGCCCACCGCGGCTCCAACCGTTACGTGCGGCAGGAAAAGCGCGAACTCTTCCCCGCCCATCCGGCCGACCACCGCATCGGCGGGAGCGGCGGCCGTCAGCAGCTGTCCGAAGGCTTCGATGACCCGATCGCCATGGTAATGGCCATAGGTGTCATTGATGCTCTTGAAGTGGTCCAGGTCACACATGATCACCGCGTGCGGCTCCTTGGGAAATCGACGGATGATCTGCAGCGTCCGCTTCTCGAACCCGCGGCGGTTGAGGAGCGATGACAGCATGTCCGTCTCGGAATTGCTCCGCTCGTCCGTCATGATGTCCAGAACCAGCACAGACAGAAGCATCAATCCGACGGCGACAATCATGATGGCCGTCGAGCTCTGCGAGATGATGGCGTAATTGGTCTGAATGTAATCTTTTGCCGTGCCTCCCGCGCCAACGGTAACGGCGACAAGGGCCTTGGCGAAGAAATGCAGACCGGTGAAGGCCAGAAGCAGGGCCAGCGCCTGATCGATCCCGGCGCGGCTCCGCTGCTGGAATACCGAACGCGCTGCCATCAGGGCAATCAGCCCGAAGGGCGCCTGGTAGAGAACCGAGTGCCCGACGCTGCCGCGGGGAAGGTCGTAGATGATCAGGTCGACGATGGTCCAGCCAAGAAAGAACAGTATCTGCCGGTGCGGGTTGATCCTGTGGGAATAGAGCCGGGCGACGCCGACCTGCAGCAGTTGCAGACCGCCCAGGACCGCACAGAATGCACCAATGGCAAAGGCCTTCACCCAGTCCGTATGAGCCACGGCAAGCTCGCAGAGTGCCGAGAGCGACGCTACGGCAAAGCCCGCTGCAATCCAGCGCGCAGCGATCTTCGATCTGCTCCGGGTGGAGACCACGAAGAAGGCGAGGCAGAAGGACATGGCGATGACGAAGTTCACCCCCAGCAGGAAGTTCGTGCCGTTCATGTTCCCAGACCCAGTCTCATCACCCTGCAGACGTCCATGTTGGCGCTCACACAGCGCCTACACCTGCCGGCCAAATCAAAGGTTAATTCGGAGGCTTCGATTCAACCGATCTTCTGCGGGGTGGTGATGCGGCCGCCCGAGACAGGCGCGGACGTGCCTGTCGTGTTCGGAAAGGTCAAAGGCAGCCCCTGCATCGCCCGCACCGCCAGATACGCCCAGGCCTCGGCCTCCATGGCGTCACCGTCCAGGCTTACGTCCTCGGCCGAGACCACCTTTGCGCCGCGCTCCCCCGCCAGCCTTGCGAGATCCGCCATCAGGACCGCGTTCAGCCGTCCGCCTCCGCAGATCACATACAGCGCCGGCGCTTCCGGCAGATGGCCTGCCGACGTCATGATCGCGGCGGCCGCCACATAGGCAAGCGTCCGCGCCCCGTCGGCGAGCTCGGCCTGATCGCCGCGCGGTGGCAGGAAATCGTTGCGGTCCAGCGACCGGCGGGTCTTGGCCGTGAAGAAGGGGCTGGCCAGATAGCTCTCTGCCAGTGCGGCAATCACCTGCCCCTCCGATGCGATCATACCGCCCTGATCGAAGGGGATGCCCGCCTGCGCCTCGACCCACTGGTCGATCAGGTTATTCCCGGGGCCGCTGTCGAAAGCCATCAGCGCGCCGTCGCGGCCGATGAAGGTGAGGTTGGAGATACCGCCGATATTGACGAAACAGACCGGACGCTCCGGCGCATCGAGCCCTTCTGCGAGCGCGGCATGATAGGCCGGGACCAGGGGGGCGCCCTGCCCGCCATGGACCATGTCGTTGGCCCGCATATCGGAGACCACGGCGATACCGGTCAGATCCGCCAGCCGCTGGCCGTCGCCCAGCTGGACGGTCAGCGCCTCGTCAGGACGATGCAGCACCGTCTGCCCGTGAAAGCCGATGACGTGGATGTCGGATGCCGACAGATCGTTCTGGCGGAGGAACTGCCGGATGGCGACGGCGTGCCGTTCCGTCAGTTCCCGTTCAACCGCCGCAAGGGTACCTGGCCGCTCCGCCCGCTCGCGGATCGCCGTGGCATCCTGCAGCGCCTGCTTCAGTTTCTCGCGGAAAGCCGGTTCGTAGGCGACGCCCAGAAAGGCGCCACGCTCCACCCGGCCTTGCCCGTCGGTGCGCAGCAGCGCCACGTCGATGCCATCCATCGACGTCCCGCTCATCAGTCCGATTGCCGTTTTCATTCCATCCATTGATGACACTCAGAATCAATTTTGAAGTGATTAAGGTCAGAAACAGTGCTAGACGCCGCCTCGCAAATGAAAACACATCCACAGAGATAAGAGATGTCCAGGTTCAAGTCCGATTTCCTCCGTACGCTCGACGAGCGCGGCTTCATCCACCAGATCTCCGACGAGGCAGGTCTCGACGCGTTGTTCGCCAAGGAAACGGTTACCGCCTATATCGGCTATGATCCGACGGCATCGAGCCTGCATGTCGGTCATCTCACCCAGATCATGATGCTGCACTGGATGCAACAGACCGGTCACCAGCCGATATCGCTGATGGGCGGCGGCACCGGCATGGTCGGCGATCCCTCCTTCAAGGAGGAAGCCCGCAAGCTGATGACGGTCGACATGATCGAGGACAACATCACCTCGCTGAAGCATGTCTTCGCCAACTACCTGGACTACGACCGCAAGCCCAATCCGGCGCTGATGATCAACAATGCCGACTGGCTGCGCCCGCTCAACTACCTCGAGTTCCTGCGCGACGTCGGGCGGCACTTCTCGGTCAACCGGATGCTCTCCTTCGACAGCGTGAAGACGCGCCTCGATCGCGAGCAGTCGCTGTCGTTCCTGGAATTCAACTACATGATCCTCCAGGCCTACGACTTCGTCGAGCTCTCGCAGCGCTACGGCTGCCGCCTGCAGATGGGCGGTTCGGACCAGTGGGGCAATATCATCAACGGCATCGACCTCGGTCACCGGATGGGGACGCCGCAGCTCTACGCGCTGACCTCGCCGCTACTGACCACCTCGTCGGGCGCCAAGATGGGCAAGTCCGCGTCCGGCGCCATCTGGCTGAACAAGGATCTGCTGCCGGTCTATGACTTCTGGCAGTACTGGCGCAACACCGAGGATGGCGATGTCGTCCGCTTCGCCAAACTGTTCACGACTCTGCCGATGGACGAGATCGAGAAGCTTTCGCAGCTGGGCGGCTCCGAGATCAACGAGGCGAAGAAGATCCTGGCGACGGAAGTCACGGCGATCCTGCACGGACGGCAAGCCGCCGAAGAGGCCGCCGAAACGGCACGGCGGACCTTCGAGGAAGGCTCGCTCTCGGACAACCTGCCGTCGATCGACGTGCCGCAGGCGGAGCTGGAAGCGGGCCTCGGGCTGCTGTCGCTGATCGTGCGGGCCGGGCTTGCCGCCTCCAACGGCGAGGCGCGTCGCCACGTCCAGGGCGGCGGCGTGCGGATCAACGATGAGCCGGTGACCGACGAACGCATGACCGTCGGCGACGGTCAGCTGATGGCCGATGGCGTCATCAAGCTGTCGCTCGGCAAGAAGAAGCACATTCTCGTACGGCCGTCCTGAACATTCGCAGGTCTTGCTCAGGACTGATAGGCCCGGTCACCGCCGGGCCTATTGAAACTCGAAGATCTGGCGGAAGATGCCCGGTGCGATGATCGACAGCGGGTTGATCGTCAACCGAGGCTGATCGAACGGGCCCTCCATCTTGAAGGTGATCCCGAGCAGACCGCGGTCGCGCCCATTGCCGAGGATGACCCCGATGATCGGCAGTTCCGCAAAGAGCCGGTTCAGACCATAGGCCGGCATGAAGGTGCCGGTCATGTCCATGTTGCCGCGCGAATCGCGCAGGACGCCCTGGAAGCTCGCGCCAATCTGCTCTCCCCGGACGATGCCGTTTTCGACAGACAATGCACCGCCCTGATAGACGACGCGTGCGAACCCGCGCTGGAACTTCGCCGAACTGACGTCGATGTCGCGCTTGACCGCCGCGTTCAGGCTTCGCTGCTGTTCACCCACCGGCGTCGACACGAGCGACTGCAGCCGCTCCTCGTTCATCAACGCGAAATTGCGCAGGTCCAGCGAACCGCTCCAGACGTTGTCGCGCTGGGCTCTCAGGCTGACATTGAGCAGACCGCCCTGGATCCGGTCGTAGAGGTTGGCAAAGCGTGCCACCGCGCCGGCATCGCCACTGGTGACAGAAATCGTTTCGGATTGATTCATGCTGCTGACGACCGCCGCGCCGCTTTTCGTGACGGCAGAGAAGTCGGCCTTGGAGATCGTTCCGTTGCTGGTTTCAAACAGCATCGTCACATTCGACAGACGCTCGTCGCCGAAGCCGATCATCTGGCCCAGTTCAGCCTTGATCTTGGCGCTGCCGTCATCGCCGCTGCCCGACGATCCACCGGCGCGCAGACGCGTCAGTACCGGGCGCATGTCTGCCGAGGCCCCCGAGATGGAGACGTCGAAGCCGCCTTTCCTCTGCTTCAGAGACACCTGAAAGTCATCGCCCGGCGACAGCTGAACGCCCGACAATTGCGCCGACTGAAGCTGTCCACCCGACAGCGCCATCTCGCCCTGGGCACCAAATCCGTCCCCATCCAGGCGAAAATTGCTGATGCTTTCCTTGGTGCCGTCGCTGGCGATCTCGAAATCGGCTGTTGTCGGAATGCCATTGCCCTTCGTCCACCCGATCCACGGCACCGAAAGCGTCGAGCGGGTCAGGTCGAGAGAGACGCTCTGGCGGCTGTCGTCGACACGGGTAATCTCTGCCTGGATCGTCCCGTCGACGATGTCGGACAGACCGGGCACGAGCTTCTCGCGCTGCTGGTTGTCCAGGGTCGCCTTGATGATCCGTTCCTTGGCGACCGTCGACGCTTTGCCGATCGGCTCGACCAGCGTCACCTCTGCAGGCACGCCGTCGATGGCTGCCTTGGCCGTCAGTCGGGCGGCCTTCATGTCGACGTTCAACAGGCCGTTGACATCGCTGATCTGGCGACCGGAGAACGCCGGCCCGATGTCGACGTCGGCCAGTTCGATCTCGGCGCTCCATTCCGGCTCCGGCGGCTTCTGGTCGGAGATCAGCCCCAGACGCGCCTTGACCCTCGCCGTTGCCGTTCCGCCGAAATCATCCGGCTTGAATTCTGTTTCCTTCAGCGCGTTCAGGGGACGGAAGTTGGCCAGTTCGGCCACGGCATTGGCACCCCCGGAGATCTGAATGGCAAGATCGGCCATCAGCGGCTTGGTATAGGTGGACGCAACGGTAAACTGGCCTTCGGCCACCTTCACCGATCGCCCGGACGGGAAATAGGAGGCGCCGCTTTCGATCGCCACGTTCAGCCGCTCGCCCTTGAGGTCGAAGCTCGCGTCCAGATCGCGCAGCGGCGGAATATCACCCGGCAGGTTCAGGCGGGCGTCCTGCATGTTGAAGGCGATGCGCAATTCATTGGCATTGAGATCCAGCGGATGGCCGGGTCCCTTCATCCGGCCGGCCGGAATGAAGACGGCGATCGAGCCGTTGGTGGCCGTGCCGCCGTAGACATTCTCCAGCACCCATGTCCGCGGCTTGTTGGCCATCCAGAACGGCCAGAACTGCTTGATCCCTGCGACTTCCATCGTCGGGAGCTGACCGCCGAAACTGATCTCCGGGGATGCATCTCCCAGCTGGATCATCAGCGAACCGGCCATCGAGCCCAGCGGGCTCGACAGCAGCATGTCGTTCACCTGCAACTGACGGTCGGCCGACAGGTAGCGTCCCGAAGCCCTCAGATCGAAGACAGCCGGCGCTTCGCCGGAGCCTGCTGCCGTCGCCTTCCCGCCGCTGACGAGCAGGCTGAGGCCGAATCCTGGCCGGGTGTCTGCGGGATCGAGCCGATTGAGGTCGACCACGGCTCCGTTGAGCGGAAGGATGGTGGTTCCGAAGCGCACCTCCGAATCCAGGATCTCGAGAGAATTCTTGCCGAAGTCATAGGTCGCCTTGATCAAGCCGCCGGAAAGCTCCTGGGCCAGCCCGTCGAAATAGAAGAGGCCGGTGGAGGGCCGCAGCGTCGCCTTGATCGACGGCGTCGTCGTTTCGCGTGCGCGCACCGCCTCGACATCGAGATCGATCGTCCCCTGCACGCCATCACGGGGCGCCCCGTCGTCGGCCCGGCGCAGGAGAAAGGGCGTCGTTTCCAGTCCGGTCAGGGTGGCCTTCAGCGAAGACGAGACGCCGTCGATCACGGCAGCGGTGGCCTGCAGCCGTGCGGGCTGCCCATCGAGCGCGACGTCACCTACGACGGAGATCTCGCCCGGAGCTGTGCGGGTGAGGTCGAGGCCAGCCACTTCCAGTGCAATCGGCTTGCGCCCCGGCGCGGCGGGCATGAGCACCTCGATACCCGACAGGCTGATCGTGTTGGTGCCGGTGCGCTCCATCAGTCCACGCGCTTCGTCGAGACGCTGGAACGCCTGCTCGAGAACCGCCGGCAGGGCATCGACACGCACCTTTGCAAGCGCCATCGGATCCCCGGGCGGCAGAGCACCTGTATCGAGCTGGATGCCATCGGCCTCCATATGCCGAATGGAAATCCGGCCCGCGGCAAGGGCAAGCGGATCGATCGCCATGCGCAGGGCGGCAGCCCGTGTCAGGTGCTGCCCGGACGCCTGTTCGACGATGTGCACGTCGCGGGCCTCCAGGGCGAGGCGAAAATCGGAATCGAAGCGGATCGCGGCGGAGCCTACCGTGGCCGTGTACCGGGGTCCCAGCGCGCTGTTCAGCGCTTCGTTTGCCCGTGCCGACAGCGCGCCGTCGACCGCACCGCCCTCGATGGCGAAGAAGGCGCTTGCGACCGCTGCCAGAACCAGAAACGTTACGACAGTGCACATGCGCCAGAGCCTGCGCATGCGGGAACGCGACGGCGGGCAATGAACGATCATCGGGTCTTCGGCCTGCGCCGAAGGCAAGGTGTGCAGCGGCGTGAATTCATTTCTGCCGAAGCTGACCTTTTCGCCGCGAATTTCCGCCATTCCTGAATAAACTCGCCTCTGGTGCGCCAATGATCTGGTCACCGACCAAATCAGTATACATGATTTGCGGCCTCATCCCTCAACATACTGGCGAAAGAAAGGACTACGATGACCGAATTGAAAGCCGGCGACGCTGCCCCCGAATTCAACCTGCCCACAGCGGGAAACGGATCGGTCGCCCTGGGCGACTTGAAGGGCCAGAACGTCGTTCTCTATTTCTACCCCAAGGACGACACGAGCGGCTGCACGACCGAGGCGCTGGCCTTCACGGAGCTGCTGCCGCAGTTTACAGACGCCGGAGCAACCGTCATCGGCGTCTCGCCGGATCCGGTGTCAAAGCATGACAAGTTCGCCGCCAAACACGGCTTGAAGATCATCCTCGCCTCCGATGAAGACAATGCCGCGGCCCTCGCCTACGGCGTCTGGAAGGAGAAAAGCATGTATGGGCGCACCTACATGGGGATTGAGCGCTCGACCTTTCTCATCGGGCCTGACGGCCATCTGCGGGCCGTCTGGCCGAAGGTGAAGGTGGCCGGGCATGCGCAGGACGTCCTGGCTGCCCTCAAGGGGTAATCAGCAGGCATTTTTCCGGGTCGCAGGAAAGGCTCCATTAACCTTAACCGGGTGTAATCCCATGATCGAATGCCAAGCGGATCGATCAGGGGACGATATTGACGCAGCCGGGAGACAGAAGAGGATTTGCTCAGAAGCGGCCCGAGCATGTCGTGATCCTCGCCAGAGGCGACAAGATCCGCCACATGACCATCCGCCCCTGGATGGCTGCAGTGACCGTCTGCTTGATCGCCGTTCTCTCGGTCGCCTATCTCGCGGCGACCGCCTATCTCTTTTTTCGCGACGACCTGATTCGAGTCGCGGTCGCGCGGCAGTCGCACATCCAGCAGGAATATGAGGATCGGATAGCAGCGCTGCGCACGCAGTTGGACAGCGTGACGTCGCGGCACCTCATGGATCAGCAGGTTCTGCAGCAGAAGGTCGAGAAGCTGCTGGAGCAGCAGGATGCGCTGTTTTCCCGGCACGGCAAGCTCGGTCCGCTCCTGGAACGTGCGCAGGAATCAGGGTTGATGCCCGCCGGCAGCGACAGTACCGGCGGTGAAGATCCCGAGCGTCAGGCATCGATCGGCGGTGGAATACAGGCCATCGACGCCCTGCTCGGCTACACGGCAGCAGCAAGCGCGCCGGGCCTCGCCTATGCTCCGTTGCGCGAAAGCAAGGCGGAGCGGACTGATCTCGTGTTCTCCAGAGTCGATTCGTCGCTGAGAGATATCGAGCAGGAGCAATTGGCGAAGATCGCCGGCCTTACGGTGGATGCGTCTCAGACGGCCGACGCGATTGCCAGCATTCTGAAGAGGACCGGCGTCAACATCGACGCCCTCACCACGGCCAGCGACGAAGGCGTGGGCGGGCCCCTGCTGGAGCCGGAGACCGCCGTTGCAGCATTCGATGATTCGGTGCACGGCCTGGATGCGGCGCTCAGCCGCCTCGAAGCGGTTCGCGAAACGGCAAAGGCCCTGCCCTACGGCAATCCGGCGCCCGGACGGACGATGACGAGCCGTTATGGCAATCGCTTGGATCCCTTCCTGGGCAGGCTTGCGCTGCACGCCGGCATCGATTTTCGGGCCAGCACGGGCGAGAAGGTTTTCAGCGCCGGCGCTGGTACCGTCGTGGCCGCCGAATTCTCGGGCGGTTACGGAAATCTGGTCGAGATCGACCATGGCTACGGCATCACCACGCGCTATGGTCACCTGTCGCGCATTCTGGTCTCCGCGGGCGATGAGGTCGCTGCAGGCGCGGTGATCGGCAGGGCCGGATCGACAGGCCGGTCGACGGGCCCGCATATCCACTACGAGGTCCGGCGCGACGGTCGCGCCATCGACCCGGTCCACTTCCTGAACGCCGGCATGAAACTAGGTACCTACCTGAACTGACAGCGTCGGAATGACTATTTCTTGGGAAACGTCACCGCATTGCCCCATTGTTCACCACGTGGCGGCAAAGGAGGCTGGGTTTCCTTGACTTTGCAGCTGTTTCCTCCTATTTGGCACCCAACTGTCGGGCAGACACTTTGCGCCGACGCTTGAGTTCTATGTAGAACCGGAACGGATACAGATTTCCCTTTGACAACATTCGCTGATCTTGGCCTGAGCCAGAAAGTCCTCTCTGCTGTGACCGACGCGGGTTACACGGTACCCACGCCAATCCAGGCGGGCGCCATCCCCTTCGCGCTGCAGCGCCGCGACATTTGCGGCATCGCGCAGACCGGCACAGGCAAGACGGCGTCCTTCGTGCTGCCGATGCTGACGCTTCTGGAAAAGGGTCGAGCCCGGGCGCGCATGCCGCGCACGCTGATCCTCGAGCCGACGCGGGAGCTCGCCGCCCAGGTCGCCGAGAATTTCGAAAAATACGGCAAGAACCACAAGCTCAACGTCGCGCTGCTGATCGGCGGCGTATCGTTCGACGAACAGAACCGCAAGCTGGAACGCGGCGCCGACGTGCTGATCTGCACCCCCGGCCGCCTGCTCGACCATTGCGAACGCGGCAAATTGCTGATGACCGGCGTCGAGATCCTCGTCATCGACGAAGCCGACCGCATGCTCGACATGGGCTTCATCCCGGATATCGAGCGGATCGCCAAGATGATCCCGTTCACGCGCCAGACGCTGTTTTTCTCGGCGACCATGCCGCCAGAAATCCAGAAGCTGGCCGATCGCTTCCTGCAGAACCCGGAACGCATCGAAGTGTCGCTGCCGTCCTCGACGGCGACCACCGTGACGCAGCGCCTCGTCGCCGCGCACAACAAGGACTATGAGAAGCGCGCCACCCTGCGCGATGTCATCAAGGCCCAGGACGACCTGAAGAACGCCATCATCTTCTGCAACCGCAAGAAGGATGTCGCGGATCTGTTCCGTTCGCTGGAACGCCACGGCTTTTCTGTCGGCGCCCTGCACGGCGACATGGATCAACGTTCGCGCACCACCATGCTGCAGAGCTTCCGTGACGGCGAGATCCAGCTGCTGGTGGCCTCCGACGTCGCCGCGCGCGGCCTCGACCTGCCGGACGTCGGCCACGTGTTCAATTTCGACGTGCCGATCCATGCGGAAGACTATGTCCACCGCATCGGCCGCACCGGCCGCGCCGGTCGCTCCGGCAAGGCCTTCACGCTGGTGACACGTTCGGACACTAAGTATCTGGACGCGATCGAGAAGCTGATCGACAAGAAGATCGAGTGGCTGGACGGCGACATTTCAGCGTTGCCGGCTCCGATGGAAAGCCAGGAGAGCGGCGAGCGCGCCCGCAAAGGTCGCGGCAGCCGCGACAAGGATCGCAGCAGCGGCAGCAGCCGAGGCAGACGCAGTGAATCTGCCCCGAAGGCAGCGGTTGAAGCCGAGATCGAGACACAGGAAGAAGTCGTCGTGGAAGCAACAGCGGAAAACGTGGCTCCCGAGCGTGAGCGCAAGTCCGATCGTCGGCCAGCGGCTCCCGCTCGCAGCGTTCGCCAGCCGAGCCAGCCAAGCCCTGCAAATGACGACCGTCGCGAACGGCGCAGCCGCCATCGCGACCATGACGATGGCGGCCCGACCCCGGTCGGCTTCGGCGACGACATTCCCGCCTTCATGCTGATCGTTGCCAGCGCCGGCAAGGTCTGATCTTCCGTGTCCGCCAAGCCAGGCATTGATTTTCCTGGTGTCGGCGCCGGTCTTCTGATCCGGCGCGAGGACGGCATGGTGCTGCTTTACCGGCGCTTGAACGCGCCGGAAGCCGGCCACTGGAATATCGTTGGCGGCAAGGTCGACCTCATGGAAACGGCCGCCGATGCGGCAAGGCGCGAGGCCGAAGAGGAAACCGGGCTGCGCATCGGGCGCGTCGAATTCCTCTGCTCGGCCGAAGGCATCATTGCGGCCGACGGCCAGCACTGGATTTCCCTGATCTACACGACGACCGAATTTTCCGGAGAGCCGCAGCTGACGGAACCGGACAAGCTCAGCGACTTCGGCTGGTTTTCACCGGAAGCTCCGCCAGCACCGCTGTCGACCTTCACGCGGACCGCCTTCGCGGCATTGAAAACCGCCTAGCGGCCCTCACTTCTGCGCGCGGACCGCGGCCTCATAGGCAAGCCGCAGCCATTTGACCATTACTTCGGGATCATCGAGCGCTTCGTCCGGTATGCTCCAGTAGGGCATGGCTGACGGCTTGCCCTTCTTGCTCTCGTAGGACCATTGACGCGCGCCGGCGGACCTGAAGTCCGGCGCTGTCGCGGCATCTGCCTTCAACAGGATCTCTCCGGAAACCTCCAGCGCCAGGATCAGGCCGTTGTGGTAGATGCCCTTGCCGCCGAACATGCGGCGGATCGAGACCGGTCCGAGCGGCTCGAACATCTCCTCGATGGCGGCATTGTCCATCGTCTACTCCTTCAGGATCCCACCGGCGGCCGTCACGGCATCCGGCGTGTCGACATCCAGATGCGCTGCCGGCCCGATGTCGATCTCGACGATCGGAAGCCCGGAGCTTTCGATGATGGCCCGCGCCCCGACATCGCCCTCCAGCTTCCGCACCGCACCGAAGGTCGCCCGGGGCAGAATGATCGGGTTGCCGCGCTTGCCCTGGTAGGTCGCCCGCACGATCGCATGCCCGTCGGCTTCCCGGAAGGCCTCGATGAGCTGGTCGATGTGCGCGGTCGTGACGCCCGGCATGTCTGCCAGCATCACCAGCACGCCATCGCAGCCACCAAGCTCGGGCGCGGAAAAGCCGCAGACCAGCGAACTTCCAAGCCCGGTCGGATAGTCGGGATTGAACCGGAACGTCAGGTCGAGATCGCTCAAAGCCGCCTCGATCTCGTCGCGGCGGTGGCCGCTAACGACGACGACCGGCTCGGCCTGTGACGCCTGCAGGATCTCAGCACTCCTGCGCACCAGCGGGACGCCCTGAAACTCGGCCAGCAGCTTGTGCGGGCCGCCCTCGCCCATTCTGCGCGCCTGCCCGGCGGCAAGAAGCAGGCCGCCGACGCGCAGCGCGTTTGGTGGCCGGTCCGCGGCCTCGCGCGGCAGCGGTCGGCTGGCGATCTCCATCAACAGGCCTCCCACGCCCATGCCGGTGATATCGTGACTCGTTGGCCGTTCGCCGGCAAGGATGCGGTTCAGGATCCAGTCGAAGCCGTTTTCCTTCGGCGAGCGGGCGCAGCCCGGCGCGCCGATGACCGGGACATCGTCGATCTGCCCAAGAATCAGAAGGTTGCCGGGATCGACGGGCATGCCGACATGCTCGACCGTGCCGCCGGCAGCGCGAATGGCTGCCGGGATGACATCCTGCGGGTCGGCAACAGCCGACGCCCCGAAGACGATCATCAGATCAGGCTGCTCCGGCCGGGCCAGACCTTCAACCAGCGCCTCGGTCAGCCGGTTCTGGTCGTGGGGAATGCGCAGCTCCTCGATCAGCCGGCTTTCCGACGGATCCAGCCGGCGCTGCAGCAGTTTCGCCGTCCGGTCCATGACCGACGTCTTCAGTGCCGGAAGCTCGGTCGCGATCAGCAGCACCTTGCATGGCCTGAAGGGTCTGACGGAAAAGGCCTTCCGACCTTTGAGCAGGTCGACCGCGGCTTCCACCGTCGCGCCGGACACAGCCAGCGGGATGATCTTGACCGTGGCCACCATGTCGCCGGCCTGAACCGGCGCGTGATCGGCGAGTGTGGCAAGGGTGATGGCCGGATCGACCCGGTTCAGCGCATCGACGATATCGCGGTCGACGACGAAGAGACCGCTCGCCGTGGCATGGAGATTGACCCGTCCGGTCGCCGCATCCGAAAGACGGATGGCGTCGAGGGAGAAGGCTGCGGCAATGGCGGCCGCCGCCTCGTCCTCCAGCATATCGCCGTCCTCAAGCCGAACGACCGTGACCTGAGCGGTTCCGGCAGCGGCCAGCGCCTCGACATGCGCGGTGCTCAGCACCGTCCCCTTGGCGATGCGCCCGCTCGGCAGGCGGATGCTGTGGACGAGCACGCATCCCATCGCTTCCTCGATCTCGACGCTGCAAAACTGCATTGTCACTCCGTGGTGACGATGTCGCGCCGGCGGTAGGCCTGCACGATCTGCGCCAGGATCGCCACCGCGATCTCCGGCGGTGTCGCGGCCCCGATGTCGAGACCGATCGGCGCTGCGATCCGGGCGATGGCGGCGTCGCTCAGGCCCTGTTCCTGAAGGCGGGCGACGCGTTTCGCGTGCGTCTTGCGGCTGCCGAGAGCGCCGACGTAGAAGCAGCCCTTGCGCAGCGCGTCGGCAATCGGAAAGTCGTCGATCTTCGGATCGTGGGTGACCGCCACGAGAGCGCTATAGGCGTCGAGCGGCCGGGCAGCCAGGACGTCTTCGGGCCAGTCGGCGGTCAGCTCGACCTCGGAAAACCGCTCGGGCGTAGCAAAGGCCGTGCGCGGATCGATGATCGCCAGATCATATCCGGCGATCGGCGCCAGCCGCGCCAGTGCCTGGCTGATGTGGACCGCGCCGATCACCACGATCCGCGGCGGCGGCAGATAGACGTTGAGGAAGAGATTGCGGCCGGCGACATCGACGGTGCCGGCCTTGCCGGACCGAAAGGCAGCGGCGACATGATCGCCCAGGCTGCCCGCCACGACCTCACCCTCGAGGATGACCCGCGATCCTCCGGCGTCCATATCGGTCACGAGCACGGCGGCCTGCCGGCTCTTGCGAGCGGCGTTCAGGGTGCGCAGCGATTCGATATCCATCAGCCGAGCCTTTCGACATAGACGCGGATCGTGCCGCCGCAGGACAGTCCGACCCGCCAGGCGGTTTCGTCCGCGACGCCGAACTCCAGCATCTTCGGCTCGCCGCTGCCGATGACCTCCTGCGCCTCGGCAATCACCGCGCCCTCGACGCAGCCACCGGAGACGGAACCCTCGAAGTTGCCGCTCTCGTCGATGACGAGATGGCTGCCGGCGGCCCTCGGCGCCGATCCCCAGGTGTCGATGACGGTGGCAATGGCCACGGACCGGCCCTGCGTCCGCCATTCCTCGGCGATCTGCAAGGGGTCAAGCGGATCGAGATCGCTCATGGACGGAACTCCTGGAGAGAAAACGGCGTGGGTCACCCTCGGAAGAGATATGTTCATTCAGGGCGGATGCAAGGTCGGCGACAGACTGAAGATTGTGAACCGGCCGCAGTTCATGGACATGCGGAAGCATGGCCTGGACCCCGCGCGCCCGCGGCTCGAAGCCGTCGAACCTCAGGAGCGGGTTGAGCCAGATCAGCCGCCTGCAAGACCGGTGCAGGCGCGCAACCTCCCTTTCCAGTTCCTCGACACCTTCCCGTTCAAGCCCGTCCGTGATCAGCAGGACGATCGCGCCCTGCCCCAGGACGCGCCTTGCCCACAGGCGGTTGAAATCCGCCAGCGCCGCGCCGATCCGGGTTCCACCCGACCAGTCGGCCACCGCGTCGGAGCAGGCGGACAGCGCTTCGTCGGGATCGCGGCGGCGCATCTGCCGCGTCACGTTCGTTAGCCGGGTTCCGAATAGAAAGGTCTGCACCCGCGTCCGCTTCTCCGTCAGGGCGTGCAGAAAGTGCAGAAAGATGCGGGTGTACTGATGCATGGAGCCGGAGATGTCGGCCAGCACGACGAGCGGTGGCGGCGCGTGGCGGCGCTGCCGGAAGCGCGGCAGCATCAGGTCGCCGCCGCTGCGCATGGCGCACCGCATGGTGGCCCGCGGATCGATACGACCTGGCCTCTGCGACGGCCGCCAGCGCCGCGTCGACGCCTCGTCCAGCGGCATGACGAGGCGGGCAATCTCGCGCCTGGCCATGGCGAGCTCGGAAGCACTCATCTGGGCGAAATCCATGCGCTTCAACAGCTCGCGTGCCGATGCCGTGAGCCTCGCATCGACCTCGACCTCCGGCGCGGCCTGCGAGGTCGGCGGCGACGCCTTCTCGGCGGTCAGCGCATCGGCGACGCGGCTGTGCCCGGCGCGCGGCTTTTCCCGCTCGCGGTTGTCGGCGGCCTTCGGCGACATCAGGGCGATCATCTTGCCGACGAGGTCGCGCGAGCGCCAGAAGAGGTCGAAGGCTTCGTCGAACACCGCCTGATCCTCGCGGCGCTGCAGAAAGACGGCCGACAGGGCGGCGTGGAATTCTTCCCGCGACCCGATACCTATGGCTTTGACCGCCGCGATGGCGTCGACACTGGCTCCCGTCCCGGTCCTGATGCCGGCGCGGCGAAGCACCCTGGAAAAATGGACGAGGTTGTCGGCAAGCCGGCCTTCGTCGTGTCCCTCCCCGGGGAAAACGAAACCATCGCCGGAGCCGGTCTCCTGCATCGCCCTATCCTGCCACCCGAAGATCAGCCTTCACCTCGGACAGGACCCGCTCGCCCTCGCCGCCCTGCAGACGGGCTATGTCGTCCTGGTATTTGAGCAGCGTCCCCAGCGTGTCGGCGATCGTTTCAGGATCGAGCGCGATCCGGTCGAGTTCGGTGAGCGCCGTCGCCCAGTCGATCGTCTCCGCAACGCCGGGACTCTTGAACAGGTCGAGCGTCCGCAGCTTCTGCACATAGGCGACCACCTGCTGCGACAGCGCCGTATTGCAGCCGGGGACCTTGCGACGGATGATCTCCAGCTCCTGCGCAGCATTCGGATAATCCACCCAGTGGTAGAGGCAGCGGCGCTTCAGCGCGTCGTGGATCTCGCGGGTACGATTGGTGGTGATGATGACGATCGGCGGCTCGGCGGCCTTGATCGTGCCGAGTTCTGGAATGGTCACCTGAAAGTCCGACAGGACTTCCAGCAGAAACGCCTCGAAGGCCTCGTCCGTGCGGTCCAGTTCGTCGATGAGAAAGACCGGAGCCGGCATGCCCGCCTGCCCGAGCGCCTGCAGCACCGGGCGGCGGATCAGGTGGCGTTCGGAAAATATGTCGGTTTCCAGCCGCTGCCGATCCTGGATGCCGGTCGCCTCCGCCAGCCGGATCTCCAGCATCTGCGCTGCATAATTCCATTCGTAGACGGCCGAGGACACATCCAGTCCCTCGTAGCACTGCAGCCGGATCAGCGGACAGCCGAGCGCCCTGGACAGGGTCTTGGCGATCTCGGTCTTGCCCACCCCCGCTTCGCCCTCGAGAAACAGCGGCCGCCGCATGCGCAGCGAAAGAAAGATCACCGTCGCCAGACGCCGGTCGGCCAGGTAATCCTGTTGCTCGAGAAGCTCCACCGTCTCGTCGATGGAACTCGGGATCGGTCTTGCGATATCGTCTGTCATGCCGCCTCCTGGCGCCAATCTAGAGCGTCCGGAACCCGCGGTCCAGATAGATGAGCGCCGGGTTGGGCGGGCCGAGGTGCAGGCCGACCACCTCGCCGAACAGAACCAGGTGGCTTGCCACCGGCTTCACCTCGGTGACTCGGCAGTCGAAGGCAACCATCGCATCGGAAAGTATCGGCGCGCCGGTCACCAGCGTCTGCCAGTCGGCGCCGGCAAAGCGGTCGTCTCCCGTCAGACCGCCCATTCCGGCAAAGCCTGCGGCCAGCGACTGGTGATGAGACGCCAGCGCGTTGAGGGCAAACTCCCCGCTTTTGAGGAAGATCTCGTTGTTTGGGTTGCTACGGTTGAGGCAGACGAGCAGGCTTGGCGGATCGTCGGAGACGGAGCAGGCTGCGGTCACCGTGACGCCGCGCTTGACCCCGTCGTGCTCCGTCGTCACCACCTGCACGTGACCTGCGTACCGCGCCATCCCGTCCCGATAGGCCTTGGGATCGACATGCTGTTTTTCCGTCAAAAACCTCTCCGTGGGACGCCGGTGTTGCGTTCAACCGGATATGGATAAACCGGCTCGGCTTGTCTACGCCTCGTTGGTGATTTTGGATTGTGCACTTCCCTGGCCGATTCTCTTTGACGCCTGCGAGCAGGAGTCTAAATGTGTTCCGCAAAGGAGAAACACCGGAAACATGTCACGCACCTGGTCCCTCGCGGCGACTGTCGCGCTTCCCCTGCTTTTCCCGCCGCTTGCCGCATCCGCGGCCACCATCGGCGTGGTGGCGCCGACGTCCGGCCCCTACGCCCTCCTCGGCGCCCAGGTGACTGCTGGAGCACGGGCTGCCGCGGACGCAACCGGCGACACGCTGGTCGAGATCGGCGAGGATTGCGAAGCCGATGCGCCGGCGGCAGGCGTCGCCCAACGGCTTGTCGAGGCGGACGCTGACGCCGCCATCGGCTTTCTCTGCGGTGAAACGCTGACCGGCGCCTTGCCGCAGCTGGCCACGGCCGGGATTCCCGTCATCACCCTCTCCGTCCGCTCCAACATCCTCATGGAGGACGCTCTTCGCGAAGAATGGCCGCTCTTTCGGCTGTCGCCGGCCGACGGCGACGAGGCCGAACGGATCAGCGAGATCATCCTCGAGCGATGGAGCGCCGAGCCGATCGCGCTGATCGACGACGGCACGATCTACGGCCGCGAATTGACCAGCAGCATTCGCCGCCAGATCGAAAGCAGCGGACTGACGCCGGTCTTCGTCGACACCTATCGTCCCGGCCAGGAGCAGCAACTCGCCCTCGTGCGGCGGCTGGCGCAGGCGGGCGCGAGACGGATCATCGTCGGCGGCGACCGCAACGACGCCGCCGTCATTGCCCGCGACGCCGCCCAGGAGAACGTTCCGCTTCAGATCCTCGGTGGCGACACGATGCGCGCCGCCGATCGCCCGGTTCCCTTGCCCGACGGCGCCATGGCGGTGGCCCTGCCGGACTACTCCGCGCTGCCTTCCGCAGCGGATGCCGCGACGACGCTCAGAGGACGCGGCGTCGTTCCGGAGGGATACGCCCTGCCCGCCTATGCGGCAGTCCAGATCGTCGGTCAGGCCGTCTCGGCGGGGGGCTCGCAGCCACTGACAGAGGTCCTGCTGGCAACGCAGTTCCAGAGCGCGATCGGGCCGGTGGACTTCGACGAGCGTCATGAGTTGACCCGCAATCCGCTCCGCCTGCAGGAATGGCGGGGGGATCGCTTCGTTGCGGTGGAAGTGCCCACCGAATGATTGTTCCCAAGGTGGTGCGGTGCTACAGGGCCACCAATACCTCCGGAGATCCGACATCATGACGCTGCCTATCCGTATCGCGCCTTCCATCCTCGCCGCGGACTTTGCCAAGCTTGGACAGGAAGTCCGGGACGTGACCGAAGCGGGTGCCGACTGGATCCACCTCGACGTCATGGACGGACACTTCGTCCCAAACATTTCCTACGGCCCGGATGTCATCAAGGCGTTGCGCCCGCACACGGCAGCCTTCTTCGACTGCCACCTGATGATCACGCCGGCCGATCCTTATCTGGAGGCCTTCGCCAAGGCCGGATGCGACGGGATCACCGTCCATGCCGAGTCGGGGCCGCACCTGCATCGCTCTCTGCAGACCATCCGCAACCTCGGGAAGAAGGTCGGCGTCACGCTCAATCCCGCGACCCCGCTCTCGGTGATCGAGAACGTGCTCGATGACATCGACCTGATCCTGATCATGAGCGTCAACCCCGGGTTCGGCGGACAGAAGTTCATTCCGGCGATGGTCGACAAGATCGCGGCCGCGAAGGCCATGATCGGCGCCCGCCCGATCGAGCTCGAGGTGGACGGCGGCATCACGGCAGAGACGATCGGCGCGGCGACCGCGGCCGGCGCCAATGTCTTCGTTGCCGGCTCCGCCGTCTTCCAGGGCAACGGCGTGGAAAGCTACCGGCAGCGCATCGACGCGCTCCGCTCCGCGGCCGGATAGGTCCAACGCGACATTACATTGAGCTTTCCGCCGCTTGTTGATAAAGCAGCCCCAACTCCTTGTATCGATGGAAGGCTTAACCCCATGATCCCCCGTTATTCGCGGCCCGAGATGGTTTCAATCTGGTCGCCGGAAACCAAGTATCGCATCTGGTTCGAGATCGAGGCGCATGCCTGCGACGCGCTTGCCGCCATCGGCGTCATTCCGAAGTCCGCCGCCGAGACGATCTGGGAAAAGGGCGGCTCGGCGACCTTCGACGTGGACCGCATCGACGAGATCGAGGCCGTCACCAAGCATGACGTGATCGCCTTCCTGACCCATCTTGCCGAGTTCGTCGGTCCGGACAGCCGCTTCATCCATCAGGGCATGACCTCGTCGGACGTCCTCGACACCTGTTTCAACGTCCAGCTGGTGCGCGCCACCGACCTGCTGCTCGCCGGCATGGACAAGCTGCTCGAGGCGCTGAAGCGGCGGGCCTACGAGCACAAGGACACCATCACCATCGGCCGCAGCCACGGCATCCACGCCGAGCCGACGACCTTCGGCATCAAGCTTGCGCTCGCCTATGCGGAATTCGACCGCAACAAGACCCGCCTGATGACGGCCCGCGAAGAGGTCGCCACCTGCGCCATCTCCGGTGCCGTCGGCACCTTTGCCAACATCGATCCGCGGGTCGAGGAGCATGTCGCCGCGGCCATGGGGCTGAAGGCCGAACCGGTCTCGACGCAGGTCATTCCACGCGACCGCCACGCGATGTTCTTCTCCACGCTGGCCGTCATCGCCTCCTCGGTCGAGCGCCTCTCCATCGAGATCCGCCACCTGCAGCGCACCGAAGTGCTGGAGGCGGAGGAGTATTTCTCGCCGGGCCAGAAGGGCTCTTCGGCCATGCCGCACAAGCGCAACCCGGTGCTCACCGAGAACCTGACGGGCCTCGCCCGCATGGTGCGCTCCTACGCGCTGCCGGCCATGGAGAACGTGGCGCTGTGGCACGAGCGGGATATTTCGCATTCGTCGGTCGAGCGGATGATCGGCCCGGACGCCACCGTAACGCTCGACTTCGCGCTGGCGCGGCTGACCACTGTCATCGACAAGCTGCTGGTCTATCCGGAGACGATGATGAAGAACATGAACAAGTTCCGCGGACTTGTTCACAGCCAGCGCGTCCTCCTGGCGCTGACGCAGGCCGGACTGTCACGGGAAGACAGCTACCGTCTGGTCCAGCGCAACGCGATGAAGGTCTGGGAAGAGGGCAAGGATTTCCTCGAAGAGCTGCTGGCCGACGAAGAGGTTCGTGCAGCGCTGCCGGAAGAGGAAATCCGCGAGAAGTTCGACCTCGCCTACCACACGAAGCACGTCGACACGATCTTCAACCGCGTCTTCGGCTGAGCAGCCTCCGAGAACTCCGGCGCCGCCATGACTGCGGCGGCGCCTCATCTGCCTGCTACCGGATCTCTGGAGCAACCAGCTTGCGGTAGAGATGCCAGGTCGAGTGGCCGAGGATCGGCATAACGACCACGAGGCCTGCGAACACCGGGATCGTGCCGATTGCCAGCATTGCCGCCACGATCAGTCCCCACAGGGCAACCGGCAGCGGGTTGGCCAGCGTCGCCCGGATGCTCGCATCCACGGCAGCGGCCGCTCCCACGTCACGGTCGAGCAGCAGGGGGAACGCCACGACCGTCGTCGCCAGCACGAACACCGCGAACACGAACCCGGCGAGATTTCCCCAGAGCATCATCTGCCGCCCCTCCTGCGTCGTCAGGACGTCGGACACGAAAGCCGAGAGCGACGCCGGCGCCGCTTCCCCGAAAGACGACGTGTAGATCGCCTGGGCAACCAGCAGCCAGGCCGTGAAAAGCGCCAGCAGCATGAGGCCGACGGCAAGGATGGACGGCAGCGCTGGAGATCGGAAGACCTCCAGGGCGTCTTGCCACGACGGTTCCCCGCCCCGCTCCTCGCGGCGGCTGATCTCGTAGAGGCCGAGGGCCGCCAGCGGCCCCAGCAACGCAAAACCCGACATCAGCGGAAAGAGCAGCGGCAGCAGGTTCGCCCCGGCGCTCCAGACCGCCAGGAAGATGCCGGCGACCGGATAGATGAGACACAGGAAGGCGTAGTGCGACGGTCTTCGGTTGAAATCGGCGATCCCGAGCCTCAGCGCGTCGATCACGTCGCTCACGTCTATCTTGCGGACGATCGGGCGGACGAGCTGGCTCTCGGCACCGGCGATGACATGAAATCCAGCCATAGCATTCTCCTCATCGGCTGACTGCATCGCCTCATCCGGCAGGTCCGGACGTCGGGTCAACGCAGCGGCGGCTTTGGCCGCCTGGGCAAAAGCAGAGCGAAGTTCGGCAGGTTCGGACGACGGCCACGGCATTGGCTCACGAGCAATGCTCACGGCGGCGGCACGGCGCATATTACCGATTTTTGGCGTAACTGTCGCGTCTTTCCTTGACATCCGCGTCCCGGTTTCTCAAATCCGGCCATCATGAAAGTAGCAGACGCCGAAATCCTCATCATTCCCGGTTACACGAACTCCGGACCCGATCACTGGCAGAGCCGGTGGGAGGCGAAGCTGTCCTCCGCACGGCGCGTCGAGCAGGCGGAATGGTCTAAGCCCGTGCGGGAGGACTGGGTTGCCAAGGTCGCGGACGAAGTCAACGCCTGCAGCCGCCCGGTGGTGCTCGTCGCCCATTCGCTCGGCATTCCCTCGGTGGTGCATGCTGTCCCGCTGTTTCGGAAGCAGGTGGCCGGCGCCTTCTTCGTCGCCCCGCCGGAGGTGGACAATCCGGCCATCCGCCCGCGCCACCTGATGAGCTTCGGCCCCTATCCTCGCGATCCCCTGCCGTTCCCGACGCTGACAGTCGCCAGCAGAAACGATCCTTTCGGCTCCTACGAGCACGCTGACGAGATCGCCAGTGCCTGGGGATCGCTTCTGATCGATGCCGGTGAATCGGGCCACATCAACGCCGAGGCGGGATTCGGCCCCTGGCCCGAGGGAACCATGGTCTTTGCCCAGTTCCTTTCACGGCTGCAGCCCTAGTCGCACCGACCCGGCGAGAACGAAAAAGCCCGCGCCAGAAGACGCGGGCTCAGGTCGCCTGAAGCTGCGGGCTCGTTACCGGGCAAGCTCGGCAACGGCGTCCTGCAGGAACGCAAACATCTTCTGGCGGATTTCTTCATCGGAGACAGAAACGCCTGCGGCATCGAAATCGCCTCGCAGCTTGCGGAAGACGTCCTCGTCGCCGGCCTCTTCGAAGTCCGCCTCGACGACTTCCGTCGCATAGGCTTCCGCATCGCGGTCGAGCAGGCCTGCGGCCCATCGGCCGAGCGACTTGTTGCGTCGAACCAGAGCCTTGAACTTCTGCTCCTCGTCAAGGGCGTACTTGTTTTCAAACGCGCGTTCGCGATCTTTCATGCCGTTCATCTTCAATCTCCCGCTATCGGTTATGGCGGGATCATAGAGCAAAATGCCTGTTGATGTGCAATGCGATTTGTCAAACTTCCCTGCCGTCAGGAAGAGCTGAAATCACGACGCAGCCGCAGCCAATGGCCATCCACTCTGATTATTGACTATGGATGCTGCCGCCCGAAATCGGCATGACGTAAGGACCACAGCATCCTGTATGATCAAGAGGTGCGATTCTAACCTGTCAGGTCCGCGCCGGGCCGGGGACCGTTGTCATTGTGAAATCCGTTCTTTTCCTTTATGGGACCGCTCAACCGATGTTCCACTGCGCCCAACGGGCGCCAACAACGAGACATTCAATATGAACCGTCGCCGCCGTATCTACGAAGGCAAGGCCAAGATCCTTTATGAAGGCCCCGAGCCCGGTACGCTGATCCAGTTCTTCAAGGACGATGCAACCGCCTTCAACAAGAAGAAGCACGATGTCATCGACGGCAAGGGCGTGTTGAACAACCGTATCTCCGAATACGTGTTCACGCATCTGAACAAGATCGGCATTCCGACGCACTTCATCCGCCGCCTCAACATGCGCGAGCAGCTGATCAAGGAAGTCGAGATGATTCCGCTGGAGATCGTCGTGCGCAATGTCGCCGCCGGTTCCCTGTCCACGCGGCTCGGCATCGAGGAAGGCACCGTCCTCCCACGGTCCATCATCGAATTCTACTACAAGTCGGACCAGCTCAACGATCCGATGGTCTCCGAAGAGCACATTACCGCCTTCGGCTGGGCCAACCCCGCCGAGCTCGACGACATCATGGCGCTCGCCATCCGCGTCAACGACTTCCTCTCGGGCCTCTTCCTCGGCGTCGGCATCCAGCTCGTCGACTTCAAGATCGAGTGCGGCCGCCTTTACGAGGGCGACATGATGCGCATCATCCTCGCCGACGAGATTTCGCCGGACAGCTGCCGTCTCTGGGACATCGAGACCAAGGAAAAGATGGACAAGGATCGCTTCCGTCGCGATCTGGGCGGGCTGGTCGAAGCCTATTCGGAAGTGGCCCGCAGGCTTGGCATCATCAATGAGAACGAACCGCTCCGTGGCACCGGCCCGGTCCTGGTGAAGTAAGACAAGGGGTTTGAAGTGATCAAGGCACGGGTAACGGTAACGTTGAAGAACGGCGTTCTCGATCCGCAGGGGAAGGCGATCGAAGGCGCGCTGTCCAGCCTCGGTTTCGACGGCGTCGGCCATGTCCGCCAGGGCAAGGTCTTCGACATCGAACTGGACGGCGCCGACAAGGCCAAAGCGGAATCGGACATCAAGGCGATGTGCGAGAAGCTGCTGGCGAACACGGTGATCGAGAACTATACTGTCGCCATCGACTGACGGTTGCGGAGCCTGTGATGGCCGAAGTGACGAACGAGCTGATGTATGAACTGCTGAAGAAGCTGAATGCTCGGTTCGACAGGGTCGACGCTTCCCTCGCCGAATTGCGCGCCGAAACCAACAGCTTGCGTGGCACGATGATTGCTATCCAGCAAGACATCCATAACATCTACACGTCGCTCTCGAGGCACGAACTACGCCTGGACCGTATCGAAAATCGACTGGAGCTGCGAGAGCTCCAGGAAGCCCAATCAAGGTTTGAGCCACACCCATGAAATCTGCCGTTGTCCAGCTTCCCGGCCTCAATCGCGACCGCGACATGGTCGATGCCCTGACCAAGATCTCCGGCCAGGCCCCCGTCACCGTGTGGCAGACGGAGACCGAGATTCCCGATGTCGACCTGATCGTCATTCCCGGTGGGTTTTCCTACGGCGACTATCTGCGCTGCGGCGCCATCGCTGCGCGGATGCCGGTGATGCAGGCCATCCGCGAAAAGGCGGAACAGGGCGTCAAGGTTCTGGGTGTCTGCAACGGGTTCCAGATCCTGGTGGAAGCGGGACTTCTGCCGGGCGCGCTTATGCGTAACACCTCGCTGCGCTTCGTCTGCAAGGAAGTGCTGCTGGAAGTGGTCAATGCCGATACGGATTTCACCCGCGCCTATGGTCAGGGTCAGGTCATCCGCTGCCCGGTGGCGCACCATGACGGCAACTACTTCGTCGACGACGCCACCCTTTCGGCCATGGAAGACAAGCGTCAGATCGTCTTCCGCTATGCCGGCGGCACAAATCCGAACGGCTCGCTCAGCGACATTGCCGGGGTTATCAATGCGAGAGGCAATGTCCTCGGCATGATGCCGCATCCGGAAAATCTCATCGAAGCTGCCCACGGCGGCACCGACGGGCGTGCTCTCTTTGCCTCCGCGCTGGATGTGATCGCCGCCTAATCTCAATCCGCAAGCGACGCCGGACGTGCGGCGAACAGCACCCAGGAACCATTCCATGGCGTTTACTCGCACCAGCCGCGGCCCCTTGGGGCTCGCCGCAGCGGCGGCCCTGTTGTCCGCCTGCCAATCCGCCCCGGTTTCGGCTCCTGCGCCCAACCGAGCCGCCCTGGCGACGATGGAGCGCGTGGCGCTGAGCGCGAACGCCTGCTGGTTCAAATCCGGCGACCTGATGTTTGCGGCCTACCGGCTTGCCCCGGAACTCAACTCCTTCTCCGGACGCCCGCGCATTCTGGCGGTCCCGCGCAACAGCCCCGAATCGCGCCCGGCCCTCGTCGTTCAGGCGGAAGGCAGCCCCGCCAAGGTCGACGCCTTCGGTCCGATGATGGCCGGTGCATCCGGCGAGCGCATCCGCCGCGACGTTCTGAAATGGTCGTCCGGCGGCTCGGGCTGCTGACGTCCCTGCGCGGAAACGTTGTGGATTTGTCACGCTGATGCGCAGTAATTCTCTACTTGCGCCGCGCCCATTGCACGACCCGGATCTGCCAGTCTAGTTTCAGTATAGTGGCGACTCGGGTTCGCGGTTACGTGTTCGCTTGCCCGGACAGGGGACTTCTATACGGTCATGAGACATTTCATCTCTGCATCATTCATTTCCTTCTTGTTCTTTTCCACGCCCTCGTTCGCTGCAGATCCTGACTCACCGGCGGTGCCGGCGGACTCCGCCGCGCCGCTACTGCAGCCAGGCACCATCTTCGACGAGGTCCGGTTCGGCGTTCTCACGTCCGCCGACAATTCCGAAGTCAACGAGGAAGACGGCCAGTTCATCACGGGCGTGTTCTTCTTCGACCCATGGGGACACAGGGAGGCGCAAGGCTTCGACCGGCTTCTTCGCCCCCGAATTCACGTCGGCGGAACGGTCGCAACCGAGGATGAAGCCAATCAGGTCTACGCCGGCTTGTCCTGGACGGCAGACCTCAATGACCGGTTCTTCCTGGAGCTCGGCTTTGGCGGCACGGTGCATGACGGTGATCTCGGCGCCAACGATGGTGGCGACGGTCCGAAGCTCGGCTGCCGCACCCTCTTTCACGAATATGTCGCCGCTGGCCTGAACGTCACCGAGAGGTGGAGCGTGATCGCCCAAATCGAGCATTCTTCCCATGCCAATCTCTGCGACGGCCCGAACAACGGCCTCTCGCGCGCCGGCGTCATGGTTGGCTACAAGTTCTGACGCTTGAGCAAGAAGCGGCCGGAACCCGGCGCGGCGGGAATTTTCCTGTCGCGCCTTTTGCCTGCTTAGGCTAAAGACATCGAAAAACGACGCCCTCAGCCAGAGTAGATCATGAACATTCCGAACCGTATCGCGATCACGCCCGAACTCGTTGCTTCGCACGGCCTGAAGCCCGACGAATACCAGCGTATCCTGGACCTGATCGGACGCGAACCAAGCTTCACAGAGCTTGGCATCTTCTCGGCAATGTGGAACGAGCACTGCTCGTACAAGTCCTCCAAACGCTGGCTGCGCACGCTGCCGACCACGGGTCCGCGCGTCATCCAGGGCCCAGGCGAAAACGCCGGCGTGGTTGACATCGATGACGGCGACGTCGTGGTGTTCAAGATGGAAAGCCACAACCACCCCTCCTACATCGAGCCCTATCAGGGTGCGGCGACCGGCGTCGGCGGCATCCTGCGCGACGTCTTCACCATGGGCGCCCGGCCGATTGCCGCGATGAACGCGCTGCGCTTCGGTGCGCCGGATCATCCGAAGACAAAACACCTGGTCTCCGGTGTGGTCGCCGGCGTCGGCGGCTACGGCAATTCCTTCGGCGTGCCGACGGTCGGCGGCGAAGTGGAATTCGACGAGCGCTACAACGGCAACATCCTCGTCAATGCATTTGCAGCGGGCCTCGCGAAGTCCGACGGGATCTTCCTGTCGGAAGCCAAGGGCGTCGGCCTGCCGGTCGTTTATCTCGGGGCGAAGACCGGCCGCGACGGCGTCGGCGGGGCGACCATGGCTTCTGCCGAATTCGACGAATCGATCGAGGAAAAGCGTCCGACGGTGCAGGTCGGCGATCCCTTCACGGAAAAATGCCTGCTCGAAGCCTGCCTGGAGCTCATGAAGACCGGTGCGGTGATCGCGATCCAGGACATGGGTGCGGCCGGCCTCACCTGCTCCGCCGTCGAAATGGGCGCCAAGGGCGACCTCGGCATCGAGCTCGACCTCGACAAGGTGCCCGTCCGAGAGGAGCGGATGACAGCCTATGAAATGATGCTGTCGGAAAGCCAGGAGCGCATGCTCATGGTGCTGGAGCCGTCCAAGGAAGACGTCGCCAAGGCCATCTTCGTCAAATGGGGCCTCGACTTTGCCATCGTCGGCAAGACCACCGACGACCTGCGCTTCCGCGTCCTGCATCAGGGCGACGAGGTCGCCAATCTGCCCATCAAGGAACTGGGCGACGAGGCTCCGGAATACGACCGTCCCTGGGTGGCCACTACCCCCCGCCCCCCGCTTGCCGCATCGGACGTGGCGGAGCCAGACGACTACAACGCCGTGGTGCTGACACTCGTCGGATCGCCCAACCAGTCCAGCCGTCGCTGGGTCTGGGAGCAGTATGACACCATCATCCAGGGCAACTCCCTGCAGCGCCCCGGCGGCGATGCGGGCGTTGTGCGCGTGGACGGACACCGCAGCAAGGCGCTGGCCTTCTCGTCCGACGTGACGCCGCGCTACGTGGAAGCCGACCCGTTCGAAGGCGGCAAGCAGGCGGTTGCCGAATGCTGGCGCAACATTACCGCCACCGGTGCAGAACCGCTGGCGGCGACCGACAACCTGAACTTCGGAAATCCTGAAAGACCGGAGATCATGGGCCAGCTGGTCGGCGCGATCCAGGGCATCGGCGAGGCCTGCAAGGCGCTCGATTTCCCGATCGTGTCCGGCAATGTCTCGCTCTACAACGAAACCAACGGCACGGCGATCCTGCCGACGCCCACGATCGCCGGCGTTGGGCTCCTGCCCGACTGGTCGAAGATGGCGCGAATCGGCGGCATGCAGGATGGCGACGAGCTGATCATGATCGGCGTTGACGGAAGCCATCTCGGGCAATCGATCTACCTGCGCGACGTGCTGGGTTCCAGCGAAGGCCCGCCACCTGTCGTCGATCTCGCTGCGGAACGTCGCCATGGCGACTTCGTTCGTGGCCTCATCCGCAACGGTCAGGTTACGGCTTGCCATGATCTTTCGTCCGGCGGGCTGGTGCTGGCCCTGGCGGAAATGGCGATGGCGGCGACCAGGGGCTTGTCCGTCAGCCTTTCCGACCAGCGCGGGCCGACGCATGCGCTGCTGTTTGGCGAGGACCAGGCCCGTTACATCATCGCTGTGCCGGCCGATCTTGCCGACTTCCTCCGTGCCAGCGCCGAAAGCGCCGGCGTGCCGTTCCGTCGGCTTGGAACAGTCGGCGGTGATCGGCTGATGGTGGACGACGTCGTCAGCATCGCCGTCGTCGACCTCGTCAACGCCAGTGAAAGTTGGTTCCCCGCCTTTATGTCGTAGCATTTGAATCCTACAGAGCCCCGCTTTACGAAGCGCTCTAGGATAAAATTGCATGTTCAATCTTTTGCTGGCCTGGCTCATGGCTGATGGGCCGCGTTGGCGTTATAATCGCATCTGGCTGCACGCCCTGCTGGCGGCGGTCGGTCTCACTGTCATGATTTGGGCACTCGGCACCGCAGTCGGCCTCACCTTATCCGAGGTATTTGCGGAAAATGCCGCCCATGAACTGGCGCAATCCGCGCTGCTTGGAATTGCCCTCATCGTCGGCGTTGGCGGTATCTTCCGGTCCAACGCGTTGAACCGCTATGCGGCACTCGTCACCGCTGGGGTCAGCGCCATAGGCTTTGTTCGCGAAACGCCCAATTGCCGTGGCGATGTCATGGTCTTCTGTGCATCCGCCGATACGCGGGGCTCCCTGATAACCGCCAGTGCGGTGGTTCTTCTGGTTGCGACCCTCGTTATCGAGTTTCGGGGCCGTGGCACGTTCATGAAGGCAATCCACCCGCGCTTCTCGTGGCCACTCGCCTTTGCAGCGGTCCTGCTGGCGCTCAGCCAAATGGCCGAGGGGCTGCACATGGTCGTGGTGGAAGAGACGCTCGAGCTCTACGGCTACGCGGTACTGATGCTCGGCGCCGCCTGGCTTGCTCTTGTGCCGTCAAGTCCGCAGGTCATCCACCGCGGGAGAGACCGTTCCGGACACGCCGACGTGTGGGATGACCGGGCAGGCCCCTTTGACCGAGCAACGCCTTTGAGGCACTCTCGAATCGGCATAAAAGACAGGCGATAGAGAAAAGGAAGACACCATGCCCATGAGCCCCGGCGACATAGAAGACATGATCAAGTCCGGCATACCGGGCGCCAGGGTGACGATCCGTGACCTCGCCGGCGACGGCGACCACTACGCAGCAGAGGTCGTTGCAGAAGCATTCCGGGGCAAGACCCGGGTGCAGCAGCACCAGATGGTTTACGAGGCGCTGAAGGGCAACATGGGCGGCGTCCTGCACGCTCTGGCGCTGCAGACCTCCGCGCCCGACTAGGCTGCAAGCCGGATCCTTGCGCCGCGTGTCGCGCAACCATCAGCAGAATTGATCCCCGGATCTCTTCGCCGCGCTGGATATTCGGCGATCACATGCTATCTAAGCGGTTGGCAGTCTGGACCTTGAACCCGGATGAATAAGGATATGGATATGAGCGGAATCAACGAATTCATCGACAACGAGGTGAAAACCAACGATGTCGTGGTCTTCATGAAGGGTACGCCGCAGTTCCCGCAGTGTGGCTTCTCCGGACAGGTGGTGCAGATCCTGGATTACCTGGGTCTCGACTACAAGGGCGTCAACGTCCTCGCCGACCAGGAGATCCGTCAGGGTATCAAGGACTACTCGAACTGGCCGACCATTCCGCAGCTCTATGTCAAGGGCGAGTTCGTCGGCGGATGTGACATCATCCGCGAGATGTTCCAGTCCGGCGAACTTCAGAGCCACCTGACGGAGAAGGGCATCACCGTTCGCGGGGCGGCCTGAGGAAAAACTGAGTAATTGATATTTTATTCCGAAGGCGCCGCGTTCCGGCGCCTTCTCTTTCTGTGGGAAACTTTACCGTGACCGAACATTCCAAAGCCACTGCCGCCCGTCTGGGCGGAATGGGCAAGATTGAATTCATTGCACTGATGGCGGCGTTGATGGCGCTTAACGCGCTCGCCATCGATATCATGCTGCCGGGACTGCAGCAGATCGGCGCCGCTCTCGGCGTCGAAGACGAAAATCAGCGCCAGTTCGTCGTCTCTGCGTATCTCTTCGGCTTCGGCCTGGCGCAGCTCGCCTATGGGCCGATTTCGGACCGCTTCGGCCGCAGGAAGCCGATGCTCTTTGGTCTCACCGTCTATGTCCTGGCCTCGCTGGCCGCCGTCGCCGTTCCAACCTTTGCCGGCCTGCTTGCGCTTCGATTCATCCAGGGCATCGGCTCTGCCGCCATGCGCGTCATCACCATTTCGATCGTCCGCGACATCTATGGCGGGCGGGCGATGGCGGAGGTCATGTCGCTGATCATGATGGTCTTCATGGTCGTTCCGGTGATCGCGCCGGGCACCGGGCAGGTCATCCTGTTCTTCGGCGACTGGCACCTGATCTTCCTCTTCATGGCCGTCATCGCGATTGCCATCGGCATCTGGATGTACATCCGGATCCCCGAGACGCTGAGGCCCGAGGATGTCCGGCCGTTTACCCTGCGTTCGGTTCTGGACGGCTTCCGGATCGTGCTGACGAACCGTCTGGCGCTCTGCTATGCGGTCGCCAGCATGTTCATCTTCGGCGCCCTGTTCGGCTTCATCAATTCGGCCCAGCAGGTCTATGTCGGCATCTACGAACTCGGCGCCTGGTTTGCCCTGGCGTTCGCGGCGATCGGCGCTCTCATGGCCGTATCGTCCTTCGTGAATGCCACCTTTGTCGGCCGTTTCGGAATGCGCCGCCTGTCGCACGCCTCGCTGCTCGGCTTCATCGGCATCACGTTCCTGTGGCTGCTCGTGCAGTATTTCGGCCCGCAGCCCATGCCGTTCCCGCTGTTTCTGGCCTTCTTCGGACTGGCCATGTTCCAGTTCGGCTGGATCGGTTCGAACTTCAATTCGCTGGCCATGGAGCCGCTCGGCCATGTGGCGGGAACCGCCTCCTCGGTGCTCGGCTTCATGGGAACGCTCGGCGGCGCCTTGATCGGCGCCATGATCGGACAGGCTTTCGACGGCACGGCGCTGCCGATGGTGGCGGGCTTCTTTGCCGTCTCCATCGTCGGTCTGATCTTCGTGCTGATCGGTGAACGCGGACGCCTGTTCCGGCCCCAGAACCCGCGGGTCTGAACGGCGCGACGGACAGGAGATACCGAGATACAAAGAAGCGGCCCACGGGCCGCTTTTTTTGTTCTAGTGCTGGAGGATTTCCCGGCGCAGCAGCTGCCAGCTCTCCTCGTCGGTTGCAACGAGAAGACCGCCCTCCACATGGTGGGGAAGATAGAGGGAGCCGTCGAAACGGGCGACATGGCCGCCGGCTTCCTGTGCAATCAGGGTGCCGGCCAGATGGTCCCAGGGCATCAGCTTGTTGTACATGGCGAAGTGGACGTGGCCGCCGGCAAAGGTTCGGTATTCATGCGCCGCACAGCGATAGCTCGCGACGAAGCGCACCTTGGCGAGATTGGCGAGAACCCGCTCGCGCACGTCCCCGTAGAAATATCCGGCCGATGCCATGCCCACCATGGCGTCGATCGGCGCCGGCGCAGCGACCGAGAGGCGGATCGCCTCGCCGTCCGGGCGGCGCAAATAGGCGCCCGCCCCCTTCTCGGCAATCACCCAGTCGTCGCCCATGGGGTCGTAGATGATCCCGGCCACCGTCTCGCCCTTCCAGACGACGGAGGCCATAACGCCAAAGGCGGGTATTCCGGATGCGAAATTGAAGGTGCCGTCGATCGGGTCGACGATCACGGCAAATTCCGCCGACGCCAGCTTGCCGAGCAGATCGGGATCTGCCGCGACCGACTCCTCGCCGATGAACAGGGCGTCCGGCGCGATTGCTTCCATCGCCTTGCGGATGAAGCGTTCGGCCGCTTCGTCGGCTTCCGTCACCAGGTCCGTCGGCTCGCTCTTGGAGCGGACATCGCCCTCCCCCAGCCGGCGAAACCTGGGAAGCACTTCGGCCCTTGCGGCCAGGCGCAGGCAATCGGCGAGCTTGGAGACGTCGAGCGGCAGGGTCATGGAGAACACTCAGGAGCGGTTGTTGGCCGAGAGGCCGGAGAAATCGAAGAGGGCGGGATCGAGCAGATGCGACGGGTTGACGTGAGAGAGCGCGCGCAGCATCGCCTCCTTGCGGCCCGGCATGCGCGCCTCGATGTCGGCGAGCATCGTCTTCATCGCATTGCGCTGGAGACCGTCCTGCGAGCCGCAGAGGTCGCAGGGAATGATCGGGAAGGCCATGGCCGCGGAAAACCGCGCGAGATCGTCCTCGGCGCAATAGGCGAGCGGCCGCATCACGAACAGGTCCCCCTCGTCGTTGAGCAGCTTTGCCGGCATGGCGGCAAGCCGGCCGCCGTGGAAGAAGTTCATGAAGAAGGTTTCGAGGATGTCCTCGCGATGGTGCCCGAGAATGAGGGCATCACAGCCTTCCTCGCGGGCGACACGATAGAGATTTCCCCGCCGCAACCGCGAACAGAGCGCGCAATAGGTGGCGCCCTCCGGCACCTTCTCCTTCACGATCGAATAGGTGTCGCGGTATTCGATCCGGTGCTTGATGCCGAGTGACGACAGGTAGTCGGGCAGCACGTGCTTGGGAAAATTCGGCTGGCCCTGGTCGAGGTTGCAGGCGATCAGCTCGACCGGCAGCAGGCCCCGCCATTGCAGGTCCATCAGGATGGCCAACAGCGAATAGGAATCCTTGCCGCCGGACACGCCGATCAGCCAGCGCTTCTGGTCCTTCAGCATCTGGAAGTCGTCGAGCGCCTGGCGAACCTGCCGCAGCAGACGCTTCCTCAGCTTGTTGAAGCCGACCGACTGGGGAGCATCGGCAAACAGCGAGGGACGCTGCCCCTCGCCTTCCAGATCCAGCTGATCGTCTATCGGGCCAACCAGTCCCATGCCATCTCCTAGCGTTCCTGGCGGTCCGCGCCTTTGGTCAGGCGCCGAGCGCTTCTGCAACGGCATCGACGGCCGCCTGCGCCTTTGTGCCATCCGGTCCGCCGGCCTGCGCCATGTCCGGGCGGCCACCGCCACCCTTGCCGCCGAGCGCCACCGAGGCGATGCGGACGAGATCGACAGCGCTGAAGCGGTCCGTCAGGTCCTGCGTCACGGCCACGACGGCGCTGGCCTTGCCATCGGCAGAGACGCCGATGAGGCTGACGACGCCGGAACCGAGGCTTGCCTTGCTGTCGTCGGCCAGTCCCTTCAGGTCCTTGGCGTCGATGCCTTCCAGAACCTTGCCGAGATATTTTATGCCGGAGACATCACGGATGTCGCTCGCCCCGCCGTCCTGGCTGGCACCGCCCATGGCAAGGCGCCGCTTGGCGTCGCCAAGCTCGCGCTCCAGCTTGCGGCGTTCGTCCATCAGCGCCTCGACGCGCGACACGACCTCGGCCGGCTGCACCTTGAGGGTGGAGGCCAGCGTCTTCACCCGCTCGTCCTGTTCGGACAGATAGGCAAGGGCGGCAGCTCCGGTCACCGCTTCGACGCGACGCACGCCGGCGCCGACGGCGCTTTCGGAGAGCACCCGGACGAGGCCGATGTCACCGGTCGCATTCACATGCGTACCGCCGCAGAGCTCGATTGAATAGGCCTTGCCGGCCTTGTCACCATCCGTGGACACGCCCATCGACACGACGCGAACCTCGTCACCGTATTTTTCGCCGAACAGCGCCATGGCGCCTTCCGCGATCGCGTCGTCGACGCTCATCAGCCGCGTCGTCACCGGCGCGTTCTGCAGCACGATGGCATTTGCCATCTCCTCGACCCTCTGCATTTCCTCCACCGTCAGCGGCTTCGGATGCGAGATGTCGAAGCGCAGGCGCTCGGGTGCCACCAGCGAGCCTTTCTGGGCGACGTGGGTGCCCAGAACCTCGCGCAGTGCCTCATGCAGCAGGTGTGTGGCGGAGTGGTTGGAGCGCAGGCGCGAGCGGCGGGCATGATCCACCGTCAGCGCGACCGGTTCGTTCGTCTTCAACGTGCCGGAAACCACCTTGGCGATATGGACGAAGACGCCTTCGCCCTTCTTCTGGGTATCGGTTACTTCCAGCCGGGCATGGTCGGTGCTGATCACGCCGGTGTCGCCCATCTGGCCGCCCGACTCGCCGTAGAACGGCGTCTGGCTCACGACCACCTGGACCGTGTCGCCGGCACTGACCGAATCGACCACGGCGCCGTCGCGGACGAGCGCCTGCACCACGCCTTCGGCCGATTCGGTATCATAGCCGAGGAATTCGGTGGCGCCGTGCTTCTCGCGCAGCTCGAACCAGATCGTCTCCGTCGCCGTGTCGCCGGATCCGGCCCAATGGGAGCGGGCTTCGGCCTTCTGGCGCTGCATGGCATCGTTGAAGCTGGTGAGATCGACGCCGATGTTGCGGGCGCGCAATGCGTCCTGCGTCAGGTCCAGCGGGAAGCCATAGGTGTCGTAGAGCTTGAAGGCGGTCTCGCCGTCGAGGCTGTCACCTTCCGAGAGATCGGCGGTGGCATCGGAGAGCAGCGTCAGGCCGCGATCCAGCGTCTTGCGGAAACGGGTTTCCTCGAGCTTCAGTGTCTCCGATGTCAACGCCTCGGCGCGCACGAGCTCCGGATAGGCGCGGCCCATCTCCTGCACCAGCGTCGGCAGCAGCGTGTACATCAGGGGCTCGCGGGCGCCCAGAAGCTGCATGTGGCGCATTGCGCGGCGCATGATGCGGCGCAGCACATAGCCGCGGCCTTCGTTGGATGGCAGCACGCCGTCGGCGATCAGGAAGGCGGAGGAGCGCAGATGGTCGGCGATGACGCGGAAACTTGCCGCCTGCTCACCTTCCGCCTTCGCACCAACCACCTCTTCGGTCGCCGCGATCAGCGTCTTGAACAGGTCGGTTTCGAAGACGCTCGAAACGCCCTGCAGGATGCAGGCCATGCGCTCCAGGCCCATGCCGGTATCGATCGACGGGCGCGGCAGCGGCGTGCGCTCGCCCGGGGCCGTCTGGTCGAACTGCATGAAGACGAGGTTCCAGAACTCCAGGAAGCGGTCGCCATCCTCTTCCGGCGTGCCGGGCGGTCCGCCCCAGACATGCTCGCCCTGGTCGATGAAGATTTCCGAACAGGGGCCGCAGGGGCCGGTGTCGCCCATCTGCCAGAAGTTGTCGGAGGTCGGGATGCGAATGATCTTGTCGTCGGAGAAGCCGGCGATCTTCTTCCACAGATCGGCCGCTTCCTCGTCTTCGGAATAGACCGTGACCAGCAGCCGGTGCTTGGGCAGGTCGAAGCCTTTGGTGACGAGGTTCCAGGCGTATTCGATCGCCTGTTCCTTGAAGTAGTCGCCGAAGGAGAAGTTGCCGAGCATCTCGAAGAAGGTCAGGTGGCGGGCGGTGTAGCCGACATTGTCCAGATCGTTGTGCTTGCCGCCGGCGCGTACGCATTTCTGCGAGGTCGTGGCCGTGGAATAGGGGCGGCTCTCCAGACCGGTGAAGACATTCTTGAACTGCACCATGCCGGCGTTCGTGAACATCAGCGTCGGGTCGTTACGCGGCACGAGCGGGCTCGAGGACACCACCTCGTGGCCATTCTTTCGGAAATAGTCGAGGAAGGTCGACCGGATGTCATTCACGCCGCTCATGCTACGCCCTTTGTTCCGCCGAATGCGGGTCCGTCACTGAAAACCACTGGCTTTTATCGCCCGTGTCCCTGACTGTCCAGCCAAACGCGGAACCGGCCGCGCATCTTTCCAGATGGCGGCCGGCTCGAACAATCTCACAATGAGGCGAAGGACTACATCTCGGCCGATTCATCACCGTCGTCGCCGGCGTCCGGGCCGCCGTTCTGCAGGAAGCGGTCGGCGATCAGGCCGGCGTTCTGGCGCAGCGACAGCTCGATCTCGCGGGCCATTTCCGGGTTGTCGCGCAGGAAGGTCTTGGCATTTTCACGCCCCTGCCCGAGCCGCTGGCTGTTATAGGAGAACCAGGCACCCGCCTTCTCCACGATGCCGGCCTTGACGCCGAGATCGACCAGTTCGCCCGTCTTCGAGACGCCTTCGCCATACATGATGTCGAATTCGACCTGCTTGAAGGGCGGCGCCATCTTGTTCTTGACGACCTTGACGCGCGTCTGGTTGCCGACCACCTCTTCGCGCTCCTTGACCGCGCCGATGCGGCGGATGTCGAGGCGGACCGAAGCGTAGAACTTCAGCGCGTTGCCGCCGGTGGTGGTTTCCGGCGAACCGAACATGACGCCGATCTTCATGCGGATCTGGTTGATGAAGATGACCATGGTGTTGGAGCGCGAGATCGAGGCGGTCAGCTTGCGCAGCGCCTGGCTCATCAGGCGCGCCTGCAGGCCCGGCAGGCTGTCACCCATCTCACCTTCGATTTCGGCGCGCGGCGTCAGCGCGGCGACCGAATCGATCACCAGCACGTCGATGGCGCCGGAGCGCACCAGCGTATCGGTAATCTCGAGCGCCTGCTCGCCGGTGTCGGGCTGCGAGATCAGAAGGTTCTGGAGGTCGACGCCAAGCTTGCGGGCATAGACCGGATCGAGCGCGTGTTCGGCGTCGACGAAGGCGCAGATGCCGCCCTTCTTCTGCGCTTCCGCAATGGTCTGCAGGGCCAGCGTCGTCTTGCCCGAGCTTTCCGGACCATAGATCTCGATGATGCGACCCTTCGGCAGGCCGCCGATGCCCAGGGCGATGTCGAGGCTGAGGGAGCCGGTGGAGACCGTCTCGACTTCAACCACGCTATCGTTCGCGCCGAGCTTCATGATCGAGCCCTTGCCGAAGGATCTCTCGATCTGCGAAAGTGCTGCGTCCAGCGCCTTGCTCTTGTCCACTGTCTTATCCTCTACGAGCCGCAACGAATTTTGTGCCATCTGATCCACCTTTAGGTTATTGACGCCCCGCAGGCAACGAAGCGGCCGATAAAGATTATGTACTCTTTTTGTTCTCATTATGCAAGTAGCGTCGCAGCGCTTGAATTACCGTCGTTTTTCCTGACAAGTTCGCATTCCGTTCACGCATCAGCCGGTGTGGACAAGGCAGTGAACACGTCCCCCTCGCATTCCGCGAGAAGCATCGAATCGGACCCGCTATGACGCCCGCAAAGGCAACCCTATGAGCCGGCGCGTTCTCGTCCTCGGTGGCGCCCATCTCGATCGCCGCGGCCGGATTTCCGGAGACACCGCCATGGGCGCCAGCAATCCGGGCGCCTGGATGGAGGAGATCGGCGGCGGCGCCTTCAATGTCGCCCGCAACCTCGCGCTCCTCGGTCATCAGGTCACCATGGTCTCGCCGCGCGGCGGCGACATGACGGCCGACAAGATCGCCGCCGCCGCGGAGGCCGCCGGCGTCATCGATCGTCCCTTCGTCTTTCTCGACAGGGCAACGCCGAGCTACACCGCCATCCTCGAACACGACGGCAATCTCGTCGTGGCGCTCGCCGATATGGATCTCTACCGCCTGTTCGGCCCGCGGCGCCTGCAGGTGCGTGCGCTGCGGCAGTCCATCGAGGAGGCGGAACTGATCGTCTGCGACGCCAACCTTCCGGCAGAGACGCTGACGGCCCTTTGCGCGGCAGCCAGCCTGGCCGGCGTTCCGGTTGCCGGAATCGCCATTTCGCCCGCCAAGGTCGTTCGCTTTTCCGCGGCCCTTCCGGCCCTCGCCTATCTGTTCATGAACGCGGCCGAGGCTGCCGCCCTTTGCGGCACCCAGGCGGCCACGGCCGCAACCTGGCCGGTGCATCTGCGGCGCAAGGGCCTGCGGGCGGGCGTGGTGACGGATGGCGGCCACAAGCTTGCAGCCTTTGACGCCACCGAGAGCCTGACCATGGCGCCGCCACCGCTCACCTATACCGCCGATGTCACCGGTGCCGGCGATGCGCTTGCCGCCGGCACCCTCGACGCGCTGCTGCGCCACAAGGGACTGCCGGAGGCGATCCGCTGCGGCATTGCCGCGTCGCGGATCACGCTGCGCTCGCCGCATGCGGTGGCGCCCGACCTCACGCCCGATGCCATGGACTACGAAACGACCCTTGTCGGCGCGCCTCAAAAGGTGTTCTGAGAGGCAACCATTCCGGAGACAGACATGACCCAGACCGCGACCCCCGCCCTGCCCATCGTTTTCTCGCGCGAGGTCGCGGCGGCCCGCGCCGCAGGCCTGCCGCTCGTGGCGCTCGAATCGACCATCATCACCCATGGCATGCCCTATCCCGGCAACATCGAGATGGCCCGCAGCGTCGAGACGATCATTCGCGATGGCGGCGCCGTGCCGGCAACGATCGCGGTGCTGAACGGCGTGCTGCATGTCGGCCTGGAGGAGGACCAGCTCGAGCAGCTTGCCCAGGCCAAGGACGTGATGAAGCTGTCCCGGGCGGACTTCGCCTTTGCCCTTGCCACCGGCCGCACCGGCGCCACCACGGTTGCCGCCACGATGATTGCCGCGGCCCTCGCAGGCATCCGTGTCTTCGCGACGGGCGGCATCGGCGGCGTTCACCGGGGCGCCGAAGAAAGCTTCGACATTTCCGCCGACCTGGAGGAACTGGCCAAGACGGATGTCATCGTCGTCTGCGCCGGCGCCAAGGCGATCCTCGACATCCCCAAGACGCTGGAGGTCCTGGAAACCCGCGGCGTGCCGGTGGTGACCTGTGGCTCGACGGATTTCCCAGCCTTCTGGTCGCGCGTGTCCGGCCTGCCGAGCCCCCTCTCCGTCGAGACTGCCGACGACATCGCCAGGTTCGAGGCGGCCCGCCAGGCGCTCGGCGTGCGCGGCGGCATCCTCGTGGCCAACCCCGTGCCGGCGGAAGACGAGATTTCCCGCGAGGAGATGGAAGGCTATATCCAGATCGCGCTCCAGGCGGCGGCCGAGCAGCATGTGGCGGCCAAGGCCGTCACGCCCTTCCTGCTCGACCACATCTTCCACCAGACCGGCGGGCGCAGCCTGAAGACCAATATCGCGCTCGTCGAAAACAATGCCCGGCTGGCAGCCGGCATCGCCGTCGCGCTCGCGCGCTGACGCGCGCGCAGCCACGCCGCCACCATTTCCGGAGTAAGATCTTGCCTGCAATTCAGCACATCGTCCGGGCTCCGGAGCATCGTGCGGCTCTTGCCGCGCTTGTGCTCGGCGGCATTGCCATCGGCGCCTCGCCGATCTTCGTGCGGCTGTCGGAGGTCGGACCGATCTCCACCGGCTTCTGGCGCCTGGCACTTGCCCTGATCCCGCTGTCGCTGTGGAGCCTGCTGCGGCCCCAGGCCGGACCGAAGGTGACGATTACCCGTCGCGACTGGCCGCTGCTGGTTCTGCCGGGCCTGGCGCTCGCGATCGATCTCGTCGCCTGGCACCTGTCGCTGCACATGACATCGGTCGCCAATGCCACTCTGCTGGCCAATCTGGCGCCGGTCTTCGTGACGCTGATCGGCTTCCTGCTGTTCCGGACCGCGGTGACGCGCATCTTCCTCCTCGGTCTCGGGCTTGCGATCGCCGGCGTCATCACGCTGAAGGGCGGACCCGCCGCACTGGGGGACGGCAATCTTGCCGGCGATGCCAACGCCACGCTCGCGGCCGTCTTCTACGCCTGCTACATCCTGGCGATCGGGCGGCTGCGCAGCCGCTTCGACACCGTGCGGATCATGATCTGGTCGACGGCCACCGCCGCCGCCGCGATCCTGCCCTTCGCGCTCTATTTCGAGGGGAACATCTTACCCCCCAGCCTCTACGGCTGGGCGATCCTCTTCGGCCTCGCCTTCATCAGCCATGCCGGCGGGCAGGTGGCGATCACCTATGCGCTGGCCTTCCTGCCGGCGGCCTTCTCGTCACTGACGCTTCTGCTTCAGCCGGTGGTGGCGGCAATCCTCGCCTGGCTCATTCTGGCCGAAGCGATCGGCCCGCTGCAGGCCATCGGCGGTGCCATCGTGCTTGCCGGCATTCTCGTCGCCCGCCGCGGCTAGCGATCGGTGCCAGTCCCACCGCCGAAGAAGGCGGCAGGATTGTCTCAGTTGTCCAGCATTTCCCGCACGGCGACCGCCAGCTGCTTCAGCGAGAAGGGTTTTGGCAGGAAGCCGAACTTGGCATCCGCCGGCAGGTTGCGGGCAAAGGCATCTTCCGCATAACCGGAGACGAAGATGAACTTCAGGTCCGGATAGGTCTTGCGCAGTTCGCCCAGCAGCGTCGGGCCATCCATTTCCGGCATGACGACGTCGGAGACGACGATGTCGACCTTGCCCTCGAGCTCTGCCATGATCTCCAGCGCCTCGACCCCGGAGCCGGCCTCGTGGACGGTGTAGCCGCGGGTTTCCAGCATCCGCTTGCCGCCCCGGCGCACCGCTTCCTCGTCCTCGACGAGCAGCACGACGGCGGAATTGCCGGTGAGGTCGACCGGCTCCTTGGAGGCGATCGCTTCGGCCGGCGGTGCAGCGTCCGGAGTCGGCTGCATTTCCTGCAGCACCTGGGCCTCCGGGATGTGGCGCGGCAGGAACAGGCGGAAGGTGGTTCCGCGGCCGACTTCCGATTCGGGGTAGATGTGGCCGCCCGACTGCTTGACGATGCCATAGACCATCGAGAGGCCGAGGCCGGTTCCCTTGCCGACTTCCTTGGTGGTGAAGAAGGGCTCGAAGATCTTGTCCATGATCTCCGGCGGGATGCCGGTGCCGCTGTCGGACACTTCCACCATGACGAAATCCTCCGCCGGCAGATCGGCCTGCGGGAAATTGGCCGTGTCGCCCGCATCGACGTTGCGCGTCTTGATCACCAGCGTGCCGCCCTGCGGCATGGCATCGCGCGCATTGACGCAGAGGTTGATCAGCACCTGCTCGAACTGCGACAGGTCGGTGCGAACGGTCCACAGGTCGCGGCCGTAATCCACCTCCAGCTTCACATTGGTTCCGGAGATCAGCCGGTCCACCAGCATGCGCAGGTCGCCGACCACGTCGGTCAGGTTGAGCACCACCGGCCGCATCGTCTGCTTGCGCGAGAACGCCAGGAGCTGGCGCACCAGCACCGCGGCGCGGTTGGCGTTGCGCTTGATCTCCATCAGGTCCGCGAAGCTCGCATCCGAGGGCCGCGCCTGAAGGAGCAGGTGATCGGACGACAGCAGGATCGCCGTCAGGACGTTGTTGAAATCGTGGGCGATACCGCCCGCCAGCGTGCCGACCGCGTTCATCTTCTGCGTCTGCGCCATCTGCGTCTCGAGCGCCTTCTGCTCGGTCGTCTCGACTGCATAGACGATCGCCGCTTCCTCCGGCGCCTCGTCGCTCTCGTCGATCACGGCATTGACGTAGAAGCGGACGTAGCGGCTGTCGTCGCCCGGATGGCGGCAGTCGATCGGGGCGATGTCGCCCTGGCGATCGGTCGCCGCCGCCAGCGCCTGCATCAGCTGTGGCCGCGCCGTCTCGTGGACGATCGCTTCGAGATGGGCGCCCGCATCAACCTCGTCGCGCGACACGACACCGGCAAACAGGCGCAGGAAGGGCGCATTGATGCGCAGGATCTTGCCTTCGCCATCCACCGAAGCAATCGCCATCGGCGTGTTGTTGAAGAAGCGCGTGAAGCGCATGGCGGACGCCGACTGGTCGCCCTCGCCGCCCTTGGGCCGGTTCAGCACGATGGTGCGGCTCTCGCCCGGCGCGCCGTCGCGCATCGAGGTCACGGAGTGGACCAGCCGCACCGGCAGGCTCTGGCCGTTGGTGCGGCGAAGATCGAGGTCCAGCGTTTCCGTTCGCTTCAATCCCGGCGCCGCCTGTACCGACTGGATCAGCGCCATGCCTTCGCCGGCGACGAAATCGGCGATCGTCATCGACCGCGGCACGAATTTCGTGAGATCGAGACCAAGCCATTCGGCCAGAGTCGCATTGATATAGAAGACCTCGCCCTTGCGGCCTGCCGAGAAGAAGCCGGCCGGCGCGTGGTCGAGGTAGTCGATGGCATTCTGAAGTTCCCGGAAGAAGCGCTCCTGGTCGTCCCGCTCCGAGGTGATGTCGGTCAGCTGCCAGATGTCCAGCTGATTGCTCGAGCTCTTTCCGGGCCGCAGGTGACGGGCCTTCAGCCGGTACCAGTGCGCCCCCGAACCGTTGGTCGTGCCGCGGCCGAGCGGCTGGGCGAGGCGGAACTCCTCGTGGCCCTCGCGCCCCTCGCGAAGCCCGTTGGTCAGGCGGTAGAGCGCCTCGCTCGATTCCCGGTTGCGCGACAGAAGCGGTTCCAGTGCCTGGACATTGCTGCCCTTGCTGGCGCCCGTCAGGCGGCCGTAGGCGGCATTGGCATAGACGATCCGACCGCGGGAATCGGTGACGAGTATCCCGTCCGGGTGCGTTCCGAGGTAACCGCGCGCCAGTTCATCCGAACGGGACTGCGGCATGACCTCGACGAAGCCGATGATCGACGACACCATGAAGAAGATGCCGACCATGGCCAGAACGCCGAGCAGTCCGAGCACGATCTCGTTGTCCAAAGCCTGCTGGAAAAAGACGAAGGCGATCGCCACGCCGATCAGCACCAGGGCTAGCAGGAGGATCCGGATCACGGTTCCACCCCGCGCTCCGCGGTCGACCAGGGGCTCCTCGTAGTTGCCGCCCTGCTGCAACCTCGTCATCAAGTCCTCACTATTCGGCCGCCCGAAGAAGGCGCAACTCTGGAAACTCTCGGCAAACCGCCGCGATTCTTTCTTAGCAAGTTGCGGTTGATGCAAAAAGCGCAGAAGTGCAGAAAACCCGGGATAGCGACGCCTAAGCTCCCGGGAGCCGGGTCTGCATCTTGCCGCGGCAAAAAAAAAGCGCACTTCTACTCGGCACAATCTCGCAGGAGCGCAGGACGATGATCGATCAGGTGATTAGCGAATATGGCCTTCGGCTGGTGATCGCAGTCCTCGGCGTCGGCGTCGGGTTTGTCTGCCTGATCGGCGTCCTCTGGCTCCTGCGCGGGCGACGAGGTCCTTCCCCCTTCATCCGCGGCGGCCGCAACCGCCAGCCACGCCTTCAGGTGCTCGATGCGGCGGCCGTGGATGCGCGCCGGCGCCTGGTGCTGGTTCGCCGCGATGACGTCGAGCATCTGATCATGATCGGGGGGCCGACCGACATTGTCATCGAAAGCGGCATCTCCGTGCCCGCAGATATATCGGCCGAAGCGGCTATCGCGGCAAAGGCCCGACCACGTGCGCAACGGGATGCCGCCCACGCCCCACCACCCGCGACGCCTGCAGAAGACCAGGGACGGCAGAAGACGAAGCCTGCGGACCCGGCATTTGAGGCCCAGGCCCCATCCCCGCAGCCGACCGTGCCCATACCTGCCGCACCGAGATCAGCGGCTCCACCCGTCTCCCGGACGCCTCCGAGCGAATCGTCGCTTGCCGCAGCGACAAAAACCCCGCCACCTGTCGAGCCGATCGATATCCGTCGCGAGCCCGCTCTGACGGAGGCAGCCGACATTCTGGACGCAGCCCGAGGCCGCGTGTTCCAGGGACCGACGCAGCCGGTGCGCGCCGTGCCGGCCAATCCCACCGTGTCGGACGCGGCGCCGCCGAAGTCATTTGGCAGCGATTTCGAACGTATTCTCGAGGAGGAAATGGCCAGCAATCTTGCGGCCGGGGAGACCGCGCCTCAGGCTTTCGCCGCCCCCGCCGGGGAAAAGCCGCGCGTCACGGGCGCCAGGCCCGAGCCGTCGCTGCAGGACGAAATGGCTCGTATCTTCGGGGAGATGTCCGTCACGCGCGACAAATAGCGGCGCGGCTCAGCGTCCGGGCGCACCAAGGATCAAAAAAATGGCGCGGCAGTGCCGCGCCTCAAACATCGACGGCCCGGCTTCCCGCCTATTCGTCGCGGTAGACTTTTTCCCGGCGCTCGTGACGCTCCTGCGCCTCGATCGAGAGGGTCGCGATGGGGCGGGCGTCAAGACGCTTCAGCCCGATCGGTTCTCCCGTCTCTTCACAATAACCGTAGGTGCCGTCCTCAATCCGCTGCAGGGCCGAATCGATTTTCCCGATCAGCTTCCGCTGCCGGTCGCGAGCACGCAGCTCGATGGCCCGGTCCGTTTCGGAGGACGCCCTGTCGGCGAGGTCGGGATGGTTTGCGCTTTCCTCGGCGAGATGACCAAGCGTCTCGCGCGCCTCCCGCAGGATGTCGTTCCGCCACGCTACAAGCTTGGCCCGGAAATACGCCTTCTGGTTCGCATTCATGAACTCGTCGGTTTCCGACAGAACATAATTGCTAAGATCGATCTTCTCACTCAACGCGATTCTCCCGAAGAACATCTCAAGGCGCGCTCTATATCCCATTCATCCACGCCGGTTCAAGCCTGTTAGACACGAGAAAACCATTTTTAAACCTGTCACAATATTAGGCTAAACGGCTATAAATTCATCTTTATTCTAGGCTTGTGCCGATATCGGCACTGGCGCGATAGCCCATGGGAACCCGTTCGCCTGTGACGATGGTCATGGTTGACGGACCGGCCGGCAAAGAGCTACGCATCCGGCCAGCGCATTCCTTCGGCAGCAGAACGATGACCTCCAGCTTTCCTTCCCGAATCTATCTGCTCCGTCATGCGAAATCCGGCTGGGCACAGCCTGGGGAGCGCGATTTCGATCGCCCGCTCGACGGCGAAGGCTTTGCGGAAGCAGAGCTCGTCGCCGAGAAAGCAGCCGACCGCGGCTATCGCCCCGAACGGGTGATCAGCTCCACCGCCGTGCGCTGCCGCCAGACGGCCGAGGCCGTCCGCCGCGCCATCGACGAAGATCTGGAGCTGGCTTTCGTCGACGATCTCTACAATGCCCCGGTCGACGTCTATCTCGAGCTCCTGTCGTCCAATGGAAGCGCGGGATCGCTGATGCTGATCGGGCACAATCCGACCATCGAAGAGGCCATGGAGCGGCTGATCGGCGCCGACGAGGCCGCCGGCGCCATTCCCATGGGGTATCCGACGGCCGGCCTTGCAGTTCTCGACCGGCCCGGCGAACCCACGGGTCCTCACTGGCGTCTCATTGATTTCCTCACGGCATGAGGGTTGCCGCCTTCGGAGGCTGCCGGAGCGCCCTCTGAGAAACCACTTCTTTTCAGCCTCCCCCGGCGAACCTATATAGGCCGAAAAGAAGGATCCAGCCTTGCCGCCCTCCCTCACGAGCTTCACGGACGATGCCCGCATTGCCATCGACAACCTTGCCGACCGCGCGGCGGGCCTGGTTCACCCGACGGTGCGGCTTGGCGTTACAGGCCTGTCGCGCGCCGGCAAGACGGTGTTCATTTCCTCCCTCGTCCACAATCTCCTGAACGGCGGACGCCTGCCGCTGTTCGAGCCGGTGCGGTCGGGACGGGTCTCGGCGATCCGGCTCGAGCCCCAGCCGGACGATGCCATCCCCCGCTTCCAGTACGAGGACCATATCCAGGCGCTGGTGCGCGACCGGGTCTGGCCCGATTCGACACGCGCCATCTCCGAACTGCGCATCACCCTGGACTACCAGAGCGCCAGCGGCTGGAGCCGCATGTTTTCGGCGGGACGGCTGTCGATCGACATCGTCGATTATCCGGGTGAATGGCTGCTGGATCTTCCTCTCCTCGGGCAAGACTACCGGACCTTCAGCGAAAATACCGTGACGCTGGCGCGAACCGGCATCCGCGCGGAACTGGCGCGGGAGTGGATGGCCCTCTGCGCCAGCATCGATCCGGATGGCCCCGCCGACGAGATGACGGCGCGGCGGCTTTCGGAGGCCTTCGCGGCCTACCTCAAGGCCTGCAAGTCGGACGAGCGATCGCTGTCGACGCTCCCGCCCGGCCGTTTCCTGATGCCGGGCGATCTGGACGGGTCCCCCGCCCTCACCTTCGCACCTCTTCCGAACCTGTCGGCCGAGCGGGCTCCGAAAGGCTCTCTGCGGGCGATGATGGAGCGCCGCTACGAGGCGTATAAATCCGTCGTCGTGAAGCCTTTCTTCCGGGATCATTTCGCCCGCCTCGACCGGCAGATCGTCCTGATCGACGCCCTGCAGGCGATCAACAGGGGCCGGGAGGCGGTGCAGGATCTTGAGCGGGCACTGGCGGATGTGCTGGCCTGCTTCCGCCCGGGCAACAATAGCCTGCTGTCGTCGCTCCTCGGACGCCGCATCGACAAGGTGCTCGTGGCCGCGACCAAGGCCGACCATATCCACCACGAAAGCCATGAGGCGCTGGAAAAGGTGACGGCCCGGCTCGTCGACCGCGCCATGCACCGCATCGGCATGTCCGGGGCCGGGATCGACGTCATGGCCATCGCCTCCGTCAGGGCGACCCGCGAGGCGACGGTGAACGAGGGAGGCCAGGCCCTTCCCGTCATCGTCGGCACGCCGATGTCCGGCGAGCGGATCGGTACGGAGACATTCGACGGCAACCGCAAGACGGCCATTTTCCCCGGCGACCTGCCCAAGGACCCCGAGCTGTTCTTCAAGCAGCTTGGCGAAGGGATGGGCGAATTGCCGGAGATCAATTTCGTCCGCTTCCGGCCGCCAGCGGTTGAGGAGTCGGGCGGCGGCATCCGGCTCTCGGTTCCCCATATTCGCCTCGACCGCGCCATGCAGTTTCTTTTTGGAGATCGCCTCGCATGACCTCCTCCGACTTCCCCCCCGGCCGCGGGCCGCGCCGGCCCGGTGCCTTCGACGTCGGCGACGACCGCCGGCCGGACACCGCGCCGACGGCTGCCCGCCCGCCGCGCAGCTTCGACGACGGCGTGATGCTGACCCCACAGGAGCAGGATCCCTTCCTCTCGCCGACGGAGCTCGCGTCCGATGCCCTGCCGGTGGCCGCGCCGCGGCGGCGCAAGGGGTTCTCCTTCGCCAATCTGGCCCTTGCGGCCTTCGGCACCTTCCTGTCGCTCGCCTTCGGCCTCTGGGCCGACGGTGTCGTACGTGACCTGTTTTCCCGCAACGACTGGCTCGGCTATGCGGCGCTGACCGCGCTGGCCGTCGGACTTCTTGCCGTTCTGATCGTCGTCGCGCGGGAGGTGGCCGGTCTGCTGCGCCTCTCTGCCGTGCAGAGCCTCAAGGCCGAAGCCGAGGCGGCCGCGGCGGCACCGCTGCCGGGCAGTGCCCGGGCCGTGGTGGCGACCCTGACGACGCTGCTGTCGCACCGCGCCGAAACGGCCAAGGGGCGTGCCGTCCTCGACGCCACCAAGGACGAGATCATCGACGGGCCGCAGCTGCTCGACCTTGCGGAGAAGGAACTCCTGTCTCCGCTCGACCGCCAGGCCCGGGCGCTGATCCTCAATGCCTCGAAGCGGGTCTCCGTGGTGACGGCCATCAGCCCGCGGGCGATCGTCGATCTCGCCTATGTCGTCTTCGAAGTCGCCCGCCTCATCCGCGCGATGGCCGAACTCTACGGCGGCAGGCCAGGCCGTCTCGGCCTGCTGCGCCTGATGCGCGACGTCATCGGTCATCTCGCCGTCACCGGTTCGATCGCCGTCGGAGACGGGCTGGCGCAGCAGGTTCTGGGGCATGGACTGGCAGCCAAGCTCTCCAAGCGTCTCGGCGAAGGCGTCATCAACGGTCTTTTGACCGCCCGCATCGGAATTGCGGCCATGGATCTCTGCCGGCCGCTGCCCTTCCGCGCCGTCAGGCGGCCCGGGATCGGCGATTTCCTGTCGGATATCGCCGCCGTCGGCGGCGGCAGGAGCGAATGATTTCTCGCGCCCGGACCGATAGTTCCGGGACCATGGTTACCAGTCATTAACCAGTTTCACCGTACCCTTGCGGCTCGAAACGGCTCTTGATTGGCCAAGGAATCATCGATGAACCTGCGCATATTCTCCCTGTTCGGCGTGATCGCCGTCGCCCTTGGCGCCACCTCCGCCACTGCTCCCGAAGCAACCGCTGCTCCTCGAGACAAGGCCTTCTTCCAGCAGGTCGCCGGCACCTGGAAGGGTCCGGGCGAGATCGTCGCCGGGAAATACAAGGGCACCAAGTTCAACTGCAACCTGATCGGCGAACCGACGCCGAGCGGCGAGACGGGCATCAAGCTCGACGGCACCTGCCGCGTCGGCGTCTTCAAGCAGCCGATGTCGGCCGTGATCACGCAGAACGGCCGCGGCTATCAGGGCCAGTTCCTCGACGGTGCCGAGGGCAAGGGCCTCGACATCATTTCCGGTGCGGTCAACGGCGACAAGGTCGTCGTCGGCATCAATCGCGCCCAGTTGAACGGCGCCATGGTTGCCAGCCTGCGCGGTGCCAACACCATGAACATCACGATCTCCGTGAAGGTGGAAGAACAGATGGTCCCCGTCATTGGCCTGACCCTGGACCGCGACCTCGATTCGCTGGCCGTCGGTTCGATCGACTGATCAAAGCGTGGCGGGAGCTAGGTCTCTCGCCACCAGTCACGATTTTCCCGCGCCAGGCGGATCCCGGCCTGGTCGGCCTTGTCCAGCCATTCCGCTACCGTATGATCGTCGACCACCAGGTCCGGCGCGATCTCGCTGAGCGGCATCAGCACGAAGGCCCGCTCCGTCATGCGCGGATGGGGCAGTTGCAGGCGCTCCGTCTCCTGCGCCAACTTCCCATAGGTCAGGATATCGATATCGATGGTGCGCGGCCCCCAGCGCTCGACGCGCTCGCGCTTCATGTCGCGCTCGATGTCGAGGCAGAGGTCGAGCAGTGCTTCGGGCGCCAGCGCGGTGCGGATCAAAGCACAGCAGTTGAAGAAGTCGGCCTGGTCGGTCTTGCCCCAGGGCGGCGTCTTGTAGAGGCGCGATACCGCCAGCACCCGGCAGTCCGGATGCTGGTCGAGTTGCCGCAATGCAAATCCCATCGCCGCCGGCGGATCACCGATATTGCCGCCAAGGCCGAGGGCTGCGGTGAAGCGCATTTCAGGCTGGACGGTATTCAACCCGCACCTCGGCATGATCGAGAACACCCTGTACCGGCGCGCTTGGCTTGCGCACGGTGATCTCGACGTGGCGGATCTGCGCGAACCGGGCGCACAGCGCCTTGGCGATGTCGAAGGCCAGCGTCTCGATCAGCTTGCGCTGCTGCCCCGTCACGACCCGCTCGATCAGGGCGAACGCCAGCCCGTAGTCGACGGTCTGCTCCACAAGGTCCGTTTCCAGTGCATCGCCGGCTTCCACCTCCATGGCGGCATCCACGAAGAAGCGCTGGCCGAGCGTGTTCTCCTGGTCCAGGACGCCGTGGCGCGCGAAGAAGGCGCAGTTCTTGAGGGTGATCGTATAGGTCGTCATGTTGCGTTCCCGCCGTTTCTGGAGGCTGCCGCGATGACGGCATCGGCCATGGCCAGCGCATCCCGGCTGGCCGCCACATCGTGGACACGAAAGATCGAGGCACCGGCAAGCCGCAGCATGGCCGTGGTGGCTGCCGTGGCGATATCGCGATCGGCGGCCACGTCATGGCCGGTTACCGACCCGAGGAACCGTTTTCGCGACGTGCCCACCAGCCAGGGTAGGCCCAGCACGTCCAGCTCTTCGAAGCGGGCCATGAGTTCAAGATTGTCCTCGGCATTCTTGGCAAAGCCGAATCCCGGATCGAGGACGAGACTGTCGTGCCCGACCCCGGCGTCACGGGCGATGGCGAGAGATTGTCCGAAGAATTCCAGCTGGTCGGCGATCAGGTCGGCGTTTCTGTGTCCATCACGGCCGCGCCCCGTGTGCATGATGCAGAGCCCGGCGCCCGTCTGCGCCGCCACCTGGGCGATCTCCGGCTCCCGCTGCAGTCCATGAACGTCGTTGATGATATGGGCGCCCGCCGCCACCGCCAGCCGCGCCGTCTCCGCCCGGTAGGTGTCGATGGAAATCAAGGCTTCGGTTTCGCGCGAGAGCCTTTCGATCACCGGAAGGACCCGGTCCTGCTCCTGTGCCGCACTCACCTCGTCGGCGCCCGGGCGGGTTGATTCGCCGCCGATATCCAGGATCGACGCCCCCTTCTTCACGCAGGACAGAGCAAAGTCGATCGCCTGGGCGCTGTCGACGAAGCGGCCCCCATCGGAGAAGGAATCAGGCGTAACATTGACGATGGCCATGATATGGCCGTGGTTGCCCAGTTCAAGGTTGCGCGTGCGGACCTGCCACAGGATGGTGTGGTCCGGCGCGGCCGAGGCGGCCTTTGTCCAGGAGTAACGCAAATTTTTGTGCCTTCTTGTTGCGCTGCCGACGCCTATGCCGCAAGCTCCTCCAAAGTTCAACGTCTGCAGGCTGAAGAATGCCCCTGATTACAAGATTCCGCTGCCTGCTCGGCGGAACAGTCGCTTTGTGCCTGACGGTGACTGCGGCCAACGCCGATCCCCTGATCAGCAAGACATACGGTTACTTCAGCATCGGCGGCCGCACGGCCGAAGACCTGGACAGCGAACTGGAACGACGCGGTCCCCTCACCCAGGCGACCGGCCATCGCCACCCCGGCGCGACGGAGATCAGCTTCGGCGGCGAAGTCACCTATGTGGAACGCAGCGGCCGCTGCTCGGTCGGGGCTGCCAAGGTCACTCTCAAGACGCATATCATCCTGCCGCGCTGGAGCAACCGCCGCCGCGCGGAACAGGACCTACGCTTCATCTGGGATACCTTGTCCGCCGACATCAAGCGGCACGAGGAGCGCCATGCCGAGATCGCACGCAATTATGCACGCACTTTGGAACAGGAGCTTCAGAACCTCCGCCCTGCATCCAACTGCGAGCAACTGGAAAGGCAGGTCGGCGCCACGACCCGGCGCGTGCTGGAATCGCACGACCGGGAACAGGTCCGCTTCGATCGGGTGGAATCGACGAATTTCGACAGCCGGATGATGCGCCTCCTGAAATACCGTCAGCAGCAGAACGGCGGCTGAGGGCGGCCCGGAAACGGTCGCCCGCCGGCTAGGCCTGCCGCTCGGGAACGTTCACGACGAGCCCATCGAGCGCATCGGTCATCTTGATCTGACAGGACAGTCGCGAGGTCGGCTTCACTTCATAGGCAAAGTCGAGCATGTCCTCTTCCATGGGCGACGGCGGTCCGACCCGCTCGGACCAGGCGTCATCGACATAGACGTGACAGGTCGCACAGGCGCAGGCGCCGCCGCATTCGGCTTCGATGCCCGGCACGGAGTTGCGCACGGCATTCTCCATCACGGTCGATCCGTTGGCAGCATCCAGGTCAAAGCGCGTTCCGTCGAAGGCGACGATGGTGATTTTCGTCATGGTGTGGAGATCCGGTCAGTCTGATGCGAGGGAGGATTTGTCAGCCGACAAATCCCGGAGCCCGCCAAACATAGGGTGCACCTGCCCGGGCGGCAATGCCGCCACGGGATTGTCCGCGGTGCGTTTGTCAGCGGCAGAGCTTCAGGACGAAGTTCTCGGTTTCCAGGACCGCCGCGCCGAGCTTGGCCATCGCGGCCGCGTCGGCGCCATTCTCTTCCAGGCGTGCGGCAGCATCGGCAACCTTGAAGGCGCCGACCCCGGCTGCGGCACCCTGCAACCGGTGGGCGGCGGCAGTGATGCCGGCTGCGTCGCCGTTCGCGACGTCCCGCAGCGCCTGGCGCGCCTGCCGGACGAAGGCCTGCAGGGCATCGATCTCGCGGCCCTTGTCGCCCAGGGTCTGCGCCGCCAGGTGGACGAGGTCGATGGGCCGAGACTGCGAGGGAGACAGGCCGCGGAGGGTGACGGGGGCTTCGAACGCGATGCTGAGAGCAGCCATGAGAGGTGCCATTCCTTTGAACTTGAACTGTCACGATGGTGACGGAAGGCCCGCTCTATCCCGTTAAATTCCGGCACAAACGCGGCTGGAATCTTCGGCTATGGTTAATTTCACCTAAGCCTCCCGATTTACAGGCGTTTCGGACGGTTTTATGGTTTAAATTCTGTTAACAAGGGTTTGCTCTGCGCGCGCTGAAAGGGCCCGCGAATTGTTAAGGCACGACAGATGTGCCACTACAATACGATTGGATGGGCAGGAGTCCGCTCCTGTCATCCCCGATGGCGCGCTGGTAAGCTTTCCTTATCATCCGTTTGCAAGAACGCCATCCAACTGATTGTAATTGGATTCCAAATGTCATGACGACACAAGGAATCCGGCAGGCATGATTTCCGGGTAGATCAATGGGCGGTTGATCAGCAGGGAAATAGCCGGGCGAGTCCGTAACGAGGCGTAACCGCATGGCAAAGAACACCACGAGTGAAACGGTCGACGAAACGGCCTTCCAGGCTTTGGAAGACGCTCTGAAGATCGATTTCAATGACGAGCAAGACGCCCGTCGCAGGTCCGCGCCCCACGCCTCGGAGACCAGAGTGTCTGACACACCCAAGCAGCGTTCCTCAACCGCACGGCAAGACAATCCTGCCCAGCCGCCCCGCTCCCAGACATCGGGCGAGCCCGTGGCGCGGGCACCCGCCTTCGAGCCGGCAAACGACGGCAGCCGACGCAATACGCTGAACATGCTGAAATCGCTGGAAGGCGGCTCGATGCGCGCATCGCTGCGCAACGCCGCCATCGTTTCCGCGTTCTGGGCAATCGGCGGCCTCGGCCTTGCCCAGTTGCTCTACGGCAGCGCGCTGTGGCAGATGGGATCCGTCGCCGGTCTGATTTCAGCTCCCGGGATCGTTGCGATCGTCGTGGGCATCATCGTCCCGATCCTGCTGTTCTTCGCCTTCGCGATCATGATGGCCCGTGCGCAGGACCTGCGCAATGCCGCGCGCTCCATGGCAGAAGTGGCGCTTCGCCTCTCCGAACCGGAGACGGTTGCCGCCGAGCGCATCATGACCGTCGGCCAGGCCGTTCGCCGCGAAGTCTCGGCCATGAACGAAGGCATCGAACGGACGATCGCGCGGGCGACCGAGCTTGAGACGCTGGTTCATTCCGAAGTCAACGCGCTGGAGCGCAGCTATACGGATAACGAACTGCGGGTTCGCGGTCTCGTCCACGAACTCGGCTCGGAGCGCGACGCGATCGTCAACCATGCCGAACGCATCCGGTCGTCGATCGTCGGCGCCCACGAACAGCTCAAGGAAGAGCTTTCGCTGGCCACCGAAGAGATCTCGATTCGCCTGGCGACGTCCGGAGAAGCCTTCGCGTCGATGATCGACACGCGCGCGGCCGCCCTCACCGACAAGACCAATGCCGCCGGCGAGGCCCTCGGCTCACTGCTGTCGGCCAAGGCCCAGGACCTCGTCGACACTCTCAGCTCGTCCGGCTTTGCGCTGGCGAGCGAGTTCGACGAGCGCCTCCAGACGCTGACGTCCACGCTTGCCGAACGCGGCGAAGCCCTTCTCGGAGAATTCGAGACGCGTGCCTCGACGCTCGACGCCAGTACCGAACGGTTGAATGCAGCGCTTGCGGACCGCACCCGGCAGCTGAACGAGACCCTGGTGGCCCGCACGCGGGAAATTACCGAAGGTCTGGCCGAAGGCGAACGCAGCATCACCGGTTCGCTCGATGCCGTGCTGGCGTCGCTGAACCAGTCGCTGGACGACAAGGGCACCTCGTTCCGCCGCAATCTCCAGTCCGCCGCAGACGATGCGGTCATGGACCTCGACCTGCGCACCGGCCTCTTCGAAGAGCGGCTGCAGGCGACAGTCGGCCAGCTCAGCGCCACGTTCGACGAGGGGCTGACGCAGTTTGCCACCGCCTTCGACCAGCGCGCGGGCAATCTCGACAGCAAGCTCATGGACAGCCTTGCGCGCATCAACGAAACGGTCGCCGGCGGCTCGGAGTCCATCGAAGGCATTCTCAGCACCAGCATCGCGCGGATCGGCGCGGCGCTGACCGACCAGTCGCTGTCGCTGGCCACCACGCTCGGCACGGGTCAGGAAGTGCTGGATTCGATGCTGGAGAGCCGCACGCGCGAGCTCGGCGATGCGCTTGCCGCCCGCACCAGCGAAATCACCAGCGCCTTCGGCAACACCCACGAGAACATCGATGCGGTCCTGGCCGGCCGCAGCAGCGTGCTGATCGGCGCGCTGACGGAGAGCCAGAAGCAGTTCGACCAGACGCTGGGCGAGCGCTCGGGCGCCGTCATCAGCGCGCTGGAAGGCGGGCAGCAGCGCTTCGTCGAGGCTCTCGACCAGCGGACCGCCGCCATCGAGGGCGCCGTCTCCGACGCGCCGGAACGGCTTGCCCAGCTGCTCGACGAGCGGGCATCCACCATTGCCCGCCACCTTGAGGATGGCGAGCAGCGCATTGCCGACAGCTTCGACCAACGCGTCGCCACCCTGGGCCAGACGCTGTCGTCGAACGGCGACAGGATCGGCGAACTCCTCGACGACAAGACCATGGACATCAGCACGGCCCTTGCGCTCGGCGAAGATCGCATCGCCGGCATCCTGACCGGCCTTGCCGAGACACCGGAGCGCATCACCACCGTGCTCGACGAACGCGCGGCCGTCTTTGCCCGTCACATCGAGGATGGCGAACAGCGGATCGGCGAAGACCTCGACCGTCGCGTCGCCGCCATTGCCCAGACCCTGTCGTCCAACGGCGACCGTCTCGGCGAACTCTTCGACGACAAGACGATGGACATCAGCACCACCTTCGCGCTCGGCGAAGACCGGATCTCGAGCATCCTCGGCACGCTTGCCGAGACGCCGGAACGTGTTGCGACCGTGCTCGACGAACGGGCCGCCGTGATTGCCGAGACGCTCTCGACGAACGGTGAACGCCTCGGCGAGCTTCTCGACGACAAGACGATGGAGATCAGCACCGCATTTGCCCTTGGCGAAGACCGCATCGCCGGTATCCTCGGCAATCTTGCCGACACGCCGGAGCGTGTTTCGAGCGTCCTCGACGAACGCGCCGCAGTCATCGCGCGTCACATCGAGGAAGGCGAGCAGCGCCTCGGTGACAGCGTCGATCGGCGGGTTGCGGGTCTCACCGAGGCACTCTCTGCCAATGGTGACCGTCTCGGCGAGCTCCTCGACGACAAGACGATGGAGATCAGCACCGCCTTTGCGCTCGGGGAAGACCGGATCGCCGGCATTCTCAGCAATCTTGCCGATACGCCAGAGCGCCTCTCCAGCGTGCTCGACGAGCGCGCCAGCGCCATCGCGCAGCATATCGAGCAGGGCGAAGCCCGCCTCGGCAAGACGCTGGACCAGCGGGTTGCCGGATTTGCCGAGATCGTCGCCGCCAATGGCGACAAGATCGGCGAAATGCTCGACGACAAGACGATGGAACTCAGCACTGCCTTTGCGCTGGGCGAACACCGCATCTCCGGAATCCTGAGCAGCGTCGCCGATACGCCGGAGCGCCTGTCTGCGGTTCTCGACGAAAGAGCAGCGGCAATCCTTCGGCACATCGAGGATGGCGAGCAGCGCCTCGGCGAAAGCCTCGATCAGCGCGTTGCCGGCTTCGCGCAGACCGTGTCGTCGAACGGCGAGCGGATTGGCGAGCTGCTTGACGACAAGGCCCTCGAACTCAGCACCGCCTTTGCCCTTGGCGAAGACCGGCTGGCCGGCATGCTCGACGAGCGGACCGACAAGCTCGTCGCCAGCGCTTCCGACGCAGGCAGCCGGATCGAGGCATCGGTCGGCCAGGTGTCGGAACGGATCGAAACGGTGCTCGGCGAAGGCGCCAGCCGGCTGGAGAGCAATCTTGCGGCCGGAACGGACCGGCTCGGGACGACGCTCGGCAGCGGACACGAGCGTGTCGCCGAGACGCTGTCGACGATGCATGATCAATTTGCCGGCACGGTCACCGCTGCGAACCAGCAGTTGGAAGAGACCCTCGGCTCCAACTACGATCGCCTGCGCTCCACGCTCGAGAAGCGTGGCGACATGATCTCGGTCGCCCTCACCCAGGCCCACGACCAGATCGTCGACCTGATGTCCGATCAGGTGACGACCATCGGCACGACGATCGCCACCAGCGCCGGCCTGCTGGAAATGTCGCTGGAGCTGCAGCAGGAAGAGTTCCGGGCCGCCATCGACGGCGCCGGCACCGACCTGGAGCAGCGTCTCAGCTCCACCGCCGGCACCATCGCCGCCAAGCTGAACGACGCCGCACAGGAAATTACCCGCTCTGCCGACGAGTTTTCCGGCCGCATCGAACATACGGTCGGCAGCGTTGCCGCCGCCCTCAACGACAGCGGCAGCAAGATCGAAACCACGTTCGGCGGTCTCGAAGGCCGGATCCGCGACGAACTGGCGGGCGTCACGGAGCTGGTCGACGGTGCCGGCCGCAATCTCGGCGACACCCTCGCCCAGCGCACCGCCGATCTCGAGCGCGTCAGCACCGATGCACACGACCGGATCGCCGGCACGATGGACAGCGGCACAGCACGTCTCGACGAACGCCTTTCGACCATGGATCGCGCCCTGACGATCGGCCTCGACAATGTCTCGCGGACCATCGAGGGCAAGGCTGCAGGCCTTGCCGCGACGCTGCGGGAAGCCGTGACCGCTGCCGCAGAGGGCATGGACAGCGAAGCAATGCGCTCCGCAGAGATGCTGACACGCGCCGGCGCCGAGTTCACGGACGAGCTCTCGAACCGCAATGCGGAGTTCACCAAATCGATCGAGGAGCGCTCGAACGAGATCGTCACACGGATTTCCGAAACCCAGAGCCGCCTTGCAGGCCAGGCCGCCACGGTGGCGCAAGCCTTCTCCGAGGCCGGCAATTCCATCGTCAACAAGGTGGCCGAGGCCGATTCTCTCGTCAAACGACAGGTGAACGCGATCTCGCAGGCGCTGGGCGAAGCAGAGCAGGCTCTGGAAGCCCGCGGCGGCGCATTGCGCGGCACGCTGTCCAACACCGCCGCCGAACTGCAGGCGGCCATGGACAATGTCGACAAGGCGCTTGCCGCCCGTGGCGATGCGATCCGCTCGGCACTCGACAGCCGCGCTCGCGACCTCAATTCGATGCTGGCCAGCCGCACCACGGAACTGTCGCGCATCATCGAGGAACAGGCCAAGCCGGTCGTCGAGGAATATGCGGTCGCCAGCCAGTCCGCCGCCGACCAGATTGCCGTTGCCACCCAGGAAGGCACCGATCGCCTCGCTGCCGCCGTCAACGAGAGCGCCGGCCGGATCCGCAACGAGAACAATGCGCTCGTCGATGCGATCGCATCGCGGACCAACGAGGCGCTGTCGGCCCTCACGCAGCGGGCGGAGAATACCGCCGGTGCGATCCTGGCCGTAGAGCGCGGCCTCACCGGCAACGTCAACGCCCTGATCGACCGGCTCGCGGAAAGCAATTCCGGGATCACCGACATCGTCGAGCGGGCGACCCGCAACATTACCTCTGCTGCCGACCAGGCATCGGCCCGTCTTGCCGGCGTCGATGAAAAGCTCGATGCCACGGCCAACCGCTTCCAGGAATCGGCAAGCCATGCAGCAGACATGGTGTCCGGCTCGAGCCGGCTCCTGGAAAACAACATCGATCGGCTGGCCAGCATCTCCGGACAGACGCTCAATCAGGTCGGCGGTATCGTCGGGCGCTTTGATGAGCACTCCAAGGTGCTTGCCCAGGCGTCGGAACTGCTGGGTGCAGCCCAGTCGAACCTCGCCAACACGCTGGGCGAGCGCCAGAACGCGCTCCGCAGCCTGTCGATCGGACTGGTCAAGCAGTCGGAAGAGATCGAAGCGACGATGCGCAACCTGACGACGCTGGTGGAGGGCTCGTTCGAGCGCGCCGGCGAGCGGTCTTCGCAGGTTGCCTCCCATCTGCGCGAAAGCCTGCACGGCGCCTTTGCAGACATCGGCCGCACGCTCGGCGAAACGCAGCAGCGGGTCGACATCACGGCACAGGCGATGCGCGAGGCACTGACGGGCGCCGGCGAAGAAGCCAATCGTGCCATCGACCAGACCTTGTCGAATGCCGAGAACCGCGCCAAGGGTCTGTCCGAGCGCATCCGCGGCAGTGTCGAAAGCTCGTTCGGCGATGTCGAGCGGATGCTCGGCGCAGCCGCCAACCGGTCCGACACCGCTGCCTCCCACCTGCGCGAGACATTGCGCCAGTCGGTGGAAGAGGCCGTCGGACGCTTCGCGGGCGCAACGGACGAAATCCGTCGCTCGGCCAACGAGATCCGCGAAGAGCTCGACAGCACCCGCTCCGAGCTGAAGCGCGGCGCGTTCGACCTTCCGGAAGAAGCCAAGGAAAGCGCGGCTGCGATGCGGCGCGCGGTCTCCGAGCAGATCAAGGCGCTCCAGGACCTCTCGCAGCTCGTCGGTCGCTCGACGCAGCAGCTTGAGGTCTCGCAGCCTGCTCCGGCGCGTGCACCGGCACCGGCGCCCGCGCCGGCACCACGGCCGCAGCCGGTCGCAGCCCTGCCGCAGCAGCCGGTAGCGGCTCCGCGCAGCGACCTGCTGTCATCGGGCCTGCGCGGTTCGATCAATGTCGATCGTCCGGCACAACCGTTGCAGCCGCGTCCTTCCGAGCCCTCGACTGGGCGACGGGATGAGGGTGGCTGGATCAGCGACCTCCTGCGCGGTGCGTCGGAAGGGGCAGAGGCACCGGCCCGTCAGGCACCGCGCCAGCCCGAACAGCCGGCTCCGCGCGGCAATGGCGACAACCGCAATCCGCGGCACATGGTGGAATCGCTGAACTCGCTGTCGGTGGATATCGCGCGCGCCATCGATCATGACGCCTCGGTGGACCTCTGGCGCCGCTATCAGCGCGGCGAGCGGGATGTCTTCACCCGCCGCCTCTACACGCTGAAGGGCCAGCAGACCTTCGACGAGATCAAGCGCAAGTACGAACGCGAGCCGGAGTTCCGCACCGCGGTGGATCGCTACATCGCCGATTTCGAGAAGCTGCTCAGCGACGTGGCCCGCACCGACCGCGACAAGTCGGTCACCCAGAGCTACCTGACCTCCGATACCGGCAAGGTCTATACCATGCTGGCGCATGCGGCCGGGCGCTTCAACTGAAGCGATCCCGACTGCTGATAGAGCAAACGAAAATGGCCGCCCCGAGGGCGGCCATTTTCGTTCGGGATGTAGGTGCGTCGTGCCGTCAGACCCGAGGCGGCTACATGGACTGCAGCGACCAGTCGACGATCTCGGCGCCGACGGCGGCGAAGGCGTTGTTGAGCGCCGCGACGAAGTCCCGGTTCTCCGTCCCGGAGACCGGCACGGTCGCCCGGAAGGCGCGCTGGGCGCGGACGGTGCCGTTGCGGTCGTTGAGGATCTTCACGAAGATCTCGACATTGGCGACATCGGCACCGCTGGTGTCGACTTCGAACGCACGAATTTCGGCCACCACCTGATAGTCGATCGCCAAGCCCTGCCCCGGCTGGCCGACGCCGCCGAGACGACCGCTGTTTTCGAAAGCCGCCACGAGCTTGGCCTGAACCATGCGCGGCAGAGTATCGCCCCACTGCGATTCCGCCAGATACTGGATTTCCGACGGCGAGACCCGGATCACGACCTGGTCGCTCGCAATCGACTTCAGTGCCGTCGGCTCCGGTACCAGGATCTGCCGCCCGCGCGCGGAAGGCCCCGTGCTGGAGGGGGTGATGGAAAGGTCGAAGGTGTCATTGTTGGCCTTCGTGCCGCAGCCCGCCGCCAGGGCGGCGATCATCGGCAGCACCATCAGCGCGCCGGGGCGAAGCGGACCCGTGTTGAAGAACGTCAAACCTGTCATGAGTACTCAGTCCCTATCGCCGCGTTCTGCCGTCATACTGTTTTACCGTCTCGCCACCAAAGATCAGGCGCTGCGGGTTCTCGTCGAAATTGGTGATCGTGCTGTCGAGGCTGCGAACCGTGCGCCGGGTGTCTTCCACCAGCGTCTGGATGTCGCGCAGGCCGGAGGCCGAGAAGCGCTGCAGGCTGTCTGCAATCGGCCCCACGCGGCCATTGATGTTGTCGGCAACCGTGCGGAAGGACTGCAGCGTTCTGCTGGCTTCCGCAAACAGCGACTCGGAATCGTCGCCCGACAGCATGGTGTCGACCTTGGCGAGGATGCCGTCGACGCGGTTCGACGCGTTGTTGAGCTTCTGCGCCAGCTCCGTGAAGTCGTTGATCGCCCGATTGATGTCGTCGCGCTGGTTGGCCACCCCGTCGACGACCTCACGTGCCGATGATAGCGCACTGCGTGCGTCTTCGCTGGCTGCCGTCAGGTTGTTGACCGCGGTTCCGACGTTCTGCGGGTTAATCGCCGCCATCAAGGTGTCGGCCCGTTGGACCACAGACCGCGCATCCGTCGTTACCTGCTGGAAGCTGGAAGAAGCCGACCGGATGTTCTGGGCGATCTCGTCGAGATTGTCGGAGGCATTGGCGACATTGAGGCTGACGCGTTCGGCATTGGTGACCACCGCGTTGATCTTTTCTGCATCGACCGCACGCACCAGTTCCTCGGCTGCGGCAAGCGTGGAGTCAACGCGCTGCGAAACGCCGTTGAAGGTCACCGACAGCGCCGACATGCTTTCCAGGAAATCGTCGATCGCACCCGCATTGCTGCTGAGCGATGCCGAGAAGACCTCGGCGTTACGGATCGTCTGCGTCAGAGGACCGCGTGCATCCGCGACAAAGCCCTGCAGATCGCCGATCGCGTCATTGGCGCGCTCCAGGATCTTGTCGGCGGTTGCCAAAAGGTTGGTCACGCTCGACTGATCGGCGATCAGCACCGCCGGACGGCCGGTATCTATTGCCTGCCGAAGGATGCTCTCTTCGCCCTTGTTGCCGCCGGAGAGCTCGATATAGGCAGCCCCCGTCAGGCCCTGCACTTCCAGCACCGCCTTGGTCGAGGGAAAGACGGGCGCGTCGGCGCGCACTTCGGTGAAGGCGATCGAATATTGCGGATCGTCCGGGTCAATGGAGAGGTTGCGCACGGAGCCCACCGGAATGCCGTTGAAGCGCACCGGCGAGCCCACCGACAGACCGTTTGCGGACCCGGGGATGCGGATCGCCAGCTCGGCCACCGGACCACCCCGCCCCGACTGGGCCATCCAGTAGACGAAACCGAATGCGGCGGCGATCACCAGCAAGGTGAAGAACCCGACGATTGCGTAATTTGCTTTGGTTTCCATGGCCTCAGTCACTCTGTGCAGTTGGCGTCGCGGCCTGTTCCGTGGTCACCACGGAACGGGCCCGCTTGCCGCGGAAGTAGGATTGAACCCAAGGGTCGTCGAACGCGAACATATCCTCCAGCGTGCCTTCCACCAATACCCGCTTCTGTCCGAGCACGGCAATACGGTCGCAAACTGAAAAAAGGCTGTCGAGGTCGTGGGTTACCATGTAGACCGTCAGCCCGAGGGTGTCTCGCAGCCGGGCGATCAGCATGTCGAATTCGGCCGCGCCGATCGGGTCGAGACCCGAGGTCGGCTCGTCGAGGAAGACGAGGTCCGGATCGAGCGCCAGCGCCCTTGCGAGCGCCGCACGCTTGATCATGCCCCCGGACAGTTCCGACGGATATTTGTCGGCCGCTTCCGGTGCGAGCCCGACCATCTCGATCTTCAGAAACGCAAGCTCGTCCATCAGCGACTGCGGCAGGTCCAGGTATTCCCGCATGGGCAGCTGGATGTTCTCCTTGACCGTCAGCGAGGAAAACAGCGCACCATGCTGGAAGAGCACCCCGAGCCGCGTGTCGAGAGCAACTCTTTGCTCGTCGGTCGCCTCGTCGTAGTCCGTCCCAAGGATCTTGATGCTTCCACCGCGCCGCGGCAGGAGACGCAGCACCGTGCGCATCAGAACCGATTTGCCCGTGCCCGAAGCGCCGACAAAACCCAGGATCTCGCCGCGATAGATATCGAGGTTGAGGTTGTCGAGCACGATGGTGGAGCCGAAGCCCACCGTCAGGTCGTGCACCGACAGGACAACCTGCCTTTCTTTCTGGGCCGCATCTTTTTGTGTTCCCGCCACGCGGTCGCTCCTAGAAATCGATCGCTGAGTAGAAGATGGCGAAGAAGGAATCCATGACGATCACGGCGAAGATCGACTTCACCACCGAGGCCGTCACGTGCTTGCCGAGCGATTCCGCACTGCCGCCGACCTTCATACCCTCGACCGCAGCAACGATGCCGATGGCGAGCGCCATGAACGGCGCCTTGATCATGCCGGATGCCACCGAGGTATGGTCGACCGCTTGATGAAGGCGCGCCAGGAAGGTTTCGAAGGTAATGCCGGAATAGGTCCAGGTGACGACGGCGGCACCGTAAAGCGCTGCAAAGTTTGCGATAATCGTCAGGAGTGGCAGAATGATGGTCAATGCCACCAGCCTCGGAAAGATCAGCACGCCCACCGGGTTCAGCCCGATCACCGTCAGCGCGTCGATCTCCTCGCGCATCTTCATCGAGCCGATCTCGGCGGTGATCGCGCTGCCGGAGCGGCCGGCGATCATGATCGCCGTCAGAAGCACGCCGACCTCGCGCAGCTGCAGGATGCCGACGAGGTCGACGACGAAGATCTCGGCGCCGAAATAGCGAAGCTGGAAGGCGCCCTGCTGGGCGATGATCGCCCCGATCAGGAAGGACATCAACGCGATGATCGGGACGGCCCGGACGCCCATGTGGTCGATCTGGTTGACCACGGAGGCCGGCGAGATGCCGCCGCCCTTGCCGAACTTCATCTGCGCGCCCCGGACGGCCGAGCCCAGGATGTGCATGGCAGCGACCAGATCGCCGGCGACATCGGTGACGATCCGCCCGACCGGCGTGAATGTCCGCTCGAACAGCGAGGGCCGTGGGCCGGTTGGAGCAGCGGGTGCGGGCGCCCGTTCCGGAAGAACGGCGATCAGCTCGTCGATATTGCTGGTTGCCCCGACCAGCGCCACATCGCGTCCCTGCGTCTGTTTTGCGGTGATCAGGCGCCGGATCAACCAGGCACCGGCGGTGTCCATGGCATCGACGCCGGAGAGATCGATCTCAATCCGGCCGCGCCCGGTGCTCGTCTCCAGCCCCTCCAGCGTCGGCAGGACGCTTGTGATGCTGTGGTTGCGCCAATCGCCACGCGCGACGAATCGCTCGCCATCGCCCCCGGAGGTCTGCTCGGCAGCCATTTCGGCGGCCCGGGTGTCGGCGGTCAATGATGGCACTGGTATCTTTCGTGAACTGGGCGAATTGGCGACGCCGCTCGATTGATCGCGGCTATCAACCGGCAATATAGTCGGCTCCTCAGGAAATACCACGACAGGACGCTCAAAAGCATGCGCCGTAACCTTGAAGCCACAATCGAGAGATTTCCGATTGCCGGGGTTTTCACCATCTCCCGCGGATCGAAGACGGAGGCAGAGGTCGTGACCTGCACGATCCGAGCAGGCGGCCTGATCGGCCGCGGCGAATGCGTGCCCTACAGGCGCTACGGCGAGACGATCGAAGGCGTGCTGGAGGACGTCCGTTCGGTTTCCGAAGCGATCTTCGAGGGTGCCGACCGGGCCGGGCTGCAACGGATCCTGAAGCCCGGCGCCGCCCGCAATGCTGTCGATTGCGCGCTCTGGGATCTCGAGGCAAAGCAGGCCGGCCAGTCCGTGTCGGCGCTGCTCGGCATCACGCCCCGCCCGCTCACCACCGCCTTCACGCTGTCGCTGGGCGAACCGGAAGCGATGGCTGCCGAGGCGGGCAAAAACGCGCACAGGCCGCTGCTCAAGGTGAAGCTCGGGACGGCCGACGACGAGGCCCGCATGCGTGCCGTCCGGCTGGCGGCGCCGCAGTCTGCCATCATCATCGACGCCAACGAGGGGTGGACCGAGGACAACCTCGAGCGCCACCTGCAGATTGCGGAAGAGCTCCGGATTGCCCTGATCGAGCAGCCGCTTCCGGCAGGCAGCGACGAGGCTCTTGCGCGGGTGCATCGGGTCGTTCCCGTCTGCGCCGACGAAAGCGTTCACGCGACGGAAGATCTGGAGGCGCTGCGGGACCGCTACGACGCCGTCAACATCAAGCTCGACAAGACCGGCGGACTGACCGAGGGCCTGCGCATGAAGGCGGAGGCGAAGCGGCTCGGCTTCCAGGTGATGGTCGGCTGCATGGTCGGCACCTCTCTGGCGATGGCACCGGCCGTGCTGCTGGCCCAGGATGTGGAATATGCCGATCTCGACGGACCGCTGCTCCTGGCCCGCGACCGCCAGCCGGGGCTGCGCTACGAAGGCTCCACGGTCTTTCCGCCGGCTGCCGACCTCTGGGGCTGAAGCCTCGCAGCCAGGGCGATCGTGGCAAGGCCCGCGACCGCAGCGATCGCCATGGCGGGGAAGCTCGCGGCGCCATAGTACTTGTAGAGGACGCCGGACAGGAGCGTCGCCAGCGCCAGAAAGGCGCCGTTGTAGAAGAAGTAGATACCCTGCATCGACGACTCCTGCTCCTCCTGCACCATCTCCACCAGCTTGTGCTGCACTCCTATGTGCAGGAAGGTGAAGGTGAAGGCGTGCATCGACTGTAGCGCCAGATAGCCGGCAAAACCGAGCGGCATGGGAAAGAGCATCCAGCGGAGTACGCCGACCGCGCAGCCGAGCCGCATCATCGTCCAGGGCGTCAACCGCCGGGCAATGATGCCGGAGGCGAAGAAGACCATGATTTCGGCGATCACCGCCGTGCTCCACAGGATGCCGATTTCGGTTCCCGAAAAGCCCTGCTCCTGCCAGTGGATGGCACCGAAGGCGTAGAACATGGCGTGGCCGGCTTGGGCGATCGAGGCACCGATCATCAGCAGGTGCAGGTCGAGCCGCCCCCATGCACCCCAGGCGAGCCGCCTTCCCTGCGCTGCTGTTTCCGGCCGCGGCCGCTTTCGCCCCAGCCGCGGCGCGACATAGGCTGCCACCAGCGTGAAGGCAAAGGCGATGGCTGCCACGAGCGGCAGGATCCCGCCGCCCCAGAGCCCGATCAGCTGCCCCATCAGCAGGCTCATGACGACGAAGCCGACGGAGCCCCAGACCCGCAGCGCACCGTACTGGAAGCCCCAGCGCCGGACCCCGCTGACCGCCATGGAATCGACAACCGGCACATAGGCGGCGAAGACGGCCGCCTGCAGGCTGTAGATGATCAGCACCGGCCAGAAGCCGGTCGCGACGAAGAGCGCGATGGCGGTCAGCAGCGACAGTCCGCCGGACCAGTAGAGAACATTGGCGCGCTCCTGCAGCCGGTCGGCAATGGCGCCGACCACGGGGGCCGCAATGATCCTGACGATCATCGGCAGGGCGAGAATGACGCCGATCTCCACGTCGCTGAACCGCAGCGAATCCAGCCAGACCGGAAAATACGGAAGGATGATGCCATTCACCCCGATCGGGGCGGCATAGGCCAAGGCGCACCGCAGTTGAAAGTGTCGAGGCGGCGGCAGTTCATGGGGATTGGCTGGTGTCACGGGAGCAACTGGATCCGAAGGGGTCCTCCGGATCTAGCACGCGCCCTGCCCGCAGCCTATGGCACATTTGCCATGGGGCGGCACAATCGCCGCACTCAGGCGGCCTGCATATCCTCGAGAACCTCGTCCTCGAGCTGCTGCAGCGCCGGTACGGCGGCAGGCTTCTGCCAGGTGATCATCTCCATCGTGCCGTCCTGGCGTTCGACAACTGCCGTGCAGCTCTCGACCCAGTCGCCGGTGTTGATGTAGCGGATGCCGTCGATGTCTTCGATGACCGCGTGGTGGATATGGCCGCAGATGACGCCGTCGACGCCGCTCTTGCGGGCTTCTTCGGCCACCACATGCTGAAATTCGCCGATGAAGTTCACCGCCTGCTTCACCTGCAGCTTGGCCCAGGCCGAAAACGACCAGTAGGGCATGCCGAGCCGGCGGCGGATGGCGGCGAGCACCACGTTGAGCGCGATGGCAGCGTCATAGGCCCAGTCGCCCAGGTAGGCGAGCAGGCGCGCGTTGCGCACCACCACATCGAATTCGTCGCCATGCAGGACGAGGTACTTCTTGCCGTCGGCGGCCTCGTGAATGATGCGGTCGGCCACTTCGATGCCGCCGAAATGCATGCCCGGGAAATCGCGCAGGAATTCGTCGTGGTTGCCGGGAATATAGACGATGCGGCAGCCCTTGCGCGCCTTGCGCAGCAGCTTCTGCACGACATCATTGCAGCCTTGCGGCCAGTGCCAGCTCCGCTTCAGCCGCCAACCGTCGACGATGTCGCCGACGAGGATGATGGTGTCAGCCTCATGGTGGCGCAGGAAATCAAGCAGAAGATCTGTCTGCGCGGCCTTGGAGCCGAGATGCACGTCGGAGATGAAGATCGTCCGGAAATGCCTGCTGTTCGCCATCACGGTCACTGGTCCCCTGTTGCCTAACGCTGCCGCAGCCCTTCCAAAATCAGACTCGTGTTTCAGGAGCATGACAACCGGGGGCTTCGGACAGATCGTGACCTGGCGCCGCCATGTCTCCGCTCGGAAATTCTGCTGTTCCCGGGCGCCGATTGTTGTAAGGAAGACACTCACACAGACACTCGACTAAAGACGAATAATCGGAGGCGCTCAGGGCATGCAGGACAAGGCGAACGAAGACGGCAACAACAAGTCCGGCGATCTCGACGAGCAGGCCCTGTTCTTCCACCGCTATCCGCGCCCCGGCAAGCTGGAGATCCAGCCGACCAAGCCGCTCGGCAACCAGCGCGACCTGGCGCTCGCCTATTCGCCGGGCGTCGCCGCGCCCTGCCTTGCGATTCGCGACGATCCCAACACCGCTGCCGACTATACCGGGCGCGCTAACCTCGTTGCGGTGATCTCCAACGGCACGGCCGTGCTCGGCCTCGGCAACATCGGACCGCTCGCCTCCAAGCCGGTGATGGAGGGCAAGGCGGTGCTCTTCAAGAAGTTCGCCGCCATTGATGTCTTCGACATCGAGATCGACGCCAACGACATCGATTCGATGGTCTCGACCATTTCGGCGCTGGAGCCGACGTTCGGCGGCATCAACCTCGAAGACATCAAGGCCCCGGAATGCTTCGAGGTCGAGCGCCAGCTGCGCGAGAAAATGAACATCCCGGTCTTCCACGACGACCAGCACGGCACGGCGATCATCGTCGCGGCGGCAATCCTCAACGGCCTGGAGCTTGCCGGCAAGACGCTTTCGGACGTCAAGATCGTCGCGTCCGGTGCCGGCGCCGCGGCACTCGCCTGCCTCAACCTCCTGGTCCTGCTCGGCGCGCGCAAGGAAAACATCTGGGTCCACGACATCGAGGGCCTCGTCTACCTCGGCCGCGAGACGCTGATGGACCAGTGGAAGTCGATCTACTGCCAGGACAGCGAGAAGCGCACCCTGGCCGAGAGCATCGACGGTGCGGACGTCTTCCTCGGCCTTTCGGCCGCCGGCGTCCTGAAGCCGGAACTGCTGGCCAAGATGGCCGACAAGCCCCTGATCATGGCGCTCGCCAATCCGACGCCGGAGATCATGCCGGAGCTGGCGCGCGCTGCACGCCCTGACGCCATGATCTGCACCGGCCGCTCCGACTTCCCGAACCAGGTCAACAACGTTCTCTGCTTCCCCTATATTTTCAGGGGTGCCCTGGACTGCGGCGCCCGCACCATCAACGAAGAAATGAAGATGGCGGCGGTCAAGGCCATCGCGGCGCTCGCCCGCGAGGAGGTCTCCGATGTCGCCGCCCGCGCCTATTCCGGCGAAACGCCGATCTTCGGCCCCGACTACCTGATCCCCTCGCCCTTCGACCCGCGGCTGATCCTGCGCATCGCGCCGGCCGTTGCCCGGGCTGCCGCCGAAAGTGGCGTCGCCGGACGTCCGATCCAGGACTACGACGCCTACATGGACCAGCTGAACCGATTCGTCTGGCGGTCCGGCTTCATCATGAAGCCGATCTTCAACGCTGCGAAGAATGCCGAGAAGAACCGCGTCATCTTTGCCGAGGGCGAGGACGAGCGCGTGCTGCGCGCCGCCCAGGTCCTGCTCGAAGACCAGACGGCGCGGCCGATCCTGATCGGTCGCCCCAGCGTCATCGAGGCGCGGCTGAAGCGCTTCGGCATCCGCATCCGCCCGAACGTCGATTTCGAGGTGATCAATCCGGAGGACGATCCGCGCTACCGCGATTACGTCGACGACTATTTCGCGCTCGTCGGCCGCGCCGGCGTCAACCCGGAGGCGGCCCGCACGATCGTGCGCACCAATACCACCGTGATCGGCGCGCTCGCCGTCAGGCGTGGCGAGGCCGATGCGCTGGTCTGCGGCGTCGAAGGACGCTACGACCGCCATCTGCGCGACGTCAACCAGATCATCGGCAAGCGCGAAGGCGTCTGCGCCTTCTCCGGCATGAGCCTCTTGATCTCGCAGCGCGGCGCGATCTTCTTCACCGATACCTTCGTCAGCTACAATCCGACGGCCGCCGAGATCGCCGAGATGACGATCCTCGCGGCGGAGGCCATCCAGCGCTTCGGCATCGTCCCCAAGGCCGCGCTCGTCAGTCACTCGAACTTCGGTTCGCGCGATTCCGAAAGCGCCCGCAAGATGCGCGAGGCCCTCGCCCTGGTGCGCCAGCGGGCGCCGGATCTGGAGGTCGACGGCGAGATGCAGGGCGGTTCGGCGCTGTCCGAACCGCTGCGCAAGCGGGCAATGCCCGACAGCACGCTGACTGGCGAGGCGAACCTGCTGGTGTTCCCCAACCTGGATGCGGCAAACATCTCGCTCGGCGTCGTGCGCAACATGCTGGATGCGCTGCATGTTGGCCCGATCCTGCTCGGCACCGCCCTGCCCGCCCACATCCTGTCGCCGTCCGTCACCTCCCGCGGCGTGGTCAACATGGCGGCCCTTGCCGTCGTGGAGGCTTCCAACCCCTGAGGGCTTGGAAATTATGATATTCTCAACGGGTGGGTCCGATGATGTCGGGCCTGCAGGTCGATCCACCCGGAGACGTTCATGAACACGCGCCTTGTCGCTGCCGCCCTGCTCGTGGTGCTTCCCGGTGCCGCTGCAGCCGATCAGACGGCAATCTGCCAGTCGCTCTATCGGCGGCTCGCGGCCATTCCGACGATCATCGGCAGCACCGCGGAGGTTCGCCGCCAGGCCGATGCCTTGCGCCAGATTGACGACGACATCCGCTATCTCCGCACCGAGATGCGCCGCGCCGGCTGCGGTTCCGGCAGCATCGTCAGCTATGGCCAATCGGACGACGTCTGCTTCCAGATCACGGATGAGCTGCGCCGGGCACAGGCGGCGCGCGAAACGATCCGGTCCCGACAGGGGTCCCGCTCGCTCGTGCGGCCGGATGGCGAGCGCAATGCCATCATCGCCGCCATCGAGGCCAACCAGTGTCGCGACATCGCCACCATGCCGCTTTCGTCTGCCGTCGAACCGCAGGCAGACATTCCGGCCGTCACCGTGCCGGATGTCCTGCCGCAGTCCGGGTCGAGCATCACGAGCATTTCGCCGAAGGATCCGCCACCTGCGAAGACCGCGGCCGCGCCGCCACCGCCACCCGAACGGCCCTATGATCCCTCGACAAACGTCCGCAGCGTCGGCCCCACCTTCCTACCCGACGACAGTTCGATCGATCTTGCCAATCCGGCGGCCGGCGGTGCCCAGACCCGACAGTAACGCTCAGCGATTGCCCCAGCGGTCGCGGAAGACGAGGTCCTCGAGCGGCAGGCGTTGCCGCCAGCCCTTGGCCGCCAGTTCCGGCTGGTCATAGAGCTCGCTGACATAGCCGAGGCAGAGCCATGCGACGATCTCGACCCGCTCGGGTATCCCCAGCAGTGCGCGCACGTCGCGGTCGTGGAAGATGCTGACCCAGCCGACCCCGACGCCTTCCGCCCGTGCTGCCAGCCAGAGGTTCTGAACGGCGCAGACGGTGGAGTAGACGTCCATCCGCGGGTTGTGCGTGCGCCCCAGCACGACGGGGCCGGCGCGGTCCGGATCGCAGGTGACACAGATGCTGAGCGGCGCCTTGCGGATGCCCTCCAGCTTGAGACTGCGGTAGAGTGCCTGCCGCTCGTCCGCAAACAGGGCGGCGGCCTCCTCATTGGCCCGTGCAAACGCCTCCCACGCCTCCTGCAGGACATCGCGGTCGCGGATCAGCAGGAAGTTCCAGGGCTGCATGAAGCCGACCGAGGGCGCCGCATGGGCAGCCCCCAGCAGGCGCCCGACCAGATCGTCCGGAAGAGGATCGGGCAGGAACTGGTCGCGCACGTCGCGGCGCGTCTCGATCGCCTTGTAGACGGCGTCGCGCTCGTTTGCGGAAAACGGCGAGGCCGCCACCGGGCCTTGCGGTTCAGCAACAGGATCAGGTCGCATCGTCAATCCCCAACAATGGCAGGCGCGACCGGTCGGCACCTCGTGCCCCACCCATGCCTCAGCATCGCCGGCGGGGCAAGCCCGATCAGGCGATCGGCAAATAGCGGACATAGGCAAACCGGTGGCCGTCGGGCGCCCAGTTCGGCGAGTTCATCGTCCCCTGCCCGCCGAAGAGCTCGAACAGCGTCTCGGCATTGCCGCCGTCCATGTCCATCAGCTGGATCCGTACCGACTGGTCGCGCGGATGGTCGAAGACGTCGCCGTCGTAGGAGAGGAAGACGACCTTGTCACCAAGGGGTGACGGATGCGGAAACCAGTCACCGTAGGGGCTGTCGGTGATCCGCTCGGCCTCCCCACCCTCCGCCGGGACCCGCCAGATCTGCATGCGGCCGCTGCGGCTGGAGTTGAAATAGATCCAGCGACCGTCGGCGGAATAGTCCGGGCCGTCGTTGCGGCCCTCGCCGAAGGTCAGCCGCAGTTCCTCACCGCCCCCGACACCGATGGTGTAGATGTCGAAGAGGTCGTCGCGGATGCCGCAGTAGGCGAAGTGTTGGCCGTCGGGCGACCAGCCGTGCCAGTAGGATGGCAGGTTCCGGGTGACGAGCCGCGGGTCGCCACCGGCAGCCGGCAGGATGTAGATGGCGGACTTGCCGAATTCCACCTTGTCGGACACCGCCATCCATTCCCCGTCCGGCGAGATGCCGTGGTCGTTGTTGCAGCGGGTGGCAAAGCCGGTCTCCAGCGGCTCCGGCAGAGGCTGCCCCTCGAGTGCCAGCCGATACATCCGGCCGTCGCTGTTGAGCAACAGATAGCTGCCACAGGGCGACCAGTTCGGCGCCTCGAACAGGGCCTCCGTCTGCCAGACCACCTGGCTTTCGCGCGTGCGGAGGTCAAAGATCTCAATGGAGCTGCGTGGCATGGGGTATCTGCTTCCCTCAGTTAGGGCCGCCCTTGCGGGTGGCGTGGCAAACCGTCGTTCGGCAGATCGTAGAAGTCCGGCTTGTCGTTGCAATAGATGTGGTAGCCCATCTTCAGTCCGCTCGGCTGGTCGAAGGCACCGGCAAGGATCGAGATCTTGTCGCTGCCCTCCGCCTGCCAGAAGAGCGCCGATCCGCATGTGGAGCAGAAGCCGCGGCGCGCGCTGGCGCTGGCGCGGTACCAGGCGAGTGTTGCCTCCTCCAGAAGCTGGAACCTCTCCAGCGGGACATCGGTCGCGGCATAGTAGAGCCCGGTCTGGCGGCGGCACTGCGAGCAGTGGCAGCCGATCACCTCGCGCAGTTCCCCGTGCGTCTCGAAGCGCACGGCGCCGCACAGGCAGCCCCCGAAATTGTGCCGATCCATCGTCCGTCTCCTGACCTGGTCTGCGCCCGAACCTAGAGCCGATGCGTCTCCCGTCAAACGCATTCGGCTGACGCTAAGCTTGAACGAAATTTGGTCCATCCAAACGAAAATGGGCCGGCAAGGCCGACCCATTTTCGTTTGCTCCAAGCTGCGGCAATCAGCCGACAGCGACCATCCGCTTCTCGTCGCGTCCGCTCTTCATCCGCTCGGCCAAAAGGAAGGCCAGCTCCAGCGCCTGGTCGGCGTTGAGGCGCGGGTCGCAATGGGTGTGGTAGCGGTCCTGCAGATCGCCGGCAGAGACGGCGCGGGCGCCGCCGGTGCATTCCGTCACGTCCTTGCCGGTCATCTCGATGTGGATGCCGCCCGGATGCGTACCCTCGGCGCGGTGGATCTGGAAGAAGCTTTCGACCTCCGACAGGATCCGGTCGAAGGGCCGGGTCTTGTAGTTGTTGAGCGTGATCGTATTGCCATGCATCGGATCGCAGGACCAGACGACCTTGCGGCCTTCCCGCTCGACGGCGCGGATCAGCTTCGGCAGATGGTCTGCGACCTTCTCGTGGCCGAAACGGCAGATCAGCGTCAGGCGGCCGGCTTCGTTTGCCGGGTTCAGCGTATCGATCAGTTGCAGCAGGTCGTCCGGCTGCAGCGAGGGACCGCACTTCAGGCCGATCGGGTTCTTGATGCCGCGGCAGTATTCTACATGGGCGTGGTCGAGCTGGCGGGTGCGGTCACCGATCCAGATCATGTGGCCGGAGGTGGCGTACCAGTCGCCGGAGGTGGAATCGACGCGCGTCAGCGCCTCCTCGTAGCCAAGAAGCAGGGCTTCATGGCTGGTGAAGAAATCGGTCTCACGCAGGCTTGGGTTGTTCTCGGCGTTGATGCCGACGGCCTTCATGAAGTCCATCGTCTCGCTGATGCGGTCGGCGAGCTTCTTGTAGCGCTCGCCCTGGGGGCTATCCTTGACGAAACCGAGCATCCACTGGTGGACGTTCTCGAGGTTGGCATAGCCGCCCATCGCAAAGGCGCGCAGGAGGTTCAGCGTCGCGGCCGACTGGCGGTAGGCCATCATCTGCCGCTCGGGGTTCGGGATGCGGGACTCCGCATTGAACTCGATGCCGTTGATGATGTCGCCGCGGTAGCTCGGAAGCTCGACGTCGCCGATCTTCTCAATGTTGGAGGAGCGCGGCTTGGCGAACTGGCCGGCAATGCGGCCGACCTTCACCACCGGTTGCTGCGCCCCGAAAGTCAGGACCACGGCCATCTGCAGGAAGGCGCGGAAGAAGTCGCGGATGTTGTCGGCGCCATGCTCCATGAAGCTCTCGGCGCAGTCGCCGCCCTGCATCAGGAAGCCGTTGCCCTCGGCCACATTGGCGAGGTGCTTCTTCAGGCGGCGGGCCTCACCGGCAAACACCAGCGGCGGAAAGGTTGCCAGCTGGGCCTCGGTTGCAGCCAGTGCAGCCGCATCCGGATAATCCGGAACCTGCTGAATCGGTTTCTGCCGCCACGTGCTCGGGGTCCAGTTCTGTACCATTTCGCTCACCTGTTCTCGTCCCGGCGTCACTTCCCGGGCTTCCGTTCTTCATTTTGCGGCGGCTTATAAACCTTCTGGCCGGGCTTGCCTAGTATCTGGCGACGCAAGCGGCCCTGGCTTGCGCCGACCTGACATTCCCTCTGGCGACTAGATCCGCTCGCCGTCGCGCACCCGGTAGGAGGGCTGGTACATGGTCACCAGCTCTTCGGCGGCGGTCGGATGCACCGCCATGGTGCGGTCGAAATCGTCCTTGGTGCAGCCGGCCTTCAGCGTGATGCCCAGCAGCTGCGCCATCTCGCCGGCGTCGTGGCCGAGGATATGGGCGCCGACCACCTTGCGGCTTGCCGCATCGACGATCAGCTTCATGATCATCTTCTCGCTGCGGCCGGACAGGGTCGCCTTCATCGGCCGGAATTCGGCGCGGTAGACCTCGATTTCCGGATATTTCCTGCAGGCCGCCTCCTCCGACAGTCCGACGGTGCCGATCTCCGGCTGCGAGAAGACTGCGGTGGCGATCAGATCGTGGTCGGGCTTGGTGGGGTTGTTGCGAAACTCGGTCTCGATGAAGCACATCGCCTCGTGGATGGCGACCGGCGTCAGCTGTACCCGGTCGGTGACGTCGCCAAGCGCATGGATGTGGGCGACGCTGGTGCGCGAATAATCGTCGACGACGATGGCGCCCTTTTCGTCCACCGCGACGCCGGCGGCTTCCAGCCCCAGACCTTGCGTGTTCGGATCACGGCCAAGGGCCAACATCACGGCGTCGACTGCCAGCCTCTGTCCTTCCAGCGTCCGCGCGATCAGCCCGCCGGCCGGCGCCTTCTGCACCTCCTGGATCACATCGGTTAAGATGATGCGGATGCCCTTCTCCTCCATGGCCTTGTGCAGGCCCTGGCGCATGTCGCTGTCGAAGCGCGATAGGATCTCCTTGCCGCGATAGATCAGCGTCGTGTCGACGCCGAGGCCATGGAAGATGTTGGCGAACTCGACCGCGATATAGCCGCCGCCCGCGATCAGGATCGACCGCGGCAGTTCCGGCAGGTCGAAGGCCTCGTTGGAGGTGATGCAGAGTTCGTGTCCGGGCAGAGCCGCATGCGGATTGGCGGAACCGCCCGTTGCGATCAGGATCCGCTCGGCCGTCACCGTCTGGCCCGTCTTCACCAGCCGGATCGTATGGGCATCGACGAGTTCGGCGCGGCTCTCCAGGATTTCGGTGCCGGCGTTCTCCAGCCCGCGGCGATAGAGCCCTTCCAGGCGGGAGATCTCCCGGTCCTTGGCCGCGACCAGTTTCTTCCAGTCGAAGCTTGCTTCCCCCACCTGCCAGCCGAAGCCGGCGGCATCCTCGAAGTGCTCGGGAAACTGCGAGGCGTAGACGAAGAGCTTCTTCGGCACGCAGCCGCGGATGACGCAGGTGCCGCCGAAGCGATACTCCTCGGCGATGGCGACGCGCTTTCCAAGCGAACCGGCCAGCCGCGCCGCGCGCACGCCGCCGGAGCCTCCACCGATCACGAAAAGGTCGTAGTCGAATGCGGTCATGGGAGGCTCCTTATCGGGACGATGGGTCTCCGCCATATAAGGAGACTGCTGAAAAAGCAAAAGCCCGGATTGCTCCGGGCTTGCTGAAAGGCAAATTGCCGCGCTGTTATTGCTGTGCCGGTGCGACTTCTGCCGGCGCCTCGATCTCGGCGGTCGGCGCTTCGATCGGATTGGCATCGATGATCGTGCGCAGCTTTTCCGCGGTCTGGTTGGTCAGATCGCGCGATATGCCGTTTGCCCAGATTTCCGCGGCCTTCGTCAGCTCGCGCGCGACCAGCGGGCCGGTCGAGAGAAGCTTCTTGCCGGGTTCGGTGGCGTAGAAGGCGGAGATCGCCTGCAGTTCTTCCTGGGTGAAGGCCTTGGCGTAGATCGTCGCGGCTTCCCGTTCCAGATCGGCGCGGCGGACGGCAAGCGCCAGCGCTTCCTCGTCGACGACCCGTGCGATGTCTTCCTGGAAGTTCGGAGAACCCTGGATGTACTGGGCCTTGAGGCGCTCGGCGAGGCCCGGCAGGATGTTGTCGTAGCGATTGGTCGCGTTGATGGCGGCGATCGCCTGGCGGGCGGCGTTCAGATGATCTTCGGAGATCTCCTGTGCGCGGGCCGGCATCGAAAGGCTGCCTGCGACGAGGACGGCAAGAGCGGTAGCGCGCCCGAGAACCGCGAAATTGATCATGGAAATAGTGCTCCTGTCTTTCATTGTGCCTTCAGCGTCCGCGCACCGGCCTCACCGGCGATGATGGCAAAGGACGCCAGATTGATAAACAGCCCGTGCTCGACGACACCCGGTATGGAATTCAGTCGGTTCGCGAGTGCCTCTGCATCAGGAATACGGCCAAAAGATGCGTCCAGAATATGGTGGCCGCCATCGGTCGTGAAGACGGCCTCGCCAGACCTGCGGAGCTTCAGATCGCCGCTCAGACCCAGCCGATCTGCCGCCCGTTCCACCGCAATGCGCGTCGCCGTCAACCCGAAGGCATTCACCTCGATCGGCAGCGGAAAGGCGCCAAGCGTGTCGACCAGCTTCGTCTCGTCCGCAATCACGATCATGCGCTGCGATGCCGCCGCGACGATCTTCTCGCGCAGCAATGCGCCGCCGCCGCCCTTGATCAGCCGCAGCTGCAGGTCCAGCTCGTCGGCGCCGTCGACCGTCAGGTCGAGTTCCGGCAGCTCGTCCAGAGACTTCAACGGCACGCCGAGCTCGAGGCACAGCCGCGCCGTCCGCTCGGAGGTCGGCACGCCCTGCACCTGCAGGCCGTCAGCCACCTTTTCCGCCAGCAGCCGAACGAATTCCTCCGCCGTGGACCCGGTACCGATACCGAGCCGCATGCCATTCTCGACATAGGCCAGGGCTGCTTCCGCAGCCTTTATCTTCATTTCCCGGGCGTCCATGCGCCAGAAGCTCCCCGCTGTTTCGCCGAAGCTGTTTACACGCCTGTCCGGAGGAGGGAAAGTCCCTACGATTTGCATTTACCGGTCCGCCGTCCTAAGCCGCCGCTACCAGCAATTCATACCAAGAGGCATTCATGACGGCTCCCCTGGTAATCTTCGATCTGGACGGCACGCTCATCGATACGGCGCCCGACCTCGTTGCCAGCCTGAACTACACGATCGCCGCCGCCGACCTGGCGCCGGTGACCTATGAGGATCTGACGCATCTGGTGGGCCAGGGCGCGCGCGTGATGATCCGCCGTGCGTACCAGCTGCGGGGCGCGACGATCGAGGAAGCCGAGGTCGAGCCGCTGCTGGCGCGCTTCCTCGCCCACTACAAGCGGGAAATGCCCGGCGCCAGCAGGCCCTATCCGGGCGTCATCGAGGCTCTCGACCGCCTTTCCGCCGCCGGGATGACGATCGCCGTCTGCACCAACAAGCTGGAGGAGCTGGCTGTGCCCCTGATGGACACGCTGGGCCTTGCCGAACGCTTCCGCGTGATGACCTGCGGCGACACCTTCCCGGTCCGCAAGCCCGATGCCCGGCACATTCTCGGCACGATCGAACGCGCCGGCGGCGACCCGTCCAACAGCGTCATGATCGGCGACAGCATCAACGACATTCTGGCGGCCCGCAACGCCGGCGTCCCCTCGATCGCGGTGACCTTCGGCTATTCCGACGTGCCGGTCGCCACCCTCGACCCTGGCCATGTCATCGATCGCTTCTCCGACCTGACGGTGGACCTGGTGCAGAGCCTGATCGGACGCAACCCGGTTGCCAGCGCCGTGCCGTCGCAGCGATAGCAAACGGCAATAGAAAAAGGCGGCCCGTAAGCCGCCTTTTTCGCCGTTCAAGGTGCAATGATCAGGAGGCGCGGGCCTGGCTGGTCGCCGCCAGCGCCTTCAGCGTCGCGGCATCGCGGTCGTAGACGTCGCCGAAATACTCGACCACGCCGTCCTTGTTCGGCCAGGCCGTGAAATAGGCCACATAGACGGGGATCTTCGCCGAAACCTTCTCGCCGGCATTCTTGCCCTGCGCGATCCGGGAGCCAACCTCCTGCTCGGTGATGCCGAGCACGGCCGCCGCCATCTTGCGCGGCTCGGCCAGGCGGACGCAGCCATGGCTGAGGGCGCGATTGTCGCGCTGGAAGAAGCTCTTCGAGGGCGTGTCGTGCATGTAGATTGCATGCTCATTGGGGAACAGGATCTTCAGCTCGCCCAGTGCATTGTCGCTCGACGGCGGCTGCCGGACGGCGATCGACTGGGTCGAACCGTACCAGTTGACGCTCGACGACGACACCGGTCGGCCGTTCACCTCGACCTGATAGCCCATCCGGTCGAGATAGGACGGATCCTGGCGCAGATGCGGCAGCATCTCGTTGATGATGATCGACTGCGGCACGCCCCAGTAGGGATTGAACTCGACCGTCTCGATCTGGTCCTGGAAGAAATAGGTCTGGTTGGCCTTCGAACCGACGACGACGCGCATCGAGAACTGCTCGGCGCCCTTGTCGTGGTAGGAGGCCCGGTAGGCCGGCTGATTGATGAAGACATAGCGGTCGCCCAGGTCCGCCGGCAGCCAGCGCGCCTGCTCCATGGCAACGACGAGCTTGTCGATCTTGCCCTCGAGGCTGTCGCCGACGATGGCGCGCACGGTGGCAGGGCCGACGACGCCATCCGATTTCAGCCCGGCCTCTTCCTGGAACGCCCTCACCAGCTCAACGAGCTCGGGCGTGTAGTCGGTGCCCTGCTGGTAGGTGGCGAAGGTGACGGAATGGGTCTCCCTCAAGGCTTCCGATCCGTTCTTGCGGATCGCCGCCACGAGGTTTGCCACCTCCGGGCTGCTCTTGCCCGGCTTCAGCAGCAGGTTCTCCGGAAGCGAGATGCGCTGACGCTCCTCGCCCTGCTCTGCCCTGAGCTTGGCAAGCTCCGCCTTCAGGGCAGTGAAATGCGCACCCTGCGGCGCAAGGCCTTCAAGATATGCGGAGGCATTGTCGTCCGACCTGACGAAGGGCAGGACGAAGGAGAGCTTGACGTCCTTGCGCTTGAAATCGTGGTAGCCGGAGATCCGGTTCGGGTCGATCCGGCCGCGCACCATGTCCTGCGCAAAGGTTAGCGCCTTTGCCGACAGCGCCAGCTCGAACTGCATCAGCGCCCGTTCCTGTGCGTCAGCACCCGTGGGCGTGGCGTCGCTTGCCGTCGCCGAGACGGGCTGGACACTGGCCGTCATCAGCTCCGGCGCCGCGACACGGTAGTCGGCGGGATCGAGGCCATAGTCGCCGGCCCGCTCGAAGAGCGCCAGCACGTCGCGCGCCTTGTCGCTCATGTCGCCGGCGGCAACCCAGAGGAGCGTCGAATTCTTGCCATAGAAGGCTTCGAGGGCGGTCGCGATATCGGCGGGCGCGGAAACCTCCGCGTCGACGAGGAACCGCTCAGGCCCGGTGGCGCCGGCGGCAGCAAAGCCGGCCGTCTTCACCGCCCGCGCCGCATCCGGCTTGTAGACGTTGTACTTCGGACCGGCGACCTTCGGCAGCGGCTGCGGATCGATGTCGCGCGGCTCGGCCGCCTGCTGGTAGGTGCGCACGCCCGACAAGCCGTCGCGGGCCGGTTCCCGGCCGGGACCGCCGCGAATGATGTCCATCAGGGTAATGGCATGGGCCGGCGCCGTGCCGGCTGCGATCGTGGAAACCGCGGACACGAGAGCCAGTGCAATCGAAGTTCGTTTGAATGTCATGTTGAATATAATCCCCGTCGACTGAATTGGCCATTCACCGGTCTGGCTCCACGCTTTAGCGGATCGCCTGGTGGATGAAAAGGAAGAGGCCCTTCTCAAGGCGACGGCGCCCGTCGCCTCAGGCAAGGCCCGACCCGCGCATGCACAAGGTTAAGAAACTATTCGTTAAATTTTTGCTCATCATCTGCAATTTCGGCCCATGACCTGCCTCCGGTCAGGTCCGGAAAGCAGCCCGCGTGCCATAAAAGCCACGTCGCCTCTGCTGCCCCTTCCGAGGGGTCTTCGAATCGACCTTTGCCGCCATCAGACAAAGGTATAGAAATCCCGCCTGCGGCCTTGCGCCCCGGCGATTTGTTGAATAACTCCGGCACGATCATTGCGCGCAACAGAGGCAAAGACATGGCATCGACCCGCTCCGAATCCGACACCTTCGGCCCCATCGAGGTCGCCAGCGACCGTTACTGGGGAGCCCAAGCCCAGCGCTCGCTCGGCAACTTCAAGATCGGGTGGGAGAAGCAGCCGGTTGCCGTGATCCGCGCGCTCGGGATCGTCAAGCAGGCAGCTGCCCGCGCCAACATGGATCTGGGCGGTCTGGACAAGGACCTCGGCCAGGCGATCGTGGAAGCCGCGCAGGACGTCATCGACGGCAAGCTCAACGAACATTTTCCACTGGTCGTGTGGCAGACGGGCTCGGGCACGCAGTCGAACATGAATGCCAACGAGGTGATCTCGAACCGCGCCATCGAGGCGCTCGGCGGCACCATGGGCTCCAAGAAGCCCGTGCATCCGAACGACCACGTCAACATGAGCCAGTCGTCGAACGACACCTATCCGACGGCGATGCATATTGCCTGCGCCGAGGAGATCGTCCGCCATCTCGTCCCGTCGCTGACGCATCTGCACGCGGCCCTCGACGCCAAGGCGAAGGCCTTCGCCCATATCATCAAGATCGGCCGCACGCACACGCAGGACGCCACGCCCCTGACGCTCGGCCAGGAGTTCTCCGGCTATGCCGCCCAGGTCGCCTCGGCGATCAAGCGCATCGAACTCACGCTTCCCGGCCTCTACGAGCTCGCCCAGGGCGGCACCGCCGTCGGCACCGGCCTGAATGCGCCGGTCGGCTTCGACAAGAAGGTCGCCGAGGAGATCGCCAAGATCACCGGCCTGCCCTTCATCACGGCGCCGAACAAGTTCGAGGCGCTGGCCGCCCATGACGCCATGGTCTTTGCCCATGGCGCTATCAATGCCGCGGCGGCGGCCCTCTTCAAGATCGCCAACGACATCCGCTTCCTCGGCTCAGGCCCGCGCGCCGGCCTCGGCGAACTGGCCTTGCCGGAAAACGAGCCGGGCTCGTCGATCATGCCGGGCAAGGTCAATCCGACCCAGTCGGAAGCCCTGACGCAGGTCTGCGCCCACATCTTCGGCAACAATGCCGCCATTACCTTCGCCGGCAGCCAGGGCCACTTCGAGCTCAACGTCTACAATCCGATGATGGCCTACAACTTCCTGCAGTCGGTGCAGCTGCTCGGCGACGCCGCCGTCTCCTTCACCGACAACTGCGTCGTCGGCATCGAGGCCCGCGAAGACAACATCCGCAAGGGCGTCGAGAACTCGCTGATGCTGGTGACGGCCCTCAACAGCAAGCTCGGCTACGACACCTGCGCCAAGATCGCCAAGACGGCACACAAGAACGGCACCACGCTTCGTGAAGAGGCCGTTGGCGGGGGCTACCTCACGAACGAGGAGTTCGACCACTACGTACGCCCGGAAAACATGATCGGCCCTCGTTAACCGGATTTTCACAGTCGACTCACCGCGGCGGCCGGCGCAGAGAATTTTTCATCCTGTGGTTGCCGCCGCTCACGCCTCAAGCCTTGCGCGCGTGGCGTGCCCTTGTCTTCATCTCGTTGATTTCACTGTATTTTTCGACACAATACGCGGCAGGGCGCCCGTGGGATCGGGATTTCCCTGCTTCGGAGGCACCCTCCGCCCTTAATTCTTTTCCAATATTTCTCATATAATTTTGCGCTAAAGCAGATCATGAGAATCTATGGAGGAGTCGATGACCGCGGCTAGCGCGCCGAAGGCGCAAGCGACAGATGTCGTCAGTCAGATCGTCTATGCTCTAAGGGCGATGGGTGTCGCCCCGATCCCCCGGAACTACCAGCTGTTCTACGAAGCCTACATCGGAGCCAATGGCGCGCTGACCCAGAAGTTGGCTGCTCTCGGAAGCTATGCCAGCCAGGAGGAACTGGACGCCCTGGCGTCGGAGTTTCTGGGGACGCATCAGGTCGAGGTCATCGAACGGGTGCATGGCAAGCTGATCGGGGAGCTCGAAGCCCTTCTGACCCTGCTTCGACAGGAGCAGCGTTCGATGGAAAGCTATACGAAGCTGCTGGGTGAGACCGCCACCCGCATCAACTCCAAGGCCAGCATTTCGTCCGACATCGTTCGCAGCGCCATCAATCTTCTCACGGACGCAACAGGCGGCCAGATGGCCCATGGGGAGCGGACGGTGGAGACGATGACCGAGCATTCGCAGGAGATGGACGAGGTGCGCCGCGAACTCGACGAGTACAAGCGGATCGCCAACACCGATTCTCTGACCAGGCTTTCGAACCGCCGTGCCTTCGACGAGAAGCTCGCAGGTCTCTACGACGCCGCCGGCAATCTTCCGGTGGCCGCACTGATCCTCGCCGACATCGACAATTTCAAGAAGATCAACGACAGCTTTGGTCATCCGGTGGGCGACAAGATCCTCGCCACCGTCGCATCGGTCATCCGCGCAAACGTCCGCAAGGATCTCTTCGTGGCCCGCACCGGAGGCGAGGAGTTCGCCATCATCGTCGAGGGCAACACCCCCGACGAGGTCATGGTGATCTGCGAACGCATTCGCTGCGCGCTCGAGACCCGCAGCTTCCGCAATTCACGCTCAGGCGTGCAATATGGCCCGATCACCATTTCGCTCGGCTATTCGATGGGGTCGCAGGCGGATGATCCCAGCGGGCTCTATGCCAACGCCGATATCGCCCTTTACCATGCCAAGCATGCGGGCCGGAACCGGAGCGTCTTCTTCGATGAAGCGATGCGCAACGATTATGCCGGCAAGAACTGGCTGATCTACCGGGGCTGACCCCTACCACATCGTGGCGGCGGCGCGCCCCGCCCATTCCCGGTCGTAGCTTTCCTGATCGAAGCCGGCCTTCGCCGCCTTCAGAAGCTGTCCGGGCGTGGGCAGGCTTGAGACCTCCACGAATCGCTCCGGGTCCCACAGCCCGGCGCGCATGATGGCGCGGGCGCACTGGAAGTAGACCTCCCCGATGGTGATCACGGCGACGCTGCGCGGATGGCGCCCGTCCATCTCGAAGCTTTCCAGCAGGCCGGGCTCCACCGAGATCACGGCGCGGCCGTTGACGCGCATGGCCGTTGCGGAGCCGGGAATGAGGAACATCAGCGCCACGCGGGGGTCGCGGACGATGTTGAGGAGCGAATCGATCCGGTTGTTGCCCCGCCAGTCCGGCAACAGCAGCGTCGTCGTGTCCTGGACCCGGACGCAGCTGCCGGCGTCGCCGCGCGGCGAGCAATCGAGCCCCTCCGGACCGACCGTCGCCAACGCCATGAAGGGCGAGGCTTCGATCATGCGCCTGTATTCCGGCGTCAGCGCCCTGGTGACCTTGGCCACCGATGCCTCCGACACGTCCGTGTAGATCTGCTGCAACTGTTCGATGGTCTGGATGATTGTCATTGTGCCCTCGTCGCGGTCTCTTTGCTCGCGCCGTGCGACACTAGAATGACAAGAAGTGCGGAACAACGCCTCACGCGGCCGAGCTGCGGCTCCCTTCCGCCGGCTCGTCCGTCAGAAAGCCGCGGATCGTCGCGATGACCTCCGGCGCGCTGATGATGCGGCGATGGCCGAAGCCGTTGGCCCAGTGAATCCGGGCCGAGGACACCGCGGCATAGCGCCGGGCATGGTCGGCATCGACCTCCTTGTCGTCTTCGGCATGCACCACGAGAAGCGGCGTGCCGAGCCGGTCTGCCACCCTCACCGTGTCGAAGTCCGCAAGGCTGGCGCCGGCGACCTCCTCGGCGTGCCGTATCAGTCCGTGCTTGATGGCGGCGCTCAGCCCGAGCTGCCGCGCGAATGCGTCGAAGAGCCATTCGATGCGGGTCGGCGCACCGATCACCACCAGGCGCCGGGGCGAAATCATGCCGGCTTGCCGCATCACCCCGCCGGCCGCCAGCATCAGGCTGGCGCCGCCGAAGGAATGGCCGACGGCTCCGTCGAAGGGTCCGAACCGACGCTCCGCCTCCACCATCGCATCGACCGCCATGCGCATGTGCAGTCCCCGGCCGCTCGATTGCCCATGTCCGGGAAAGTCGAGGACGATCACCTCCGCGCCGTCGGCCGCAAGCCCCTGCGCCAGGGCCGAGATATAGGCGGCCGCAGACCCCCAGCCATGCACGATCAGGAAGCGGCGGCGCGGCTCTGCACCCCTCCCGTGGAAGCGGTAGGCCATCACGTTCGACTTGCCGACGGGAAAGGGCGTGGCTTGCGCGAGCGACAGGCGCTTGCGGCCCTCGGCGTGCACCTGGCGCGCCTTGTCGCCCGCCGGGCGTCGTGAGGGCGTTGCGCAAAAGAGCGCGAACGCCAGCCGGCTGGTGGCGCGCGGGGCAAGTTTTCCGCCCAACGCCAGAATGGGACGGATGACCTTCAACGCAAATGATGGCATGGTGGGACATCCCGATAATGTTCAATATTGAACAATAAAGTACAGCGATGAACAAAAATCAATCCCTGCCGTGGGATCATCCGCGCTTCAAGAGCTGGGTCAGCGTCGCCCGCGCCTGCCAGCTGATGCAGGCCACGCTGACGCGGGAACTGGCGCCGCTCGACATCAAGCCGCCGCATCTCGACATTCTCGCCAACCTCTACCGCTACGAAGGCCTGTCGCAGCAGGAGCTGGCGCGCAAGCTCCTCGTCGGCCGCTCCAACATCAGCATGACGCTGCCGCAGATGGAGCGGCGCGGGCTGATCGAACGGCGCGGCGACAGCCGTGACAAGCGCGTGCTACGGCTCCACCTGACAGCCGACGGACGGCAGCTTGCCGAACGCGCGATGCAGATCCAGACCGCCGTGATCGAGCGCTCGCTGTCGGCAACCTCGCTCGAGCAGTGCCTGGGGATCGCTGAGGCCATGGAACGCATCATCCTGGCGCTGCAGGCTGAGAACGACGAGGCATGAACCTCGAAACCGAACTCAGCGCCGCGGATCGCGGCTGAGGCCTTTTTCCGCCAGCTCCCGCTCGTAGTCGGCAAAGAGGCGTTCGCCGTCCTCGCCGAGCTCGCGAAGGTAGCGCCAGGTGAAGATGCCGCTGTTGTGACCGTCGTCGAAGCCGATCCGCACGGCGTAGTTTCCGGCCGGTGTCACACTGCCGATCCCGACGTTCCTCTTGCCCGGCACCGTCACCTTCTGGCCCGGCCCATGCCCCTGAACCTCTGCGGACGGCGACAGGACACGCATCATCTCCGCCGGCAGCGGGAAGGCGCGCCCGTCGTTGAAGGTGACGTTGAGCACCCGCCGGTCCTTGGAGACCCGCAACTCCGTCGGCCATATATCGGTCATGTCGCTTCCGCTCCGTATTGATTGCGCCCCACGATTAGAAGCTTGCTGTCCGCGTCGCAACCCGCTTCCACCCTTGACGAAGCGACCGATCCCGCCCACTTTCAGCATTCAGGAGAATGCGCTTTGAACACTCTGGCAGGACCACTGGGCAACGCACGCCCTTTCACGACCCAGAAGACGCCGATGATCGATCCGTTTCAACGGGCGGTCACCTATCTGCGCGTGTCGGTGACCGATCGCTGCGATTTCCGCTGCACCTACTGCATGGCGGAGAACATGACATTCCTGCCGAAGAAGGACCTGCTGACGCTCGAGGAGCTCGAACGGCTCTGTTCCGCCTTCATCGCCAAGGGCGTGCGCAAGCTGCGCCTGACGGGCGGCGAACCGCTGGTGCGCAAGAACATCATGCATCTCGTGCGCGCGCTGGGCCGCCAGATCGAGGCCGGTCATCTCGACGAACTGACGCTGACGACCAACGGTTCGCAGTTGGCGCGCTATGCTGACGAACTTTACGACAGCGGCGTGCGCCGCATCAATGTCTCGCTCGACACGCTTGACCCGATCAAGTTCAAGGAAATCACCCGCTGGGGCGACTTCTCCAAGGTCATGGAGGGGATCGACGCCGCCCAGAAGGCAGGCCTGAAGATCAAGCTCAACGCGGTGGCGCTGAAGGACTTCAACGAGCACGAGATCGCCAACATGCTGCGCTTCGCCCATGGCCGCGGCATGGACATGACGGTGATCGAGACCATGCCGATGGGCGAGATCGAGGAAGACCGCACCGACCGCTACCTGCCGCTCTCCAAGCTCAAGGCGGATCTCGAACAGCAGTTCACCCTCACCGATATCCCCTATAAAACGGGGGGTCCCGCGCGCTATGTCGAGGTTGCGGAGACCGGCGGTCGGCTCGGCTTCATCACGCCGATGACGCATAACTTCTGCGAGAGCTGCAACCGCGTCCGCCTCACCTGCACCGGCACCCTCTACATGTGTCTCGGCCAGAACGATGCCGCCGACCTGCGCACCGCGTTGCGGGCCTCCGAAGACGACGCCTATCTGGCGGCTGCCATCGACGAGGCGATCTCGCGCAAGCCCAAGGGCCATGATTTCATCATCGACCGCGATCGCCAGCGCCCGGCCGTTGCCCGCCACATGAGCGTCACCGGCGGCTGAACGGAAGAAGATAGCCTTGTCATCCGCCCTGCCCGGCCGCGCCTGCGGCACCTGCACGCTGTGCTGCCGGCTTCCCGACATCGAGGCGCTCGCAAAGCCCGCCAACGCCTGGTGCAGCCATTGCCTGCCCGGACGGGGCTGCGCCATTTACGCAACCCGTCCGGCGCTTTGCCGGGATTTCCTCTGTCTTTGGATGACCTCCAGATCGCTGGGTCCCGAATGGACGCCGTCGACGGCCCACATGATGGTCTACGCCCAGGGCCCGCAGACGACGGTGCTCGTCGACCCCGCCTACCCGGATGCCTGGAAGAACGAGCCCCATGCGTCCCAGCTTCGCCATCTCGCCGCGCAGGCCGAAGCCTCCGGTGGCTATGTCATCGTCTTCGTCGGCGACGCGGTGTTCAAGGTCGAACCGAATACGGTGCAGAACGACGAAGGCCGCCGCGAGCAAGGCATCGCGACGGCCTGATCTGATAGGTCGATTTGGCTGGCTCTAAGCGGCCCGGCCCGCCCTCGGGGCACGATACTGGACATCGTCGTCGGTCTTGAACCGGTCGATCTTGTCGGTCAGGATCTCGACGCGCTGGCGCAACCCGTGGATCTCGGCGTTGTTCTCCTCGACCATCGCGGCGTTCTGCTGCGTGATCAGCTCCACCTCGTGCACCGCGTGCGTCACCTCGTTGATGCCGGTCGACTGCTCGGCCGTGGCCGCCGAGATCGCGGCGACCAGTTTGCGCACGTCACTGACGTGGGTGATGATCTGGCTCAGCGCCTCACCCGTCTGCTCGACCAGCTGCACGCCGTCGTTGACCTGCGTCGAGCTTGCGGAGATCAGGCCCTTGATCTCGCGGGCCGCACCGGCACAACGCTGCGCCAGTTCGCGAACCTCCTGGGCGACGACCGCAAAGCCCCGCCCTGCCTCGCCGGCGCGGGCCGCCTCGACGCCCGCATTCAGCGCCAGCAGATTGGTCTGGAAGGCGATCTCGTCGATCACCGAGATGATCGTGGCAATCTTGTCGGAGGAGCGGCTGATCTCGCCCATGGCGCCGACCGCGCGGGAAACGATTTCACCCGAACGCACGGCGAATTCCTCCGTCTCGTTGATGGAGGAAGCCGTCCTGCGGGCGCTTTCGGCGGTCGATCCGACGATCTCGCTCAGCTGGCGAAGCGCCCGCGAGCTCTGCTCCAGCGCTGCCGCCTGCTGTTCGGTGCGTCGCGCCAGGTCGTCGGCGGAGGCGGCCAGGTTGCCGGTGCCGCCATTGATCTCGCCAGTGGTCGCCCGCACGTCGGCGAGCGTCGTTCGCAGGGCCTCCACGGCGGTATTGTAGGTCTTTGCCATCGGCACGAAATCCTGGGCGAGGTTCTCGTTCATGGTCTGCTGCAGGTCCCCCTCGGCAAGCTGTGTAAGCGCGTGGGAGAGAGCCTCGAGTGCTGCATGCTGCTCGGCGGCGATGCGCGCACGCTCTTCGGCCCGCCGCGCCGATTCGGCGCCGGACTGTTCGCGGGCTGCCGCCGCCTCCTGCTCCAGCCGGACGTTCTCGACCGCCGCATCGCGGAACACGGTGACGGAGCGCACCATGTCGCCGATCTCGTCGCCCCGCTCGCGACCTTCGATGCTGACCTCCAGGTCGCCGTCGGCCAGCCGCTTCATCACGTCGGTGACGCGCCGGAGCGGCCCGCGCAGCGTCTCGACCAGCATCAGTCCGCCGGCGATCGCCAGCAGCGTGCCGACGATCATGGCGATCATCGAAAGGTTGGCGGAGCGTTCGCTGTCTTCCTTGCCGACTTCCTGCGCTTCGGCCACGAAGGCCTTCAGGCCGGCCATGGCGTCCGACAGCGTCTGCGATGCCGCAGCACGCGCCTCGCGCCACTGGGTCTCGATCGCCAGCATGGCCGCCGAAGCCGCGTCCAGCGCGGCAAGCGGCGTCTCGAGGCCACTCGCGAAGGCGCTCATCGCCGCATTGGCATTACCCAGTTCGGAGACCCGGGCGGCCGACGACCGCATGGCTGCAATATCGGCCAGCACCACCTGGCGGGCCTCGTCCGTCAGTTCGCTGCGCAGGCGCTCCATGTGCAGTTGCAGCGCGTCGCCCACCGTCAGCGATGTCTCCACCTCCGCAAGCAGGTTCTTCAGCGTCGTCACTTCGCCTTCGAGATTGGCAAACCGCTCCGCCGCGTCGCCGGATTTCGTCAGCACGTTCTGCTGCAACTCGCTCTGGAAACGGGTGAAGCCGCTGGCGCCGATGCGCAGGGCCTGGGCCTTTTCAGGGCCCGATGGACCGGCGGTCGCGACGGCAAGCAGGCGCTCGGCACCCTCGCGGATGGGCGCCATGGCCTCCAGGACCTTGTCGGTCGCGACCGATTTGATGGCCTCGAACTCGTCCAGTACCGCCTGGGCCTGCACCTCGGCGGCCTTGGCCGTGCCCTCGTCGGAGCCCGCATTGCGGACTGCGTTGCGCATGGTATCGAGCCTGTCGGCAATCGACTTGTAGGCAAAGGATTCAAACAGCGCGCTCTTGGCGAACCGCTCCTGGCCGTCGAATTTCTTGCGCAGGTTGCCGAGCCGCTGGTCGATGCCGGCAGTCGTCTCCTGGACGGCAGCGAGCTGCGCAGTGATCTCGGCGCGGTTGGCGTCCCGCTGCTGCTTGATCGCCCAGAGCGTCTCGGAGTGCCGTCGCATCGCCGGCGCCAGCGTCGCGACCGCGTCGATGCGCTGCCGGTCCGCCTCGCTGACCAGCAGGCCCTCGAGCACCTGGACACCCTTCTCCTGCCGGTCGATCCCGTCGTTCAGGGCCGTGAGCGTCGCCTCGTCCGGCTGCTCACTGAAGTCCTGGAGCACGGTCTGCAGGCGCTCGAAATCGCCGATGTTCTCGATCGTCGCGCGCGTCACGGTCATGTGGCCGTTCAGCATGTTGGAGGTATAGTAGCCGGCCAGGCCGACACCGGCGATCAGGAGCACGAGGGGAATGACGAAAAGCAGGACCTTGGTGACGATCCTGCGGCTCTGAAGAAGACGGTCGATGAAGGACATGCGTGCTCCGCTGGGAAACCTCGCCGACCATGCCAAAGCATCTGCAGGTGGCTGCGTGCATCATCCTGCATCATGCGGGAGTCGCTGCACCATCAGGGAATTCGATTTAACAACGGTTAATCCGGCGGCAACAGAATAAGGTGCCTGCAAATTGGTCAGACAGCCCGTTCAAGACGCTCTGTGAGTACCGCCTGCGCCACAACTGGTCTGGCCGCCTCGGGCGGAATGCATTAGTGACTTCTGCTGCTGCAGCGGCAAGGAATCACGCATGGCATCCTCCGACAATTCCAGGGGCGCGATCTACATGTCGCTCGCCATGGCCTCCTTCACCTGCAACGACGCCCTGGTGAAGTCCGTGACCGCCTCGCTCAGCGTCGCGCAGATCATCACCGTCCGAGGCGTAATGACCACCGTGCTCGTCTACTTCGTCGCCCGACGCCTCGGCGCACTGCGTCCGCTTTCCGTCGTCCTGCAGCCTCTGATCCTGCTCAGGACCTTCTTCGAGATCGGCGCGACGCTGACCTTCATCAGTGCGCTGGGACGAATCGATTTCGCCAACATCTCGTCGATCATGCAGTCGCTGCCGCTTGCCGTGACGCTGGGGGCGGCACTCTTTCTCGCAGAGCCCGTCGGCTGGCGCCGCTGGACGGCGATCATCGTCGGCTTTATCGGCGTGCTGATCATCCTGAGGCCCACCACCGGTGGCTTTGCTCCAGAATCGCTGCTGGTTCTCGCCGCCGTCTTCTTCACCTCGGGCCGCGATCTCGTCACCCGACGCATCGTCGCCGACGTGCCGTCCCTGACGATCACCCTGTTCACCGCACTGGCCAATACGGTGGTCGGCGCCCTGCTGATCGTGCCGATGGGCGGCTGGCAGCCGATGAACGCGGAGAACTTCCTGCCGCTGGTGATTGCGGCCCTGCTGGTCTTCGCCGGCTATCAGGCCGTGATCATGTCGATGCGGACGGGAGAGATCTCCTTCGTCGCGCCCTTCCGTTATACCGGCCTGATCTGGGGACTGGTGCTCAGCGTCCTCTTCTTCGGCGAGCGCCCGGACGCCTTCGTCTACGGCGGTGCCGCGATCATCATCGGTTCCGGCCTCTACAGCTTCTACCGCGAAGGCAAGCGCCGGCACCGGATCGCCGCGGAGGCGGGCCCCGTGCCGCCGGCAGCACCATGATCATGCTGCACGTGTCCGCACAGGAGCGACGCCCATGAATGAAACCCGCTTTCTGGACCGGGCCACCCCGCCGCATATCGCCACGCTGGTCCTGGTGGCCGGCCTTGCGGCGATGTCGATGAACATCTTCCTGCCGTCGCTGGCGACGATGGCCGAACATTTCGGCACCAGCTACGCCGTCATGCAGCTTGCCGTCTCGGGCTATCTGGCCGGAACCGCCGTCATCCAGATCGCCATCGGCCCGCTGTCGGATCTTTTCGGCCGCCGGCCGGTGATGCTCGGCGGCGTCGTGCTGCTTCTTCTGGGCACCGTCATCTGCCTTCTGGCTCCCAACGTCACCGTCTTCATGATCGGGCGGATCCTGCAGACCGGCGTGATCGCCGGCATCGTCCTGTCGCGCGCCGTCGTCCGCGACATGGTGCCGATGGACGAGGCCGCCTCGATGATCGGCTATGTGACGATGGGCATGTCGGTCGTGCCGATGATCGCGCCGACGCTCGGCGGCGTCTTGAACGACCTGTTCGGCTGGCAGGCCAGCTTCTTCGTCCTCTTCCTCGCCGGCATTTTCGTGCTGCTTCTCGTCTGGCGCGATCTTGGCGAAACCAACACCGCGCAATCGGCGAGCTTCGGCGCGCAGTTCCGCAGCTGGCCGCAGCTTCTGCGCTCCCGCCGCTTCTGGGGCTACACGCTGACCGCGATGTTCTCCTCCGGCATCTTCTTCAGCTTCCTCGGTGGCGCGCCCTTTGTCGGCAGCGTCATCTTCAAGCTGTCGCCCTCGACGCTCGGCCTTTATTTCTTCACCATGGCTGCCGGCTACATGCTGGGAAACTTCCTGTCCGGCCGATACGCGCGCCGCGTCGGGATCGGTCCGATGATGCTGTCGGGCAATGTGGTCAGCCTGATCGGGATCGCCGCAACCTTCCTCTTCCTCACCGTCGATACCGGCCACCCCTTCGCCTTCTTCGGTCCCCTGTCGCTGATCGGTGTCGGCAACGGCCTGACGCTGCCGAGCGCCAATGCCGGCATGGTCAGCGTAAGGCCGCATCTCGCCGGCTCCGCCTCCGGCCTCGGCGGCGCCATCACGCTGGGCGGGGGTGCGGCGCTTTCGGTACTTGCAGGCTCGGTGCTGACGCCGCAGACCGGCACCCTGCCTCTCCTCCTGGTCATGCTGGTGACGGTCATCTTCGCGCTCCTCTCGACCGAATACGTCCGCTGGATCGACCGCCGCGAAGGCGCGGTCGACGATGGGGGCAGGCCGTGACCGCCCCTCGCCCGCCAGCCCTGATCCTTGCCGGCGGCCGGTCGAGCCGGATGGGCTCCGACAAGCTCCTGCTGCCTTTTGGCAAGGGCACGTTGCTCGCGCATATCCTTGCCCGCCTCACGCCGCAGGTCTCGGACATCGCGTTGAACCCGAGCCCCGATCTTACGCCGGCTCAGGACATCCGCCTCGTACCCGACACGGTTCCCGGACAGCCCGGGCCGTTGGCCGGTGTGCTGGCCGGATTGCGCGACCTGGCCGAGCGCGCCACGGGAGAAACCCATCTGCTGACGGTTCCCTCCGACGTCCCGTTCTTCCCATCCGATCTGGTGGCGCGCCTGCAGGAACCGGCCCTGGATCCCAAAGGCATCACCATCGCCGCCTCCGATGGCCGCACGCATCCCGTCTTCGGCCTCTGGCCGGTAGCGCTGGCCGACGATCTGGAGGACTGGATCCGGGAGCCGCAGAACCGGCGGATGTCGGCCTTCCTCGCACGCCACCCGACCGTCGCGGTCCCCTGGGATCTTGTGGAGACGCCGGTCGGCATGCTTGATCCCTTCATGAACGTCAACACGCCGGCCGATATCGATGAGGCGCGCCGCTTCCTGGAGGTTGAACCGTGACAGGCCCCCGCGTCTTTGGCATCGCCGGCTGGAAGAATTCCGGCAAGACGGGCCTGGCGGTCCGGCTGGTCGAGGAGTTCACCCGCCGCGGTTACCGCATTTCGACGATCAAGCACGCCCACCACGACTTCGACATCGACAAGGTCGGCGCCGACAGCTACCGCCATCGTCAGGCGGGTGCCCATGAGGTGGCGCTCGTTTCCGGGACGCGGTTTGCGATCATGCACGAACTGCGGGGTGAACCGGAGCCGGCTTTCGAGGAGATCCTCGCCCGGCTGGCGCCCTGCGATCTCGTGCTGATCGAGGGCTACAAGCGCGAGCCGGTGCCGAAAATCGAGGCGCGCCGGCTTGAGGCGAAGAACCGGGAGCCGCTGGCGCCTTCGGATCCGCATATCGTCGCCGTTGCCGCCGATCATCCGGTCGCGGACGCCACTCTGCCGGTCTTCGACCTCGACGACACCGTAGCCATCGCCGACTTCATCGCCGTGGCGACAGCGCTTCCCCCGAAATAGAAGAAGCCGCCGGATCGCTCCGGCGGCCTCTCTTCGTCATGTGGCATTGCTTACTGGTTGGAAGCGACCGGCTTCACCAGCGGCGTGATGCGCCGGATGGTGACGCGGCGGTTGTCCTGTTCCGCACCTTGGGTCCGGATCTTCAGGAAGCGCTCGCCATAGCCCTGGGTCGCGAGGTTCTCCGGCGGAATGCCGAAGGCATCCGTGAGGACCACGGCAACCGATTCCGCCCGCTCGTCCGAGAGGATCAGGTTGCTTTCGTCAGAGCCGACCGCGTCGGTATGGCCTTCGATCAGGAAGGTTTCCGCCGGGTTTTCCTTCAGAATCTGGTTCATCGCTTCGGCGACCTTGCGCAGCGAGCTTGCCTCGTTCATCGGGATTTCGGCACTGCCGGTGGCGAATTTCACCGTGTCGAGATCGATGCGGCGCGCCTTGTCGCGGATACGGGCCGAGTAGCGGACCTCATCCAGGGAATAGACGCGTTCGACCTGTTCGACTGGCGGCTGATCCAGGAACTCGTAGTAGTCCCGGTCCGGATCGCTGGACGTGTCGATGATGTACTGGTCGAGCGGCACGCTCAGCCGCATCGGCGGCAGGTCGAGAGCCGGATCGCGCCAGACATAGTCGGCATCTTCGTAAAGTTCCGGTGCGTAGTAGAGGACGTATTCCTCGCCGTCCACGATGCGCGAACGCTGGACCACCGAGCCGGAGCTGTTGCGGATGGTCACCACCTGCACGCCGCCCGGACGTTCCACGACCTCGCGATAGCGGTCACCCGGCAGACGCTCGTAGTAGACGCCGCCATCGTCACCGTAGAAGCGCGATGTATCGTCGTGGTAGACCACCGGCCGTTCGCCGATCGAGATGATGATGCGGGCTTCGCCGTCGCGATCATTGCGACCGTCCCGGTCGCGGCGTCCGTCACGCCGGTCGCCGTCACGCCAGTCGCGGTCGCCGTCACGATAACCCCAGCCTTCGGTGCGGCGGTACTCCGGACGACCTTCGATACGCTCGCCTTCCTCGGCGGTGGCGGCACGGAACTCGGACCGCTGCCGTGCCTGCATCGGGGCTTGCGCCTCGGCATCGGAGGTCGGTGCGGCGACGGGTGCAGTCGCCTGTGCGGGTGCCTGAGCGGGCGCCGGGGCTGCGGTACCGTCAGCCGGTGCGGCTGTCGTGCCGGCCGGCGCGGTTTCAACCGGTGCGGCTTCCTTCTGGCTGTCGAGGACGGCAGCGCCATTCTCGATCGGCAGGACCGCGGTCTCGCCGTCCTGGGCCGCAGACGGATCGTCCGCAATCTCCTGGGCACGCTGAACATCTTCGGTGGTCGTCGCGACCGGCGGCTCGCCGGCCGGGGCGGCTTCGCCTGTTGCGGCAGCACCCTCTGTCGTCGTCTCCGCTGCCGGAGCGTCGGTCGCACCTTCGGCCGGAGCCGTCTCGGCAGCGCCCTCCGTTGCGGCGGCCGGAGCTTCGCCTTCAGGCAGAACGACTGGAGCGTCGGCCGCATCCTGTTCGCCATCGGCGGGAGCCTCGGCAGGCTGCTCAGATGGCTGTTCCGTGGTTTCAGCCGCCGGGGCGGTTTCCTCGCTGGCCGGTGCCGTCTCTTCGGCAGGCTGCTCAGCGGCCGCAGCCGGTGCCTGTTCTTCCGCTGGAGCCTGCTCGGCCTCAGGGGCGGTCTCGGCTGCAGGAGCCTCCTCGGCGGGCGCGGCTTCCGGAGCGGCCTCGGCGGGCGCTTCCTCTGGCGTCACTTCCGGCTCCGGTGCGGGCTCGGGGGCTACCTCGGGAGCGGCCTCTGGCTCTGGCTCGGGTGCCGGGGCTGCCTCGGGCTCGGGCTCGGGTTCGGGCGCCGGTGCCTCGGGCTGCACTTCCGCCGGTGCTTCCTGGATCACTTCCGGAGCGGGTTCAGGGGTGGCCTCGGCGGGCGCCTCTTCTGCCGGCGCCTCTTCCGCAGGCGCTTCTTCGGCTGGTGCTTCTTCCGGCGCCTGTTCCTCTTCCGGCACAGCACCCGGCGGCAGGATCACGGTGCCCTGGACGCGAATGACGTCGCCTGCGCTTGCGGCCGGGATCGCGATCTTCGGTGGTACGGCGAATGCCGGCTGCATCATCAGCGGCAGCGACACGAGCGGCGCTGCAACACTGGCGAACAGTCTGGATTTCATTGACATCGATATCTCCTCGACTTGGGATGTCATCCCTTCTTCCCGCGTCCTTGTTGACCGGACGTCGGCGCATCTAGCGCGGAGCCACAACGGGAGGCCCCTGCTTTTGTTCCCGTAAGATGGACCCCCGCGTCTGAACCGCGTCTGAATGGCCATGAGCGGGGCCAGGTCCCGCGAGACTCCGACACCGGCTCCTCATCCAGACTGCGGATCGGCCGCGCAGTGGACGTAAAATGCCGTTGCATTTTCCACCGCGCCGGTATCTAAAAAACCCACGGACGGAGCCCGCTCCGAGCCCGCCAGGCGTGAGAAGACAAGATCAACAGCACGCCGGCCACCAACAGAGAGGATCATCATGCGTATCGCCACTCACTTTTTCGCCGCCGCATCGATTGCCGCAGTTGCCCTGTTCGCCGGCTCCGCATCGGCACAGGAAAAGATCGTCATCGGCACGGAAGGCGCCTACCCGCCCTTCAACAGCCTGGAATCCGACGGCACGCTCACCGGCTTCGACGTCGAGATCGCCCGGGCCCTTTGCGACGAGATGAAGGTCACCTGCGACTTCGTCACCAACGACTGGGACGGCATCATCCCCGCGCTGCAGTCCAAGAAGTTCGACGCCATCATCGCCTCCATGTCGATCACGCCGGAACGCCTCGAGCAGGTCGACTTCTCCAAGAAGTACTACAACACGCCGCCGGCGATCGCCGTGCCGAAGGACAGCGACATCACCGAAGCCACCCCGGAAGCGCTGGCCGGCAAGGCGCTCGGCGCCCAGGGCTCCACGACCCACGCCAACTATGCCGAAAAGCACATGGCGGAATCGGACCTGAAGCTCTATCCGACCGCTGACGAGTACAAGCTCGACATCGAAAACGGCCGCGTCGACGCCGTCATCGACGACATCGTCGTTCTCTCCGAGTGGGTGAAGTCCGACGCCGGCGCCTGCTGCAAGGTCCTCGGCGCGCTGCCGGTCGACGTCGAGATCAACGGCGAAGGCGCCGGCATTGCCGTGCGCAAGGGCGAAACGGAACTCGCTGACCGCTTCTCCGCTGCCATCCTCGCCATCCGCGAGAACGGCAAGTACAAGGAAATCAACGACAAGTACTTCGACTTCGACGTCTACGGCGAATAAGGCCCGGGACTGCAAACGCCTTTGTTGGCGGAAGGCTTGCCCTTCCGCCAATTTTCTTTCTACAACAGGTCAACGATAACAAGCGGCATAGCCGCAAGGGGAAAGCAGTTTGATGAGCGGATGGTTCTCCGCCCTCGCCACGGCGCTCGATCCGCTTTGCGGACCTGTCGGCATCTTCTCGCTGTTGGGACAGGGGACCGTGGTTGCCTGCGGCGATGCGGGCTGGGGCGATGAAATCGCCTTCGGCGTCAAGGTCACCGTCACGCTTGCCGTCGCCACCCTGCCGATCGGCCTGGCTCTCGGCTTCCTGATCGCGCTTGCGGCGCAGTCGCAGGACAGGCTGCTGCGCGTGGCCGTCGGCATCTACACGACGATCTTTCGCGGGCTGCCCGAACTGCTGACGCTGTTCATCGTCTACTATGGCCTGCAGATCCTCATCCAGTCGGTATTTGCCTGGGCCGGCTTCGAGCAGCGCGTCGAGATCAACGCCTTCGTGGCGGGCATGATCGCGCTTGCCGTCGTCTTCTCCTCCTATTCCTCGGAAGTGCTGCTCTCCGCCTTCCGGGCCATTCCCAAGGGCCAGTACGAGGCCGGCGACGCGCTCGGGCTCGGCCGCGGGCAGACCATGATGCTCGTCGTCCTGCCGCAGCTGATCCGCATCGCCCTGCCCGGCCTCGGCAATCTCTGGATGATCCTGCTGAAGGACACCGCCTATGTCTCGATCGTCGGACTTTCCGACATCGTGCGGCAGACCGGCATCTCCGCGCGCGTCAGCAAGGAAGCCTTCTTCTTCTACTTCCTCGCCTGTCTCCTCTATCTGGTGCTGGCGATCATCTCCTCCTTTGGCCTCGGCTTCATCGAGCGCTGGGCGCGGCGCGGCGAGGTGCGCCGATGAGTTATTCCCGCGAGCTGATTGAACCGCGTCCCGCGCCGCCCGTCCCGTCCAAACCGTTGAACGCCTCCCGCGTCACCGCGCTCGCCATCCTGGCGATCTGGGCGGCGCTCGCGGTCGCCATGGTCTGGCTGGTGATCACCGGCTGGGATGACGCCAAGTTCCTGCGCTACGGTCCGCGCTACCTTTCGGGTCTCTGGACGACGGTCTCTCTCGTCGGGATCGCCGTCATCCTCGGCGCCATCCTGTCGCTGCCGCTGTCGTTTGCGCGCATGTCGCAGAACCGGGTGATCGGCGCCATCGCCTATTCCTACGTCTACGTCTTCCGTGGCACGCCGCTGCTCGCCCAGCTCTTCCTGATCTACTACGGTCTCGGCGGTTTCCGGCCGCAGCTGGAATCGGTCGGGCTCTGGTGGTTCTTCCGGGAAGCCTGGTATTGCGGGCTGCTGTCGCTGACCCTCAACACCGCCGCCTATCAGGCGGAAATCCTGCGCGGCGCCATCGAGAGCGTGCCGCGCGGCCAGCACGAGGGTGCCGCGGCACTCGGCATCTCGAAGTCGGTCGCCTTCCGCAAGATCGTCCTGCCGCAGGCGTTGATCGTGGCGCTGCGCCCCTATGGCAACGAGATCGTGCTGCTGATCAAGGGCTCCGCCGTCGTTGCCGTCGTCACCGTCTACGACCTGATGGGCGAGACCCGCTATGCCTTCTCGCGCACCTTCGACTACCAGACCTATCTCTGGGCGGCGATCTTCTACCTCGCCATCGTCGAGACGCTGCGCCAGGTCTGGGCGCTCTTGGAGGCCCGGCTGACCCGCCACCTGAAGCGCTGACGCTGCCCTGAAAACGGCGGGGGCAAAGCTTCTAGCGGCCAGCCCTTAAAGAAATCGTTAATCCTCCGGTGTTCTCCTGTGGATGACGCAACTTGCGTCGTCACGACAAGAAGAGCGGGAACGACCATGAACACTGAGATGGAAATGATGCTGAAGGGCTACGGGCTGACCACCGCCCAGATCCTCTACCGCCTGCCCGACCACCCCATCCTGCTGCAGAGCTACCTCTGGCAGGAGTATGACCTCGCCCCGGACTTCCCCCAGATGAAGGGCTTTCTGAAGTTCTGGCAGGAGAAGCTGGACGGGCCGCTGCATTCCGTCCGCTACGTTCACCACAAGATGATCTCCGCCAGCGAATGGCGCGCACTGAAGGGCGAATTCATCCTCCACTGAAACGTGGTAGCGTCACACATGCACCTCGCCGTGGGCAAGCTCGCCCTCGTCAGAGGCCTGGTGCAGCGAGGCGAAGAAGACGAAGCCGTAGAAGACCCCCACCCCTGCAAGGACAGTCCATCCCGGCAGCGGACCGAAGGCCGCATTTGCCACCGCCTCGCGCCAGGAGAAGACCACGTCCGCCTGCTCGCCGTCGGGCAGGAGTTTCGGCGTCGAGATCTTCAGGCCCCAGGCCAGCAGCAGGATCAGATACATCCAGGAATAATTGCGACGCACCCGCCTATACAGAGCCTCCCGATAGCTCATGAGGAAGCTCGGATGACGCAGGCTCTTGGCGATCGCTTCCGCCCAGTTCGGCTCCAGATCGCTCTCCGGATAGAGCGCCTGCGCAAAGTAGTAGCGCTCCAGCTTGCGCACCCTGGCGCGGTAGACGTCGAAGAAGCGATAGCGCCGCGCCTCGATCAGCAGCAGCAGCGAGACCAGCAGCATGGCAAACAGCACCACCCCGTGGTGCGACGACGACGTCGACAGCGAGACCGAGAGCAGCGCCGCCACGACCGTGATCGCCCAGTTGGTGGTGCGGTCGATGCGGTCGCGCCAACTCGTCATCCGGCCGATCTCGCCGCGGTAGTAGTGGATGATCATGTTGGATTTTTCGGCCGAGGTGATCGGCAGCGACGGCGCCCGCCGTTCGATGTTCTCCTCCAGGGCCGTCGGGGCTTGGCTTGCGGACATGATCTCTTCTCCCACGTGCCGGATCGCCGGCTGATCGCGCAGGTCAAACGAGATGGCACATCCTCGTGTTCCGCCTCCGACGTTGCCAAACCGGGGCAAGACGCCTAAACGGCTGGCATACACGGAGATGCACCATGAAGAAGATCGACGAGGAAGCGCTGGCCGAGGCTTACAACCGCGCGCTCGGGCTCGAGAAGGCCGGCGACATCGATGCCGCCGTCGCCGCCTACCGCGAGGTTCTGGAGATCGATCCGGAAGACCACGGCGGTGCCGCCGTGCGGATTGCCTCGCTTGGCCGCGGCGAAGCGCCACCCAGGGCACCGGACGCCTATGTCGAGACGCTGTTCGACCAGCATGCCGAAAGCTTCGAGGACATTCTCGTCGAGCAGCTCGGCTATGCGGTCCCCGTGATGGTGCGCCAGCGCCTGCAGGAGCTTGGCCTCGGGCCGTTCAAGCGCATGCTCGATCTCGGCTGCGGCACCGGCCTCACCGGCGGCACCCTGCGCGACATGGTCGACGACATCACCGGTCTCGACATCTCGGAAAACATGATCGAGATCGCCCACGAGAAGGACCTCTACGAGACGCTCTACGTGGCGGAAGTCGAGGATTTCCTCGAGGACAACGACGACGAGCCCTTCGACCTGATCACCGCAACCGACGTGCTGCCCTATCTCGGCGCGCTCGAGCCGCTGTTCTTCGGCGCTTCGGAGAACATGCTGAAGGACGGCATCTTCGTCTTCTCGTCTGAGACCTTGCCCGAGGACGCCATGGCCGGCCGTGCCTATATCGTCGGCCCGCACCAGCGCTTCGCCCATTCCGAAACCTATGTGCGCGAGCGCCTTGCCGCGACCGGTTTCGAGGTGCTGGAGATCGGCGAGATCAACGTGCGCATGCAGGACGGCCATCCGACGCCCGGGCATCTGGTCATTGCGAAGTTCAAAGGCTAGGGTCTCCCGCCAGGAGGTATCCCATGACGCCACAGCGCTATTTTCTTGCCCAGGCCTATAACAATGCCTGGGCCAACCACCGGCTGCTGAAGGCCTGCAAGCGGCTGCACCGCGAGGAGCTTTCAGCGCCACGCACGAGCTTCTTTCCCTCCATCATCCATACGCTCAACCACATCCTGACGGTGGACTGGCTCTACATCAGCGCGCTTGAAGGACACTGTCTCGGCGCCCAGGCCTTCGAGCCCGAGATTCCCTTCACGCTGATCGTCGATCTCGAGCGGGAGCAGCGCGCCGCCGACCGGCGCCTCATCGATCACTGTCGACTGCTCGACCGCGAGATGCTGGAAGCCCGGGTCGAGATCCCGCGCGACACCCATGTCCAGGTCGAGAGCGCGGATCGCATCCTGCTGCATCTCTTCCAGCATCAGATCCATCACCGGGGCCAGGTGCATGCCATGCTCGCCGGCACCTCGGTGGCGCCGCCGCAGCTGGACGAATTCTTTCCCGCCGATCCCTCCGAACAGGCGCTGCGCCGCGCTGATTTCGCCGAACTCGGCTTCTCCGAAGCCCTCATCTGGAGCTGACAATGCTTTATAACGTCCTGAAGTCCCTGCACATCATATCCGACATCGTCTGGGTCGGCGGCATGCTGATCAATGCCTTCGTCATCGCCATGGTGCCTCCGACGATCCGCACCGGCGTCATCACCGCGCTTCGTCCCTATGACCGCCGCGTCACCACAGCGGGCCTTGCCGGCGCCTGGATCTTCGGCCTGATCCTTGCGTTCGGCTATGTCGGCTTCTCCGGCGGCTGGCTGCACCTGAAGCTTCTGATCGTCGTCATGCTGTCGGCGCTGCACGGCATGCAGAGCGCATGGCTGCGCCGCATGGAAGCCGACCCGCACCTCGACCCGCCAGCCTTCGTGCGCGTCGCAATGCCGATCGTACTCGTCTCGGTCGTCGTCGTCGTGCTGCTGGCCGTCGTCAAGCCGTTCTAGGCTTCGGCCATTGAGGCCCTGCGGCCTTTCCGGTAGGTCTGTCTTATCAATCGAGGAGGAAAGAACATGGCGAAAGTGGCATTCATCGGTCTGGGCGTGATGGGGTTTCCGATGGCCGGGCATCTGCGGAAAAAGGGCGGCCACGACGTGACCGTCTACAACCGCACTGCGGCCAAGGCCGAGGAATGGGTGAAGACGTACGGCGGCACGTCCGCCCCCACCCCCGCCGAAGCGGCAAGGGACGCCGATTTCGTCTTCACCTGCGTCGGCAATGACGACGACCTGCGCTCCGTCACGATCGGCGAGACCGGCGCGCTTGCCGGCATGAAGGCGGGCGCCGTCCTGATCGACAACACCACCGCCAGCGCCGAAGTCGCCCGCGAACTCTACGAGGCGGCCCGCGCGAAGGGCGTCGACTTCATCGATGCGCCCGTCTCCGGCGGACAGGCGGGCGCGGAAAACGGTGTTCTCACCGTCATGTGCGGCGGCGACCAGCAGGTGTTCGACCGGGCAAAGCCGGTCATCGACGCCTATGCCCGCATGGTCGGCCTTATGGGCCCCGTCGGCGCCGGACAGCTGACGAAGATGATCAACCAGATCTGCATCGCCGGCCTCGTCCAGGGACTGGCCGAGGGCATCCATTTCGGCAAGCAGGCCGGCCTCGACATCGAGAAGGTGGTCGAAGTCATCTCCAAGGGGGCGGCCGGCTCCTGGCAGATGGAAAACCGCCACAAGACCATGAACCAGGAGAAATACGACTTCGGCTTCGCGGTCGACTGGATGCGCAAGGATCTCGGCATCGTCCTCGCCGAGGCCCGCCGCAACGGAGCCAAGCTGCCGGTCACCGCCCTCGTCGACCAGTTCTACGGCGACGTCCAGTCGATGGGCGGCAACCGCTGGGACACGTCCTCGCTGCTGGCGCGCCTGCAGAAATGACCCTCACGCCTGCAGCCTCTGCAGACGACATCGTTGCGCATCTGAACACGCTGCGCAACGAAGGCAATATTGCCGGAATGGCACGCTTCGGCATCGACACGTCCACGGCGCTCGGCATCACGACGCCGCAGATGCAGGCGATCGCCCGACAGGTCGGACGCAGCCACGAGCGCGCGCTCGATCTCTGGTCGACGGGACTGCGGGACGCGCGCATGGCGGCGATCCTCACCGCCGACCCTCGGCAACTGACGAAGCAACAGGTCCGCACCTGGTCCGGCGAGTTCAACTCGTGGGAGGTCGTCGATACCGCCGCCGACCTCTTTACCCAAACGCCTTTCTGGCAGGATCTGGTGGCGGAGTTTGCCGCGGACGATCGGGAATTTGTTCGCCGCACTGCGTTCGCCATGATCGCTGGAGCAACCGTGCACAACAAGCAGGAACCGGACGAGACCTTCATCGCCTACCTGCCGCTGATCGAAACGCACGCCGGCGACCCGCGAAACTTCGTCAGGAAGGCCGTGAACTGGGCGCTGCGCAATATCGGCAAGCGCAACCGCTTCTGCCATGCCCCGGCCCTGGCGCTCGCCGAAAACCTCGCCGCCTCGTCCGACAGGACGGCCCGCTGGATCGGCAAGGACGCGGTGCGCGAACTGACGAGCGACAAGCTTTTGGCACGGCTGAAGGGCTGAGGTCAGTGCCGGCCGGCGGACATCACCATGTCCGTGGCCATCTGCAACCCGGCTGCGACACTCACCGCAATCTGGCGATGAAACGCCGATGTCCGGTCAAGCGCATTGAAGACAATGTCCACGCCCTCGATCACCAGCTTCTGCTGCAGGCCAAGGGATCGACTGTTGTCAAAAAATACCGTGACGGCGGCAAGTGGAATGGCGCGGGACAGGTTATCGATGGACCGCGCATATCGCCGGCGGATCACATGGTCTGCGATGCGGTGGCCGCCCTGCGAAACGCGCTGCCGCACACGCATGACATGCAGATCGGCGCTGCTAAGTGCTACAAACAGCAATGAGACATCAAAACCCGCCGCACCGGCTTTCCGAAGGACCGACAGCGACTGACTGCTGCTCAACGTGGTCTCGAATGTGAAGTCGGAACGCTCCGCGATCTGGCGATCGATGGCAACAATAGCCGCACGACCTGCGCGCAGCGAGGCATTTTCGGGATTGTCGCGATCAATCCTCCTGGCAATCAGATCGGCATTGATGAACGGCCCCGTCGGCGGAAGCGCCGTATAGAGCGTCGATTTTCCGCCACCATTGGGACCCGCCAAGACGACACATTGCGGCTTGTCCATCCGGTGCTGCCTACGCCGCGCGTTCGGACCTGTTCGTGATCAATTTCTTCGTGCCATCCGGCCGCTCTTCGACAATCCCCTCCCCTATCGAAGGATCATCGTAATAGACGGAGACACCCGCCGACTTCGCCTCCACGATTGCAGCCGCGGCGGCCTTGGCAATGGCAGATTTCCGGTCGTTCAAGGTGTCTAAAATCGACATGATCTTCTCCGAATTCCGGCTCGAACAGATAGGCAATCATATCATCTTCTGGGCCGCCCATCCACCCGCACTCAGTCCTCGCCGGCCTTCTGGTTGTCGAGCGTCATGTAGTCGAGCGGCAGTTCGGTGGTGTATTTGATCTGCTCCATGGCGAAGACGGAGGAGACGTCGCGGATCTCGATCTTGGCGATCAGCCGCTTGTAGAAGGCGTCATAGGCGGCGATATCCGGCACCACGACGCGCAGCAGGTAGTCGACGTCGCCGCTCATCCGGTAGAATTCGACGACCTCCGGGAAATCCACCACCACTTCCGAGAAGCGCTTCAGCCATTCGACCGAATGGCTGGCGGTGCGGATCGAGACGAACACGGTGACCTTGGTGTTGACCTTGACCGGATCGAGCAGCGCCACCCGGCGGCGGATGACGCCGTCCTCCTCCATGCGCTGGATACGGCGCCAGCACGGCGTGGTCGACAGTCCCACCTTCTTGGCGAGGTCGGCCACGGCAAGCGTCGAGTCTTCCTGGAGGATACGGAGGATTTTGCGGTCGAGACGATCCATCACACGGTCTTTCGAAATGATTTTCTCCTGCATAGCCCTGTTTAGCACAGATAGGCGCATTTTGTTTTAACGCGACAGTCTATCCACATGCTGTTTGAGGAATGGAAGAACCTCCTGCTCGAACCAGGGGTGGCGCTTCAGCCAGCCGCTGTTGCGCCAGCTCGGATGCGGCAGCGGCAAAATCCGCGGCCCCTCGTTGGCGAAGGCATACTCCCGCCAGTTCGCAACGGTCTCCGTCATGCGTCTGCGCCGTCGGGCGCCGAGGTGCCAAGCCTGCGCATACTGGCCGATCGCCAGCACCAGTTCAACCTGCGGCATGGCGTCGATCACCGGCCGGCGCCAGAGCGGCGCGCATTCGCGGCGCGGCGGCAGGTCGCTGCCCTTGGCATCATAGCCCGGAAAGCAGAAGCCCATCGGCACGATCGCAAAGCGGTCGCGGTCGTAGAAGGCCTCGCGCGTCACGCCGAGCCAGCCGCGCAGCCGGTCTCCGGAGGCATCATCGAAGGGAAGTCCGCTCTCGTGGACCCGAAGCCCCGGCGCCTGCCCGGCAATCAGGATTCTTGCCTTGCGCGACAGGATGGCGACGGGCCGCGGCAGATGCGGCAGGCGATCCTGCGGCCCGCGCGCGGGGCCGTCGACGCAAAGCCGACAGTCGGAGATCGCCGCGCGCAGGGCGTCGAGCCCGTCATCCGATCTCGCTGCGGCCTCTATCTCGGTCACCCGCCAAACAGTCCTTTCAGCCAAGCCATCAACCCTTCCGCAGCGGCCGGGTCGTCCATCATCCCGTGCCGTATCCGCCAGTCTCTCGGTCTCTCGAAGGTGCCGGCCCAAAGCCCATGCCCGGCCGTGCGCGCCTCCCGCTCCTGCGACGAATAATCGCCGGAGGCGACGGCCAGGCCGAGGCGCACCAGTTCGGCATTGATGTCGAGCGCGCCGTCGCGGCAGGTCACCAGCAGCCTCTCGTAGCGGTCCCGGTCCGATCCGCTGCACACCACCGAGGCGGCAGAACTAAGGCCTTCGAGGGCCGCCCGCGCCTCTTCGCCGCAGGACCAGTCGTCGCCGGCCGCATCCTGGCAGACCTGGCTTGCCTCCGGTGCGTCGAGCCCCAAGAGCCGCAGCCGCTCGGCGCCCGCCGCCAGCGTGTCGCCGTCGATGGCGACAAAGGGGCCGTTCAGACGCAGGGAGGCGACATCGTCGAGCTTGGCGGCGAGCAGCGCGCCGAGGAAGACCAGGGCCAGCAGCAGGCCCGAACCGCGCAGTTTCCGGATGAGTGATGTCACGATCCCGCCTTAATCAAGAACAGAAGCTTCAGGGAAATGGCAAACAAATCCTTGCCTGGCAGCATCTTCTTAAGATTTCCCGCCTAGTCTCACAACCATTGGGGATATCGATCCAGTGGTTATGAGTAACGGCGTCAGCACCTCGACCGATAAGAACATCGTCGACCTGTCACGGAGCAACCGCAACAGAGCGGTCTCGAAGACGGTTCGCGCGACCCGTGAGCGTCTCCAGACCACCGGCAACAGCACGAAGTTCTTCGATCGCGACGCGCTGGCGCTGCATGTCAACGCCATGCTCCAGAGCGCGCTGGTGACGCCGATCTTCGTTGCCGTCGTCACGGCGATCGGCCTCTACATCAACCCTGCCTCCAACCTGATCGCCTGGGCCCTGCTCGCGCTGAGCACCCATGCCATCAACGTGCTGGCGGCGCGCCGCGCCAGCCGCATCGAGATCACCACGCTCAACACCGCGTCCTGGCGCATGCGCCTGCTCTGCGGCCAGATCCTGGTCGGCTGCAGCTGGGCCTTGTTCTCGCTGCAGGGCTGCGAGACCTGTTCCGGCGACAGCTTCTACTTCTACAAAGGCGCGGTGCTGCTGGTCGCCATCTCCATCAGCGCCATGAACGGCGTCATGCTGCGCCAGGGCGTGCTGTTCGGCTTCGTGCCGCTGATCCTGACGCTGCTCGTCTCGGCGGTCCTGTCGCGCCACATGCTCGACATCGGCATGACGGCGATGTGCTCGATCGCGGTGGTCTTCTTCCACTATATCGCCGATCGCCAGTACCGGTCGAACCTCACCCTGATGTCCTACCAGTCGGAGAAGGACGAGCTGATCGCCGAGCTCGAAGTGGCGAAATCCATGTCCGACGAGGCCCGCCGGCGCGCCGAGGAGGCAAACCTTGCGAAATCCCGCTTCCTCGCCTCGATGTCGCACGAGCTGCGCACGCCGCTCAACGCCATCCTCGGCTTTTCGGAGGTGATGCACTCGGAGGTGCTCGGTCCGCTGTCCAACCCCACCTACCGCGAATATGCCGGCGACATCCATCGCTCCGGCCAGCACCTGCTCGACCTGATCAACGAGATCCTCGACCTGTCGCGCATCGAGGCCGGCCGCTACGAGTTGAACGAGGATGCCCTGTCGCTGCTGGAGATCGCCGAGGACTGCATCGGCATGGTGCAGCTGCGCGCCGCCGGCAAGAGCATCAGCTTCCACCAGCAGTTCGAGCCCACCCTGCCGCAGATATGGGCCGACGAGAAGGCGATCCGCCAGGTGGTGCTCAATCTGCTGTCGAATGCCGTGAAGTTCACGCCGCAGGGCGGCGAGGTCACCGTCAAGGTCGGCTGGACGGCCGGCGGCGGGCAATATGTGGCCATCAAGGACAATGGCCCGGGCATTCCGGAGGAGGAAATCCCGATCGTGCTGTCGGCCTTCGGCCAGGGCTCGATCGCCATCAAGAGCGCCGAACAGGGCACCGGCCTCGGCCTGCCGATCGTCCAGGCGATCCTTGCCAAGCACGACGGCCAGTTCATCCTGCGCTCCAAGCTGCGCGAGGGCACAGAGGCGATCGCCATCCTGCCCGCCACCCGCGTCCTCCAGAGCCTGCCGGCCTTCGACGACGCCGCGCCGGTGCAGCGGCGTCGCAAGACGTTTGCCTGAACCGTCGCCGGGCTATTGGCCGACGATCTTCATGAACTCCGGGTCCTTGACGAAGTCCTGCAGGTCATTGTCGCCGGCCTTCGGGTTTGAAAGCTCCTTCAAGCGCCGCTTGTAGGTATTGTCCAGCAGTACGGCCTTGCGACTTGCCCGCAGCGCCGCCTTGCGCGCCTCCGCCCGTTCTTCGTCGCTCGCCCCCAGGCTTGCCAGATTATGGTGCCGCTGGCCATTGGCCGCTGCCATGATCAGCCAGTAGCGGGCCATCTCGGTGGCCGCCGTATCCTCCAGTTCGTCACCGATCTCCAGGACCTTCTCGTAGCCTCGATCCTCATAGAGGAGCGCGTTCAGGACATACATGGTGTGATCGAAAGAAGGCTGGTCGACGTTGGCGATGTATTTCATCATCGACGCGTTGTCGCGCTCGGCAAGCTCCTTCGCGATCACGCGGATCTGGTCGATCGCCTTCGGCAGGTCCTGAAGTCCAACCCGGCTCATCAGCTGTTCGACATGCAGGAACAGCGAGGACAGATACAACCGCGTGTAGAGGTAGAGAAACACGAAACCGGACACCAGTCCCACCACCAGGATGAAGGGGCCGGCTGCCGCGAGCGTGGCGCCGCTGCGCACTTGGAGAAAGCCCGTGAACGACTGGATATAGCCGCCGACTGAGGTGATCTGGCTCAGCCCCACCCCGACGATCATCGTGGTCAGCCATTCCGAAATCCGCTCCATATTCGTATTGGTGCTCATCAACCGGTTGTTTGCGCTGCCCCGCTTGCCACCGGCTGTGACGGTGGGATCTTCGCCGGTCGACAACACGCGCGGGACCGAAAACAGGAAGCCCAACGCGGCGCCGGCCGCTGCGGACGCAAAGAGAATGAGCCCGCCCAAACCGATAGCACTGGCGACGCCGCCGAATTGGGAGAGGACCAAGCAGATGGCCGTCGTTGCCGCGCCGATCAGTCCCACAAGCCCCAGAAAGGCCGCACGCTGATCTCGCTCGCGCGATTCCGGACTGACCGCCCTCAGCCCCGCCAATGACTGCAACATGCCGACCCCTCCGGTTGCGCTCATTAAGCAATACAACCATAAGGGGTCAAAAAGTCAACCCGCTCGTTTTAGAACGCAGACGGACCTGAGGCGAGCAGGGCCTTCCACACACACCACAGCACAAACAGCCCGTTGGCGCACAACAGGCAGAAGACCGCAAACGAGCCGAGGTCCTTGGCGTGCCGGCCGACGGTGGAGATCTCCGGGGAGATCCGGTCGACCAGTTCCTCGATCGCCGTGTTGAGCGCCTCCACGGCAAACAGCACCAGCATCAGCACGACGAAGACGAGATAATCCGCGGGCTCGGCGCCGATCACGGCAAACAGCACGAGCCCCAGCAGGAAGGCCACCACCTCCGTGCGGAAGGCCTCCTCCTGCCAGCAGCGGCGCAGGCCCTGCATCGAATAGCGCGTTGCGGCCAGCAGCCGTCGCGGGCCGCTCGCCTTCCTGATGTCACTCTCCCGGTCCCGGGGCGCTCGTTCCACGCTCACGTCCCTGCGCTGACACCCGCCTGCTCGAAGGTCGCCATGCCCGAATGGCAGGCGGCGGCGGCCTTGACGATGCCGGCAGCAAGGGCCGCGCCAGTCCCCTCGCCCAGCCGCATGCCGAGCGCCAGGAGCGGCGTCTTGCCGAGCATCTCGATCGCCTTCAGGTGGCCGGGCTCGCCCGAGACATGGCCGAGCAGGCAGTGATCGAGCGCGGCGGGATTGGCGGCCTTCAGAATGGATGCGGCGGCCGTCACCACGTAGCCATCGAGCAGCACCGGGATCTTCTCCACGCGCGCCGCCAGAATCGCGCCGGCGATCGCCGCGATCTCGCGGCCGCCGAGCCGGCGCAGCACCTCGAACGGATCCTTCAGGTGGTCCTTGTGGAATTCCACCGCCGTCTTCACCGCGGCAATCTTCCGCTCCAGCAGCTCGCCGTGCGAACCGGTGCCCGGGCCGACCCAGTCCTCCGCCTCGCCGCCATAGAGCGCCAGGTTGATGGCGGCAGCAATCGTCGTGTTGCCGATGCCCATTTCGCCGATGCAGAGAAGATCCGTGCCGCCGGCAATTGCCTCCATGCCGAACGCCATGGTCGCGGCGCAGTCGCGCTCCGAGAGCGCCGGTTCGCAGGTGATGTCGCCCGTCGGATAGTCGAGCGCCAGGTCGAAGATCTTCAGGCCGAGGTCATGGGTGACGCAGATCTGGTTGATCGCCGCACCACCGGCCGCAAAATTCTCCACCATCTGCTGGGTCACGGAGGACGGGAACGGCGTGATGCCATGCTTCGTCACGCCGTGGTTGCCGGCAAAGATCGCCACCAGCGGCCGTGTCACCGCCGGGGGACGCCCGGTCCAGGCCGCCAGCCACATGGCGATTTCCTCCAGCCGCCCGAGCGAGCCCGGCGGCTTGGTCAGCTGCGCGTCGCGCTCGCGCGCCGCCACCAGCGACCGCGGGTCGGGGCCCGGCAGATTCTGCAGCAGGGCTCGGAAATCGTCAAAGGGCAGGCCGCTCACGCTCATGGACATCTTCTCTCTCGTCTGCTGCCGGCGCTTGTGTTTACCGGCAAATCAAGATTTGCTGATGCTCTCTTAGTCGCGCATTCCGGGAGGGACAACTGCCAAACGTGATGGACTTCGTGGGCGACCTGGCCCGCTCGCTCGGTTTCTTGAGCCGCCTGCCGATCCCGTCCCGGTTTTTCGAGGGCCACGACGGCACCGTCAGCCGTGCCGTGCGTGCCTTTCCGCTCGCCGGTCTGGTGCTGGCCCTGCCCGCGGGGCTGCTGCTCTGGCTGCTTCTCGAATGGGAGGCGGAGCCTCTCCTTGCCGCATTGATTGCGCTTTCGGTGATGACGCTGCTCTCCGGCGCGCTTCACGAGGACGGCCTGGCGGACACCGCCGACGGCTTTGGCGGTGGACGCGACACGGAGAACGTCCTGTCGATCATGAAGGACAGCCGCATCGGCAGCTACGGCGTGATCGCCCTCATCCTGTCCTTCGGCCTGCGGGCGACGGCGCTCGCCGCCCTCGCCCATGGTTCGCTTGCCCTGCCGGCCCTGGCGGTTCTCTCGGCCGCGACGCTCAGTCGCGCCCTGATGGTCTTCCACTGGCATGCCCTGCCGCCGGCGCGTCCGGGGGGCGTGGCGGCCGGCGCCGGCAGCCCGCAAACCGAGGCCCGCAATGTCGCGCTCGCCAGCGCGGCACTCGTCTGCCTGATCCTGCTGCTTCCCGCCATCGGTCTCCTTCCCATTCTCTCCGCCCTGGCGCTCGCCGCACTTGCCGTCTACGGCTTCACCCGCTACGCCCGCGGCAGGATCGGCGGCCATACCGGCGACACCATCGGAGCGGCCCAGCAGGCTGGCGAAATCGTGTTTCTCATCGCCCTTGCGCTCGCCGCCTGAACCGCCGATATGACCCCTATGCTTTCGCCCTGCGTCCTTCTCTGCGCCATCGACGACACGACCGGTTTCTGCTTCGGCTGCGGACGCACGCGCGATGAGATTGCCGGCTGGATGGCCTTCAGCGACGCGGAACGCCAGTCCCTGATGGACACCCTGCCCGCGCGCCTTGAAACGATCGAGCACAAGCCGCGGCGCGAAACGAAGCGCCAGCGGCTGGCGCGAGAACGGGCTTTGCAATGAACGGCCTCACCTTCGTCCTGCTGGTCCTCGGCGCCGGGCTCGTGCTGCTGGTCTTCAACCACGACAGCGGCCAGACCTTCGGCATGGCCAACGAGGATTTCGGCCAGTTGCTCTACCTGCTGCCGATCGCCGGCCTGCTCTCGGTCGGCATCCTCGCCGGCCAGCGCGGAAACCTCTCCCAGATCCTGCGCTACATCGCCATCTGGCTGGTGATCATCATGGCGCTCGTGGCGGCCTATCTCTATCGCTTCGACCTGCAGCAGGTGGGCGCGCGTCTGTCGGCCGGGCTGATGCCCGGCAGCGCCGTCGAGATCAGCACCAGCGGCGGCGCCCGCGAAGTCATCATCCATCGAGGAATGAGCGGGCATTTCCAGGCGCCGGTGGACGTCAACGGCCAGTCGGTCGACATGCTCGTCGATACCGGCGCCAGCGCCGTCGTTCTCTCCTACGCCGACGCGGAGCGCATCGGGCTCAACCCGCGGCAGCTGTCCTATACGGTGGTCGTGCAGACGGCGAACGGCCGCGCCAGTGCCGCGCCGGTGCGCCTGTCGGACATCTCAATCGGTCCGATCGTCCGCCGCGACATCCGGGCCATGGTCACCGAGGAGGGAAGGCTCGACCAGAGCCTGCTCGGCATGAGCTTCCTCTCGACGCTCAGCTCCCTGCAGATCCAGACCGACGAACTGCGGCTCAGCGACTAGGGATTGCGATGCTCCGCGGCCGTCGCCGTTGCGGCGGGAATGGAGGAAATCGACATACCGCGCCCTCAGCTCCGGCATGTCGATCCTGCCCTCGATCCAGTCTTCCACATGGGACAGGAACTGCGGTTCCGTCTCGAATTCGGCGCCATGCGATTCCAGCCGTGCAAGCACCCGCTCCACAATCCGCCGTCTGGTCTCGACCGTCATGCCACTGCTCCCTCAATCACGATAGCTGGAACAGATCCGGGTTGGAAAAGGTCTTGGACGTGCTCAGCAGAGCCGCCGCGGCAGCAAGCTTCATAGGGTCGACCAACCCCATGCGGTACAGACGGATGATGGCCCGCCCCAAAGGCGCGTCGTCCGAGGAGACTTCCTGCGGTGCGCGCTCCGTGACCACCAGCAGAAATGCGTCGCGCATGGCGCTCACGTCCTGGGGCGTGAAGATCGAGGTCCGGAACGCCTGGAAGTTTGGCTGCACGTGCTTTTCCTTCATCCATCGTCGCGGCGAACCGGCAACCGGAATGTTTAACGAAACTATAATTTAGCAGCATGTAACGGGAAAGAGGCCGACTGTACGTTAGCCGACAAATCCACCGGGCGACTTCTGGGCTAGTTGCGCAGCCGGTAGCCGGTGCGGAAGATCCAGGCAACCAGCGACAGGCAGATCACCAGGAAAAGCCCGATCATGGCGAGGCTGATCACCGGGTTCACATCGGCGATCTCGTAGAAGCTCCAGCGGAAGCCGCTCACCAGGTAGAGCACCGGGTTGAAGTGGCTGACCGTCTGCCAGAAGGGCGGCAGCATGTCGATCGAGTAGAAGCTGCCGCCGAGGAAGGTGAGCGGCGGCACCACCAGCATCGGCATGATGTTGAGCTGCTCGAAGTTCTTCGCCCAGATTCCGATGATGAAGCCGGCCAGACTGAAGGTGATGGCCGTCAGCACCAGGAAGACCACCATCATCACCGGATGGGCAATCGATATGTCGACGAAGAAGGACGCGGTGCCCAGGATGATCAGGCCGATGATCAGCCCCTTGCTCGCCGCCGCGCCGACGTAGCCGAGCAGGATTTCCGTCATCGCGACCGGCGCCGAGAGAATCTCGTAGATCGTCCCGGTGAACTTCGGGAAATAGATCCCGATCGAGCCGTTGGCGATGCACTGCGTCAGCAGCGTCAGCATGATCAGTCCCGGCGTGATGAAGGCGCCGTAGGAAATTCCGTCGATCTGCTCGATCCGCGACCCGATCGCGGTGCCGAAAACGATGAAGTACAGCGAGGTGGTGAGCACCGGCGAAACGACGCTCTGCAGGAGCGTGCGGCGCATGCGCGCCATTTCGAAAAGGTAGATTGCTTTTACGGCTTCGAAGTTCATGCCTTTTTCTCCACCAGTTCGACGAAGATGTCCTCGAGCGAGCTCTGCCGCGTCGACAGATCACGGAATTCGATGCCCTGTGCGGTGAGCGCGCCGAGCAGCATGGCAATGCGCCCCTGCTCCCCCTCGCCCTGGTATTCGTAGATCAGCGCCCCGCCGTTCTCGGCAAGCGAGACGTTGTAGGCGCCCAGCGCCTCCGGCAGGGCGGTCATGGGTTCGGTGAGTTCGAGGCGCAGTTCCTTGCGGCCGAGCTTCTTCATCAGCGCCGCCTTCGCCTCGACGAGCAGCAGCTCACCGCCGCTGATGACGCCGACGCGGTCGGCGATCTCCTCGGCCTCCTCGATATAGTGGGTGGTGAGGATGATCGTCACGCCGTCCTGGCGCAGCTTCTCGACCACCTGCCACATCTCACGCCTGAGCGTCACGTCGACGCCGGCCGTCGGCTCGTCGAGGAAGAGGATGCGCGGGTCGTGCGCCAGAGCCTTGGCGATCAGCACCCGCCGTTTCATGCCGCCGGAGAGTTCGCGCAGCGTGTTGTTGCGCTTCTCCCACAGCGACAGATCCTTCAGAACCGCCTCGATGCGGGCCGGGTCGGCCTTCTTGCCGTGCACGCCGCGCGAGAAGGTGACCGTGTTCCAGACCGTTTCGAACTGGTCGGTCGTCAGCTCCTGCGGCACGAGGCCGATCATGGCCCGCGTCTTGCGGAAATCCTTGACCACGTCATTGCCGCCGACCAGCACCTGGCCACCGCTCGGATTGACGAGGCCGCAGACGATCGAGATCAGCGTCGTCTTGCCGGCGCCGTTCGGGCCGAGCAACGCGAGGATCTCGCCCTCCTCGATCTCGAGGTGGACGCCTTTGAGCGCCTGGAAGCCGTTGCCGTAGACTTTGGTGAGATTGCGAATGGAAACGATGGGCGCCAAGGGGGGACCTTCAAGGACTTAGGGGGTGAGGTCGCCAATATAGGCGCGGCGGGCGGCGAAACCATCCCCGTAATCAAAACACTGTGTTTCGTCCCGGGTTGTTTCGCCCTCGGGTTCGCCAATGCCTCTGCCGGTCAGCTGTAGACGCTGAGGAAGAACTGCGCCGAGACGACGATCAGGAAGATCCCGAAACCCATCTCCAACTGCCGCTTGCTCATGGCATGCGCCAGCCGCGCGCCATAGGGCGCCATCAGCAGCGTGATCGGGATCAGCAGCGCGACCGCCAGCCAGTTGATGTAGCCGGTGGAAAAGGGTGGCAGGCCCACCTCGCCCCAGCCGGCCCAGAGATAGCCGAACAGCCCGGGCAGCGAGATCAGCACGCCGACGCCGGACGAGGTCGCCACCGCCTGGTGGATCGGCCGCCCGTAGAGGGTCATGAAGGTGTTGTTGAGCACGCCGCCGCCGATTCCCATCAGGCCCGACAGGATGCCGATCGCAACGCCGACGAGGAACTTGAACGGATTGCGCGGCAGGTCCTTTCCGAGCTGCCAGCTGGCGCGGTTGAAGATCATCCGGAAGGCAAGCACCAGCGCGATCACCGCAAAGATCAGCCGCAGTTCCGTGCTCGAGGCCTTGGCCGCGACGGCCGCCGCGAGCAGCGTGCCGAGCGGTACGGCGATCGCCCAGCCCTTCAGCAGCTGCATGTCGACGGCGCCGCGCTGCCGGTGCGCCATGAAGGAGCGGATCGAGGTCGGCACGATGATCGCCAGCGAGGTGCCGAGCGCCAGATGCATGCGCACCTCCTCCGGCACGCCGAGCAGGCCGAAGACGTGGAAGAAGATCGGCACGAGGATCGCCCCGCCGCCGATGCCGAACATGCCGGCCAGCAGGCCGGCGACGACACCCGCGGCAGCAAGTGCGAGGACGAAGGGAAGGATTTCGGAAATCGGGGGCATGGCGGCTCGCTCGAAGCGGCCGAACGGCCGCGCATGGACTGCGGAAGCACGACTTGTGGCACCAAGTCACTTGTCAGACAAGTCGGCCCTGCCGCATCCCGGTACGACGGCCTGCAGCCGTCGCGCTAGTCGCAGAACCGGGAGCCGGACTTGCGCGAGCGCAGGTCGAAGTGGAAGTGGTTCCAGTGCTCCTTGTTGCTGCCGGGGCCGAGCACCGTGTGGAAGTACTTGCAGCTGTCGTCGCGCACCGTGTTGAGCAGGCCGCGCTCGCGGAAGGCGAAGATGCTCTTCTTGCGCACATCGATGCGCTTGCCGTTCTTCAGCACGAACTTGCCCAGGTCGATGGCATTGCCGCGGGCATGCTCCGACATCGGGTTGCGCTTCTGGCGGCTGTTGTTCATGCGCCGGCAGGAATAGCCGCCCATGGATTCGATCGTCTTGACGCCGGAGAGGTAGCGGTAGCGCGAGGATGGCGCGAGTTCGAACTTGACCCATTTCGCCAGCGCCAGCGTCGTCTGGCAGTTGAGCTTGGTTGCCGGCTTCAGGTCGATGTTGCCGGAAAAGCCGCTGAGCAGCACCGGATAGTCGATGCCGCAGCTCGGGCCGTCGGCGATCCGCTGGATGTCGCGGAACTCGACGCCGAGACGGCGCAGTTCGGCGCGGCAGCTGACCTCCGACTGCGGCATCACCGCGCGCGGCTGAATCGGCGCACGCTCGGTCATGGGATTGCTTGGTGCCAGCATGGCCACCTGCTGCGGCTCCTCCGGCGGCAGGCGCGTCGGCGCCACCACCGGCGTCTGGTCGCCCCAGACCATCGTCGGATTGCCGACGCCGGCGGGCTGCACGCCCTCGCCCTGACGCTTCGGCGGGATCATGATCATCTGGTCGTCCTGGGCGGGCGCGGCGGCCGTGGAAGAGCCAAGCGCCATGGGGCTGTCGGTGCCGATGCCGTCGACCACCGGCTGGCTGGTCGCACCCTCGGCGATCATCAGGTCCTGCTCCTGCGCCAGCCCGACCACTTCGCTGCCGGCGGAGGCATCGGCGAAACCGAACTGCGCGTCCATGTTGACGCCCTCGTCGGGGACGCGCAGGAAATTGCCGCCGGATGCGGGCTGCGCGAGCGCCTCGTCGCTGTCGATCATCGGCAGCGCGCCCGACTGCACCGGAGCCGGCTGCATCGGCGCATTCATCCCGGGGTAAGGCTGGCTGTAGTCGGCAGCGCCGGCCTGCGACACGGGGGCCGCCGGTGCCAGGTAGCTCTGCTGCGAGGCGATCGGCTGCGACATCGGGCCGATGGCGCTGACCCGCGTCTCACCGTCGATGCCGGCTTGCGGCACCAGCCCTTCGGCGGTGCAGCTCACCAGCATCGTCGTGATCATCAGCGAGGCCAGGGCCTGCCGCGAAAGGGAAGCATACGCCATACCAGTTGCCGCTCTCGGTGCCGAAATGGCACATTCGGCAAGGGTATGCGAACGAGGTAAATGAAGGCTTTCGCAAAGGTGACGACATCAAGGTATGTTCGTGGCACGGGCCGGTCGACCGGCCTGTCAGCCCCGGCTCAGGTGCCGGCCGCACCGAGCCTTTTCATCCGCTCCAGCCAAGGCTCGCCTCGGAACCTGGCGCCGCCGACGCCGCCGATCAGGGTCGCCCTCACCGGCTTGATGCCGACGAAGCGCAGGATGCCGATCTTGAACGCCTTCAGGCTGTGGCTGCCGTAGTAAAAGCGATAGAACCAGGCGGGCATGCCCATGGTGATGATCACGCGGGCCGACTTACCGGCCAGCAGCCCGTTGCGCAACGGCGGCCCGTCGATGTCGTAGGCAAAGCCCGGACGCGCCACCTGCTCCAGGAAGGCCTTCATGAGCGCCGGCATCTCGCCCAGCCAAAGCGGATAGACGAAGACGAGATGATCGGCTGCCGCGATCGCCGTCTGCGCCTGCGCGATCGCCGGGCCGACGACGCCCTCCTCCTGCTCCTGCTGCGAGTGCAGGAACGGAATGGTCATCGTCGCGAGATCGATCCGCTCGACCGCGTGGCCAGCCCGCCCTGCGCCGGCGGCATAGGCGTCGGCCAGGGCATGACAGAGATGCCGCTCGCTGCTGTCCGGATGCCCCTGGATGATCACGATCTTCCGCATTGCCCGCTCCCCTGTGCCCTGGCGGCACGATAGCAGCGGCGATCACCCTTCTCGTTGACCGGAATCAAAAGGCCCGCCGGCATCGCTGCCGACGGGCCTGTCTCTCTTGACGATGTGGCTCAGGCCGCGCGGGCACCCGCGGATCCGTAGGATCCCGATGTCGCATGGCCGTCCATCCGGAAGGCGGAGAGCAGATGCTGCAGCTGCAGGCTCTGCTCGGCCAGCGTCTGGCTGGCCGCCGTGGTCTCCTCCACCATGGCCGCATTCTGCTGGGTCATCTGGTCCATCTGGTTGACCGACGAATTGATTTCCTGCAGCGCCGTCGCCTGTTCCCTGGACGCGGTGGCGATGGTCTCGACGTGGGCGTTGACCCGCTCGACGAGCTGGGCGATCTCCACCAGCGCCTCGCCCGTGGAGCGAACGAGCGCCACGCCGCTCTCCACTTCCCGGCCGGAATTGCTGATCAGCGTCTTGATCTCCTTGGCCGCATTGGCCGAACGCTGCGCCAGCTCGCGGACTTCCTGGGCAACGACCGCAAAGCCGCGGCCCGCCTCGCCGGCACGCGCCGCCTCGACGCCGGCATTCAGCGCCAGCAGGTTGGTCTGGAAGGCGATCTCGTCGATCACCGAGATGATCTGGCTGATCTTGCTGGACGAATCCTCGATCCGGCCCATGGCGTCGACGGCATTGCGGACGATGTCGCCGGAGCGACCGGCACTGTCCTTGGTCTCGGCCACCATGGTGCGCGCCTCGTTGGCCCGCTCGGATGCCGTCTTCACCGTTGCGGTGATCTCGTCGAGCGCCGCAGCCGTCTCCTCCAGGGAGGCCGCCTGCTGCTCCGTCCGGCGCGACAGGTTGGAGGTTGCGCCGCTGATGTCGGCGGCGCTGTCGCGAACCACATGGCTCGTCTCGCTGATCGCGACGATCGTCTGGCGCAGCGAGTTCACGGCGTTGTTGAAGTCGTCGCGGATGGTCGCGTAGTCGCCGCCGAGATCGCCGACGTTGATCGAAAGATCGCCCTGCGCCAGCGCCGCCAGCGCCCGGCCCAGTTCCGCCATGGCGCGCCCCTGGCGGTCCGTGGCAGCGGCAAGTGCGCGCTCGTTGGTCGACCGCTCCTCCGAAAGTGCCCGCTGCTGTTCGCTTTCGCGCGCCTGCAGTGTCAGCCGCTCTTCCACCGCGTCGCGCAGCACCAGAAGCCCGCGGGCCATCTCGCCCATCTCGTTCTTCTGCTGCGTATGCGGCACGGTGACGTTCGCCTCACCGTCGGCGATCTTCTGCAAGACATCCTTGACGTTGCCGAGCGGCACGGTGACGCTGCGGATTACGAAGAAGGCGCCCCCGAGAAGCACGATGGCACCGGCACCGAACATGGCGGCATAGGTCTTGAGGTTGTCGCTGAACATGGCATGCAGATCGTCCGTATAGACGCCGGTGCCGACGACCCAGCCCCAGGGCTCGAAGCCGATGACGTGCGAATATTTCTCGACCGGCTGCTCGGCACCGGGCTTCGGCCAGTAGTAGTCGACAAAGCCTTCCCCCGACGCCTTGACCGTGTTGACGAACTCCACGAACAGGAACTTGCCGTTCGGGTCCTTGTTCTGCGACAGGTCCGTCCCATTCAGTTCCGGCTTGATCGGATGCATCACCATGAAGGGACGCATGTCGTTGATCCAGAAATAGCCGCTGCCGCCGGCGTAGCGCATGGCGCCGATCGCCTTCATTGCCTCGGCCTGCGCCTGCTCGCGCGTCATGGTCCCCGCCACTTCCATGTCGTGGTACTGCTTGAGCACGCTCATGGCGATATCGTCCATGAAGTCGAGCCCCGCCTTGCGCTCCTGCTCGGACGACGCATAGCTCTGAAACAGGCTGAACGTCATGGCGCCGGCCAGGATGATCAGGGCAAACCCGATCAGGCAATACATTCTCGCAGATATAGTTAGACGTTGCATCGATATCCCCCCGACATTGTGACAGTTTGTAACTACTTCTAACCCATGAAAGTTACTGGGTGGTGAAAGAGGCCGAACGCGCCAATGACGCGAGTTAGACCAGACTAAAGTTGCAGCGACACCGCTCGCTGCCACGGTTTTCGACCCAAAAGCCCCCTCGCCGCATCGCGCCGCGCCTCAGATTGCGGCGCATTCGAAGCTGTGTATGTTGGCTTTCCAGCATGTGCGCTGAGTCGTCGGCGCAACTGGCTGCTTGAATCGGGGTCGGCGCATGAAGAGTTTTTTCGGGTATCAGTTCGAAGACGGAAACGACGCCTCGTCGCTGGCGGAGATGCTTGAAGTCTTTGAGTATCTGAAGCCCAAAGCGTCGCCGAAGCCGCTGATCCGGATCGGCAGCAACCGGGACGGGTCCTACCTGCTTCCCGATGATCTCGAGAACATGGCCGCCTGCTTTTCGCCGGGTGTCGACAACTTCAAGTATTTCGAAGACAAGGTTGTCGAGACCTATGGCATCGACTGCCATATGTGCGACTATTCGAGTGATGTCGAAAAGCTGAAGACGCCGCTGATCGAGGGTCGCCAGACCTTCGCGAAGAAATGGCTTTCCCCGGATCCGGGCGAAGACAACATCGAGCTGGCGGACTGGATCGGCAGGGAGGCCCCCGAAGGCGACCTGCTTCTGCAGATCGACATCGAAGGCGCCGAATACCGCAACCTGCTCTCGGCTTCGGCCGAAACCCTGTCGCGCTTCCGGATCATCGTCATTGAAGTGCATTCGCTCTGGGCCATCCAGGATTCGGCCATCTGCAGGGAAGTTCTGGCGCCGTTCTTCCGCAAGCTGTCGGAGATCTTCATCCCCGTTCATGCGCATCCGAACAACTGTTGCGGCGAGTTCGTGATCCCGGGAACCGAGATCAGCATTCCGAACGTGCTGGAACTGACCTACCTTCGCAAGGACCGTGCTGTGGAGGCGCCCTTCCCGCCGCAGTTGCCGCATCCGCAGGACGTCAGCCGCAATGTCTCCGGCAAGCCGCCGATGTTCCTAGGCGAGGAATGGCTCGACGGACCGCGCTCCCTGGAATCGAAGGTGAAGATCATCGAGGATACCCTCGAAATGGTCGGCGAATTTCCCAACGAGCCGGCGATCCTCAACCGGCAGGAGTTTCTCACCCGCAGCGTCGCCACCATGCAGCGCCTGCTTGCGGCCATGCTTCAGGCGGATGGCGCAGGTGCAGCCGACGAGAGGGAAGTGGCCGCCGGCAAGACCTACGTGCTCAGCAGCGCCTACCCGGGCATGAGCCGCAAGGGACAGGTCGCACCCGGCAATCCGTTCTTCTTCCACACCGCCTTCGGCTTCAACCAGTTCATCAAGGTGGATCTCGGGGAAGCGCTGACCGTCAGCCGCATCGGGATCGGCAACCGCCTCGACGGCTACCAGGATCGCGCCGGGCTGCTGTACTGCATCCTGTCCACCGGAGAGGATCACACGAAGGGCGACATCTTCCAGCTTGCCACCGGAGACGCCTTTGCCACAGGCGAGCTTCTGCAGAGCGAGGTGGAACTGCCGCCGACGAAGGCCCGCTACGTGACGATCATCTCGCCCCTCTCGACGGCGCTCCACCTGTCCGATCTGAAGGTCTTCGCTCGCTAGAAAGGTTTGGCCATGACCGAACATCCGTGTCCGACCGGCGAACTTACCCTTCGCACCCTCGCCATGCCCTCCGACGCCAATCCGGCGGGCGACATCTTCGGCGGCTGGGTGATGTCGCAGATGGACCTTGCCAGCGGCATCCGTGCCGCCGAGCGGGCGCGTGGCCGGGTGGTCACGGCCGCCGTCAAGGAAATGGCCTTCCGGCTGCCGGTGAAGATCGGCGACACGCTGAACGTCTACACCGAGATCACCCGTGTCGGCCGCAGCTCCATCGCACTCCAGGTGGAGGCCTGGGCGCAGCGCGCCCGCTACCGCACCCTCGAAATGGTGACCGCAGCGACCTTCATCATGGTGGCGCTCGATGACGACGGCCACTCCATGCCGGTACCGCCCGAGGAAGATTGATTCCTTTGAATCGAAGGAACCGCGTTAAACCTATCTTATGAGCGGGCGGCTATATACTGCCGGGAGACGCGCAGCAGGAAGCGTCTTCAGGTGGGATCAATGGCGGACATTCGCCTCGAAGATACAGACACGATCGCCGCTGAGGTCAGGACGGCGCAGGCGGTTTCGGTTGTCTCGGCCCTCACCATATCCCTCGTGGCCAATTGCTTCATCGCGCTGACGACGGTTGCCATTCTCTGGATCCACACGCCTTACGCGGACGCCCTTTACTGGCTTGCCGCCGTGTTTGCGTTGAACGCGGTCCGCCTCGGCGTTCTTGCCGGGCTCCAGCACTACGACGCTGCCAGGCGCCATACCCGGCTGACACTGCGCATCCTGACGGGATTTGCTTTCATCAGCGGCTGCCTCTGGGCCGTGATCCCCTTCCTCGATGCATCACGCGACAGCTATGCCGCAAAGGCCTACGTGATCTTCATCATCGCCGGCATCTGCGCCGGCTCCGTGATCCAGAGCCCCGCGTTTTCAAAGGTCGCCACCGCCTTCGGCGCGCCGCAGATGGCGACCGGCATCGTCTCGCTGCTGATGGCGGGGTCGCTCATCGAGGTCATCGTCGCCTTCGACCTCGCCCTGCTGATGGTGATGATGTTTCGCAGCTGCCGCACCAGCGAGGCCAATTTCATCAGCAGCCACAGCGACCGGTTGAGAGCCGTTTCGCTCGCCGATTCGCTCTCGAAAGCCAATGCCGCGATCCAGACGTCGAACCGGCAGCTGGAGCTTCTGGCAAACCGCGATCCGCTGACCGGCCTCGGCAACCGCTCCGCCTTCAACCTCGGTCTTTCACAGCATCTGGACGAGTGCTCCGCGAAGGGGCAACCGGCGGCCCTGCTGATCATCGACCTCGACCGCTTCAAGTCGGTCAACGATACCATGGGCCATGCGGTGGGCGACGTCGTCCTGTCCGCATTTGCCTCCCGCCTTTCGACGGTGATTGCCCCGGGCGATCTCGCCGTGCGGCTGGGCGGCGACGAATTCGCCATCCTCGTCCACGGCACCGATGCCCGGACGCGAGCCGAGCGGATCGCCGCGGAGATCCTCGTCTTCAGCGCCCGGCCGGTGATGGTCGGCGACAGGCCTGTCGTGACAGGGGCCAGCATCGGCCTGGCCCTGCTGCCCGAACATGCGACCTCTGCCGAAGACCTGTTCGCCTTCGCCGACATCGCCCTCTATGCCGCCAAGGAGGAAGGCCGCCGCCGCATCTGCGTTTTCAATCCGCAGATCAAGCAGAAGCTCGACCGCCAGAAGCAGATCGAGATCGCGCTCGAGGCGGCCATCGAGGCCGGCGACATCCGGGTCTACTTCCAGCCGCAGGTCGATCTGAACGACGGCTCCGTGATCGGCTGCGAGGCGCTGATCCGCTGGACGCATCCCGAGCTCGGAGCCGTGCGGCCGCCGGAGATCGTCGTCGCGGCCAAGACCATCCATGCCTCGGAGAAGCTGACCCGCCATGTGGCGACCGCAGCCGCCGCCCTCGTCCGGCGCCTGCCGGCGCTCGGCCTCCCGGACCTGCGCGTCGCCATCAATGTCTCGCCGAACGAGTTTTCGGCCTATTCCGTGTCGCGCATGCTGGAAGAGGTGGTCGAGGCTGCCGGGATCAGGCCGGCGCAGCTGGAAGTCGAGATCACCGAGGAGGCAACCCTCGACCAGGCCACCGCCGGCGTCGAGCTGGCGCGCCTGGAAGAAGCCGGCTTCGGGCTTGCGGTGGACGATTTCGGCGTCGGACATTCGTCGCTCGCCTATCTCATCGGCCTGAAGGTGGACCGCCTGAAGATCGACCGCAGCTTCGTCAACGGCATTGCCGGCAGTCGCCAGAACCAGGCGCTGGTCGCCGCCCTGATCGGCATGGGACGGGCGCTGTCCATGGACATTGTCGTCGAGGGCGTCGAGACCGCCGCCGACGCCGAGGTGCTGCGCATGCTCGGCTGCCGTTTCGCGCAGGGCTATCTCTACGGCCAGCCGATGCCGGTGGAGACGCTGGAAAGCTGGATCTCGCTCTACCGTCCGGGCCCCTCGTTCGCGGCCTCTCCCCTCCTGTCGGCCTGAGCCGGCCGCTCACCCTTCCGCCGCCGCCCCCTCCATCGCCCGCGCCAGCACCGACAACACCCGCGGATCGCCGCATTGGGCGACGTTGAAGCGCATCATGCCTCCGGCCGATTGCGAGACGCTGAAGACATTGCCCGGCGCCAGCACCACATCCTGCGCCATCGCGCGGCGCGCCACCGCCGCCGCGTCGATCCCGTCCGGCAGCGCGCACCAGAGGAAGAGGCCGCCGCGCGGCTCGATCCACGGGTGGATGCCGAGGGCCCCAAGCCGCGCCCGGACGTCGGCCGTCGTCCGCGCCAGCCGTTCGCGCAGGCCGTTCAGGTGCCGACGGTAGCTGCCGTCGCGCAGCAGCGCATGGGTCAGTTCGGCCGCCACCGGGCTGCCGCCGAAGCTGGTGGCGATCTTCAGGTCGACGAGCGCCGCGATCCACTCGGGCCGCGCGACGACATAGCCGCAGCGCGCCGCCGCCGTCAGCGTCTTGGAAAAGCTGCCGATGCGGATCACCCGCGAGAGCCCGTCGAGGGCGGCAAGCCTTGGCGCCGCCTCCTCCTCGAAGTCGCCGAAGATGTCGTCCTCGATCACCGTGACCCCGGCCGCCTCGCAGAGCGCCAGCAGCCGGTGGGCGATCGCCGGCGACAGCACCGCGCCGGTCGGATTGTGGATCGCCGCATTGGTGATGTAGAGCCGCGGCCGGTGGCTGGCGACGGCCGCGGCAAAGGCCTCGACATCCGGCCCAGCGGGCGTCATCGGCACGCCGACGATCTCGACCCGATGGGCGCGCAAGAGCGCCAGGAAGTTGAAGTAGCAGGGGTCGTCCACCATCACCGTGTCGCCGGGCTCCACCAGCAGGCGCAGCAGCATGTCGATCGCCTGGGTGCCGCTCTCCGTCAGCAGGATCTGCGCCGGCGGCGCCACCACCCCCTGCGCCTCCATGCGCCGCGACAGGAGCTGGCGCAGCGGCGCATGGCCGAGCGGCGTGCCGTAGTCGGTGAGCACCGCTGTCTCGGCGCGGGCGACCTCGCGCAGCGCCCGCCGCAGGTCCGCCTCCGGCATCCAGTCGGCCGGCAGCCAGCCGCAGCCGGGCTTCAGCGCCTCGCGCCCCGCCTCCAGCGATTGCCGCGACACCCAGAAGGGATCGACGGCGCGCTCCAGCCGCGGGCCGATCTCGGCCAGCGCCAGCGGCTGCGGCGCGCGCGTCACGTAGAAGCCGGAGCCCGGCCGCGCCTGGACGGCGCCCTCGGCCACCAGCCGCCCGTAGGCCTCCGCCACCGTCGAGGTCGAGACGCCCATGGTTTTCGCGCAGCCCCGGATGGAGGGCAGTTTGGCACCCGGCGGCAGGGCGCGGGCGGATATGCGCCGGCGCATGGCGGCCATCACCCGCTCCAGCTGGCCCGGCTGGCCGCCGGCAGAGGTCGTCGAGATATCCATCCGTACTGCTCCCCGCACCATGACAGTTCGGCAAAACCGTACTGTACTGTCGCTTTGAAATCCAGCCTCCCTCGCCTAGGGTCCGCGCCGACAGGAAAAGGATGATGACCACATGGACCAGGTGACGCGCGGATGGATCAACGGGTTTCTCGGCGTGCTGATCTTCAGCGGCTCGCTGCCGGCGACGCGGGCGGCGGTCATCGATTTTAACCCCCTGTTTTTGACGGGGTCGCGGGCCGTGATCGCCGCCCTGCTGGCCGGCCTGCTGCTCCTCGCCTTCCGCGAAAGGCGGCCGCAGCGCGCCGATCTCCTGCCGCTTGCCGTCGTCGCGCTCGGCGTCGTCGTCGGCTTTCCGCTCCTGACGGCGCTGGCGCTCAAACATGTCACGGCGGCCCATTCGATCGTCTTCATCGGCCTGCTGCCGCTCTCGACCGCCCTCTTCGGCGTGCTGCGCGGGGCCGAGCGCCCGAAGCCCGCCTTCTGGCTGTTCTCCGGTCTCGGCAGCGCGCTGGTGGCGGGCTTTGCGCTGAAGGACGGGCTGACCGCATCCCCTACCGGTGACATGCTGATGCTCGCCGCCATCCTCGTCTGCGGGCTGGGCTACGCGGAAGGCGCGCGGCTGTCGCGCCGGCTCGGCGGCTGGCAGGTGATCTCCTGGGCGCTGGTGCTGTCGCTGCCGGCCATGGCCCTCGTGATGCTCGTGACCTTTCCGCAGACGCTCGCCGCCGCCGGCCAGCCGGCCTGGCTCGGCCTTGCCTATGTCTCCGTCTTCAGCATGCTGATCGGCTTCGTCTTCTGGTACAAGGGGCTTGCCCAGGGCGGCATCGCCGGCGTCGGACAGCTGCAGCTGTTGCAGCCCTTCCTCGGCCTGACGCTGGCCGCCAGCCTGCTCGGCGAGACGGTGAGCCCCGCCATGCTCGCCGTGACGCTCGCGGTGATCGCCTGCGTGGCCGGCGCCAAGCGGTTTTCGCGCTAACCCTACCCTAAAAAACGCCGCGCCATGCGGATCAGCCGCATGACCCGTGGCGTATACGGCGCAAACACCCAAGGCACCGGCGACCAGCGCTCTGTCAAAATCGGCTTCTCGTGGCTGAAGGCGCGAAAGCCGTAGTGCCCGTGCGCCGCCCCCATGCCCGAATGGTTGACGCCGCCGAAGGGCAGCGCCGGGTGGCTGTAGTGCAGCGTGGTGAGGTTGACGCCGACGCCGCCCGAGGAGGTGCGCGCGATCACATCCTGCGCAAACCCCGGCTCCCGGTCGAAGACATAGAGCGCCAGCGGCTTCGGCCTCTCGTTGATGCGGGCGATCACCGTGTCCACCCCGTCGTAGGGGATCAGCGGCAGGATCGGCCCAAAAATCTCCTCCTCGTCGATGCGCATCTGCGGCGTGATCGCCTCGATCAGCGTCGGCGCCAGAAAAGTGCCCTCCGCCTCCCCGCCGAAACTCACCCGCGCCCCCTTCTCCACCGCGTCGGCCAGCAGCGAACCCAGCCGCCCGGCGTGATGGGCGTTGACGATGCGGGCGTAATCGCGGCTGTCGCGCGGGTTGTCGCCATAGGCGCGCAGGATCGTCTTGCGCAAGGCGGCGGTGAAGGCGGCCTCGACGCTTCTGTGGACGAAGACGTGGTCGGGGGCGATGCAGGTCTGCCCGGCGTTGACGAACTTGCCGAAGGCGATCCAGCGCGCCGCCTTCTCGACGTCCGCGCCCGGCCCGACGATGGTCGGCGACTTGCCGCCGAGCTCCAGCGTCACCGACGCGAGATGTTTCGCCGCCGCCGCCATGACAATCTTGCCGACCTCCGGGCTGCCGGTGAAGAAGATATGGTCGAAGGGCTGCTCAAGCAGCCGCTGCGAAACCTCGCGCCCGCCCTCGACGACCGCCACGAGATCGGCCGGAAAGGTCTGCTCGATGATCTCGGCGATCACCCGCGAGGTCGCCGGCGTCATCTCGGACGGCTTCACCACCGCGCTATTGCCGGCCGCCAGCGCCGAAACGAGCGGCGAAAGCGCCAGGTTGAAGGGATAGTTCCAGGGCGCGATGATCAGGCAGACGCCGCGCGGCTCGGGACGGATACGCGCCGATGTGCCGAGCGTCGAAAGCGTCGGCGCCACCCGCCGCTCGCGCATCCAGCCCTTCAGATGGCGCATGGTGTGGCGGATCTCCTGCAGAACCGGCAGGATCTCGGTCAGGATCGCCTCCGGCTCCGGCTTGCCGAAATCGCGCATCAGGGCGGCGACGATATCGCGCTCGCGCCGCTCGATGGTCTGCCGCAGATGCGCCAGGGCACTGCGCCGCTCCTCCAACCCGAACGCCCCCCGCCGCCCGACGGCACTCTGCTTCTGCCGGAGGACCAGGGTTTCGACGGGATGGGACATGGGTGGGGCTCTCGTTGCGGCGGGGTGCGGGAGGGAGTGCAAGGCGTGGGTGGGGTGAACCGGATCCGATTGCGTTACACCAACAGCGGACTTCTCCCTCGCTCGGCAGACGGTGGATTCGGGGCGCAAACGACTGTCGTCTTCGGGACTAAACACCATCAAAGCGGACAAACTACAATCAAACACCACAGTTTGATTTGGCCCGCCCGGCGCATCAACTTCGACAGGAGATTGTGTATTTGCCGGCTTCCTTTCCCTGACCATTCAGGTTGAGGTCGTTCTTGGCCAGATCAAAGGATCGTTGGAAGGAATTGCCGTGTGCGAGCGCCCGGTAGAACGCACGAGTAAAGAGGATCGCGGCGGTGTCCCCGATTGAGACGTCGCAGCCAATCACCGCCTCCACATATGGCGCGACCAGCTTAGACACAGAGTCCGAAAAGCAGGCGTTGAGTACCACGCATTTGATTGTTGGCATCAATTCGATGAGACCTGCAAGTGCTTCACCCGACACTTCCACGCCGTTCCCCGTTGCATCCTCAAAAATCAGCATCCCAGTGTCGCCGTGTCCACTAAAGTGTAATACATCCGGCTTGGCGTTTAGTACCTCACGCTGCAGTTGGTCGGTACGGATCGCCCATGCATGCTCTACATCTACTGCAATCTTAGTGTCCCGCACTAATGCAAGCTGTTCCTTGAGATCGCTCGCTTCTTGGTCGATCTTCAAGCGCCCCTCGTCCAAAGGGTTGGCTGCAAGGAACAAGACTTTCATAAGCGGCGCCTTTCTCAATATTTCGGTCGATTTCTGGAACATGGCGGCGAGGTCGGACGGAGTACCAAACAGATCGCCCGTCCCGTTTGAGCGATCTAAACCCTTTATCTTTCCATAAAGCTCCTTTCCCTCTGCACCCAGAAGGATTCGGTCGGTGAGCTTGGGACTTGCCTCGATAATCTCTAAGGCCTTTTCGAAGTAAGGGCCGCAGTCATCAGAGAAGCGGGCGAAATGCTCTGCGACCAGACCAAGGACGTCAAGATTTTCCTCTACGTCGTACCATCTGATCGTCAGGTCCTCGAGGCCTTCGTAGTAGCTGTGGACGAGGCCTTTCGCCAAACCGAGCCTCGCCTCGGGAAAGTCGTTGAACGTACCTTCATGTATGATCTGGTGACGTACCCTTGGATCGGTTTCGCGCTCTGCTGCGAGTTGCAGAAGTTTTGCCTGGACGTTGGCCGGCTGGGTTCCAATCGTGTCGAATGGAATACCCAAGTCGGCCAAAGTTAGGCGTCGGTTCTCCATTACCGACCAAACGCTATATTGTCGCACAATAGGGTCGTCGTGCTGCCCGAGCTGCCTGACGATGGCCCCGTTTGAATGACGCGGATGGAGCAGATTCTGTATATCCCTATTCAGCCCAACAACCAGCAGAGCAAGCTTCAGTACTTCCTTGTCAGCCTTCTCGATATCGATCGTAAGATTCGAGATGTTCAATTTATTGACGTTTGTAGTTTGCATCGCAGCGAGGATCCGAATGGATGGATCAAGGACCGCCAGTTCCGGCACAGCGTCGAGGGTGCCATGGTACATGTGAGAAAGAGCCGCGATTGCTGCCGCGACAATTTCGGGCTCCTCTTCGTACTGCCTCATGGCAGCGACGACATACTTGCTGCTACCCTGACGGGTCCCGAGTCTTGCGAGCGCATTCAGGCACCACCGCACAACCTTGCGATCACTGTCGCTGAGAACGATTCCGTTAATAGTTTTTTCAAACGAGTTCCTGCCCTCAGCGTTCAGCTTGTCGCCGTTGCGATATCTGCGCGAAAGGTCCTGCAGGGCAACCTTCCTTCGCCTCGCGTCGCCGTTTTCGATCTCGAACTTGAGAAAGGCAGTCTGGCCCGGAGAAATGATCGCCACTAGGGTGCTCGGACCTCTTCCAGTGCTTCTAGCGTCGCTTTCGTCCACGGCTCGAAGTCATTAATGTCGTTCTGAGGAACCGTTACGTCGAGCCAGCGGGGATCGTTGAGGGACAGGCGCCGCGTCGTCGGCTCGAACCAAGCCGGGCACGTCCATTCCATGACGACTAAGAGCACCTCCTGCCCGTCATCACCGCGCGCGCGCATCGCGAAACGTGGCTCCGGGTCCGGAAGCTTCTCGCCATGGACAGCTACGGCGGAAATGTCTAGGTCGGACAAGATAGCGCCTAGCGCGTTCTCAGTTGCTCCATAGTCCCCGTCCGAAAAAAGCGTGCAGTCAAAGAAGCTTACTACGCCGGGAAAGCCGATGGTACGCTTATTCGCAAATGTGTCTGCGTCGCTGCGATAGCGCCCCGTTCGATAAGAAAGAACTTCCGTGCCGCGCCGAACCACGGAGAAGGTCCAAACAATGAGCGCTCTGTCGGTCTCTTTCCGCGATTGAATGTAATGAAGGGCATTACAGGACTCGGCGGCCTTAACAAAACTACGCCAATCGGACAGCAGCAGATTTCCGTGTCCAGCGACATAATTCCCGTCGACGGCCAGAAATGGTGCGACATGCAAGTCGCGCGTCCGACGCCGGGCTTCGAATTTTTCCTTGTACTTTACCGGGACGGTTGGATCACTCACCAGTTCGTTGAGGAAGAAGTAGCCGGGTTCGGTACGGAAGAACGCGGAATGCTGACTCCGGAGCACGTCTTCGCTCAGACGAGCTCGGAGGGTCTTCACTTGCGTCTTCCCGTAGAGGTGCTTTGGAACAATTGCGGCCGCGTACGCCGCCTCTAGGATGCCGGCGGCGGTCATAGGGCGCCGGGACGCTCTAAGGACCCGTTGAGCTATATCCAGGTAGGAGTCCATCAAGCCTCGCATGGGACACGTTAATCCAGCAGGCTACACGTTCATCGCACATGCAGCAAGAATATGTGAACTACCCCTCAACGCGCGGCGGGTCGAGTCCTCCACGCGCCCGAGGGTACCAACCTTGAAAACAAAGCTGCGGCTTTCAAAACCTAATCAGGTGATTTGGACTACCGGCACGAAGTCTCAAAGCAGCCGCAGTCTCACGGCTAAGCGACGACCGCCTCGTGAGAGAAAATTGGCTTTCTATTCCTCGCTAGACCTAAACACCCCTACCCCCGCAGATACCCAGAGCCCTTATCAAAACTGAGCCCCGGAAAGACATCCGTCGTCAGCCGGTCCGGCGGAATGTCGAACTGGCGGTAGAGCATGGCGGCGGCAAGTTCGCGGACGTCGCCGGTGGGCATGAGGTCGCGGCCGTCCAGCAGCTGGTCGTCGGAAAGCCCCGGCCAGCGGCCGAGAATGCGGCCGCCGGGGATGCCGCCGCCGGCGAGCAGTGCCGCGCCGCCGGTGCCGTGGTCGGTGCCGCCGGAGCCGTTCTCGCGCGCCGTGCGGCCGAATTCGGTAATCACCAGCACCACGGTCTTGCCCCAGGCCTGCGGCCCCAGACCCTCCTTCAGGGTGTTGATCGCCAGCGACAGGTCGGTGACGGCGCGGGCAAACTGCGGCCGCTGGTCCACATGGGTGTCCCAGCCGTTGATGGAAAAACTGGCGATCCGGTATTCCTGCGTGAGCAGGCCGGCGGCCAGCCGCGCCATGTCGGCGATGCCCTCGCCGCGCTTTTCCGGGCCCTGCACGGCGTCGGCCAGCAGGTCGGTGTTGCGCGCCTCCGCCATCACCCTGGCAAAGCCTTCGTCGCCGGCATAGAGGCGTTCCAGGAAGCGGATCTCGTCCTCGGCCATGGAGAGGTCCGATTGCGGCGCCCAGGCTTCCGCCCGGTTGGGCCCGGCGAGGATCAGGTCCATGGAGGTGTTGATGTCGATCGCCTTGCGGTCGGTCTGGCGCGGCATATGCGCCAATGCGCGGTTCAGCCAGCCGCTGCGCTCGTTGCGCTGCAGCGTGCCGGTCTCCAGCGCGTCCTGGCCGCTGAAATGGCTGCGCTCGTCGCGGTAGGGCGTCGAGACCGCATGCACGAAGGAGAGCTCGCCCGCCGTCCAGAGCGGCATCAGGGAACTTGCCGCCGGATGCAGGCCGAAGCGGCCGTCGAGGTCGATCAGGCCCTGGTCGGTCGTCAGCGCCAGGCGCGGCCGAAGCTTTGCAAACAGCGGGTCGGCATAGGGCTGCACCAGGTCGAGCCCGTCCATGGCGCCGCGCAGGATGATGGTCACGAAGCGGTTGTCGCCCGGCACGGCGGCAAAGCTTGCCGGCGTCAGTATCGGGGAGGCTGCGGCGCAGCAGGCGGAGACCAGGAAGCCGCGGCGCGACATCGAAGCGTTCGGGAAGGCCATGCTCATCTCCTGTTGAACTCCGGCGCGGCCAGCACCATCGCCAGCCCATGGACGCGGTTCGGCGCCTGGCCGACGATTCGGATGGTGTCTTCACGGGCGGCGTCGCCCAGCGCGTCGGCGAGCAGATCGGCCGGCTCGCGGTCGGCGGCCAGCCACTGCGCCGCCATGCGCGCCCAGGCGATCCGTTCGGCAAGCTGGCTCGGCGTCAGCCAGTTGGCGGCGTCATCGGCAAAGCCCGCCGGGCTCGTCGGCCGCCAGACCGGCTGGCCCATGCGCTGCAGCGCCCAGATCGTCATGGCGCGGGCAAAGCCCGGGTTGCGGTGGCGCGGCGCGTTCTTCTTCGGCCGCCGCGGCGCATCGTCCTCGTCGTCCGGCTGCGGCATGGCCGCCGCCACCATCGCCTCGAACTGCTTCTCCGGCATGTCGAGGGCGCGCAGGCCCGAGACCACGAATTCGAAGGGCCGCTTGATCTTGGCGCCGCCCTCCTGCCAGGCGCGCGGGTGTTCCAGCATGGCGCGGTAGACTTCCGTCAGATTGCCGTCGCTTGCCGTCCAGGCGGCCACCATGGGCGCCACCACCTCGGGCGGCGGCACGTCGGCCAGGAAATGGCCGGCCAGTTTCGCGCAGATGTGGCGGGCGGTGGCGGGATGGTCGGCGAGATCGTCGATCATCGCCCGATGATCGGCCTCGCTGCGGCCCTCGCCGCCGTAGCTCTTCCCGAGCAGCGTGAAGGCGCCGGGTTCGGCCCGCTGCGGCCGGTAGCCGATGTCGAGACGAGGCGCGTCGATGCCGACGCCGGTCAGGATCAGCGCGGCGGCGCGCACGTCCGCCTGGCCATAGCCGCTGCCGGCGCCCAGCGTGTGCAGCTCGATCAGCTCGCGGCCGAGGTTTTCGTTGAGGCCGCGGCCGTTGCGCAGCCCGGCCACCGAGCCGGGGCCGACGGAGCGGTTCTGGTCGAGGTAGAAGAACATGGCCGGATGCAGCACGGCGGCCTTCAGGAGGTCGCGGAAGGGGCCGGCGAGGTTCGGCCGGATCGCCTCCGCCTCGTGCAGCGCCGCCAGCATGAACATCTGCAGGTTCTTGTCAGCATTGACGGCGAAATGATCGGTCCAGAAGCTCGCCAGCCGCTCGTGGAAGCCATAGGGCGAGGTCACCGCCTGGGCGATACGGGCCACCGCATCGCCGCGGTAGAGCCGGTTCGCCTGCTGCTGGGTGGTCTGGCGCAATCGCGCGTTGGGCTTGCCGTTCTGGGTCGCCTTCGCCTCGGCGCGGCGCAGCGCGATGATCTTCTCCGCCGTCTCGCGGCGACCGGTGATTCCCTCGCGCGGAAACCGCAGCTCGGCCCTGGCGGCGGGCGGCAGCTGCGCCAGCAGCGCCTGCGCATCCTGCGGCGGCGGTTCGCCGGGGCGCAGGCCGAAGCCGTAGCGGATCGCCGCCAAAGTCGGAACGGATATGCTCATCATCGTCTCCAGATTCGCAAGGCCTGAGAATCCCGGAGGAATGTGGTCGAAAGCGCCTCAAACCATGGCGATTTGGCGACATGGACAAGATGTAATGGAGGGGGCCGCCGCAGGCCGGCTGTTGCCCTTTTGTACCGGCTGCCTCTTCACTTTCGCGCTGTTCGCCTCCATATTCCCGGCATGGCCAGATCCCCCCGCACCTCCGCCCCCTCCTCCTCCCGCCCAGGCTCCCCCTCTGGCTCCCCGCGCGGCTTCGACGAAGCGCCGCAGACGCCCCTCGAGGGCGCGCCGCTGGAGGGCTCCGTGTCCGACTGGGTGCGGCAGCTGGAGGCCGAGGCGGAGGCGTCGGGCGTCGAGACGCAGCGCGAGATCGCCTCCAAGGCGGGCAAGCACCGCAAGAAGATCGAGATCGCCGCCCGCGAGGAGGCCATCCGCGAGGCCGCCGCGGAAGCCGCCAAATCCGCGCCGAAGCCGGCCCGCAAGGGCGGGCCGGCGACGGCCAAGCACACCACCTCGCAGAAAACCTCCCGCGGCGTGTCGATCGGCGCCTCGTCGGATCCGGCCACCCGCGCCGCCGCCGGCCTCAATCCGGTCGCCGGCATGGACATCTCGCTGGAGGATGCCGGCAGCCTCGCCCCCGGCGCCGTCACCGCCACGGTCGATGCGCTGTCGAAGCTGATCGAATCCGGCAATCCGCTGTTCAAGGACGGCAAGATGTGGACGCCGCACCGGCCGCATCGCCCGGAGAAGTCCGAGGGCGGCATCGCCATCCGCATGGTCTCCGACTACGAGCCCGCCGGCGACCAGCCGACCGCCATCCGCGACCTCGTCGAGGGCATCGATTCCGGCGAGCGCAGCCAGGTGCTGCTCGGCGTCACCGGCTCGGGCAAGACCTTCACCATGGCCAAGGTGATCGAGGCGACGCAGCGCCCGGCCGTGATCCTCGCCCCCAACAAGACCCTCGCGGCGCAGCTCTATTCCGAGTTCAAGAGCTTCTTCCCCGACAATGCGGTGGAATATTTCGTCTCCTACTACGACTACTACCAGCCGGAAGCCTATGTGCCGCGCTCCGATACCTTCATCGAGAAGGAATCGTCGATCAACGAGCAGATCGACCGCATGCGCCATGCCGCCACCCGCGCCATCCTCGAGCGCGACGACTGCATCATCATCGCCTCGGTCTCCTGCATCTACGGTATCGGCTCGGTGGAGACCTATACGGCGATGACCTTCCAGATGGCCGTCGGCGACCGCCTCGACCAGCGCCAGCTGCTCGCCGACCTCGTCGCCCAGCAGTACAAGCGCCGCGAGATGGACTTTCAGCGCGGCTCGTTCCGGGTGCGCGGCGACAGCATCGAGATCTTCCCCGCCCACCTGGAGGATGCCGCCTGGCGCATCTCGATGTTCGGCGACGAGATCGATTCGATCACCGAATTCGACCCGCTGACCGGCCAGAAGACCGGCGACCTGAAAAGCGTCAAGATCTACGCCAACTCCCACTATGTCACGCCGCGCCCGACGCTGAACGCCGCCATCAAGTCGATCAAGGAAGAGCTGAAGCACCGCCTCGCCGAGCTCGAGGCCGCCGGCCGCCTGCTCGAGGCGCAGCGGCTGGAGCAGCGCACCCGCTACGACATCGAGATGATGGAGGCGACCGGCGCCTGCAACGGCATCGAGAACTATTCGCGCTATCTCACCGGCCGCCGCCCCGGCGAGCCGCCGCCGACGCTGTTTGAATACATCCCCGACAATGCGCTGATCTTCATCGACGAAAGCCATGTCACCATCCCGCAGATCGGCGGCATGTACCGCGGCGACTTCCGCCGCAAGGCGACGCTGGCCGAATACGGCTTCCGCCTGCCGTCGTGCATGGACAACCGGCCGCTGCGCTTCGAGGAGTGGGACGCCATGCGACCGCTCACCGTCGCCGTCTCCGCCACCCCCGCCAACTGGGAGATGGAGGCCGCCGGCGGCGTCTTCGCCGAACAGGTGATCCGCCCGACCGGCCTCATCGACCCGCCCGTCGAGGTGCGCCCCGCCAAGAGCCAGGTGGACGACGTGCTCGGCGAGATCCGCGAGACCGCGCAGAAGGGCTACCGCACCCTCTGCACCGTGCTCACCAAGCGCATGGCGGAAGACCTCACCGAATACCTGCACGAACAGGGCGTGCGCGTCCGCTATATGCACTCCGACATCGACACGCTGGAGCGCATCGAGATCCTGCGCGACCTGCGCCTCGGCGCCTTCGACGTGCTGGTCGGCATCAACCTCCTGCGCGAGGGCCTCGACATCCCCGAATGCGGCTTCGTCGCCATCCTCGACGCCGACAAGGAGGGTTTCCTGCGCTCGGAAACCTCACTGATCCAGACCATCGGCCGCGCCGCCCGCAACGTCGACGGCAAGGTCATCCTCTATGCCGACAAGGTCACCGGCTCGATGCAGCGGGCCATGGACGAGACGGCGCGCCGCCGCGAGAAGCAGATGGAATACAACACCGCCCACGGCATCACGCCGGAATCGGTGAAGCGCAACATCGCCGACATCCTCGACAGCGTCTACGAGCGCGACCACGTCCGCGCCGACATCTCCGGTGCCGGCGGCAAGGGTTTTGCCGATGGCGGCCACCTCGTCGGCAACAACCTCCAGGCGCATCTCAATGCGCTGGAAAAGGACATGCGCAACGCCGCCGCCGACCTCGACTTCGAGAAGGCCGCCCGCCTGCGCGACGAGATCAAGCGCCTCAAGGCCGTCGAACTCGCCGCCATGGACGACCCCATCGCCCGCCAGGAATCCAGGGCCATGGAGGGCGTCAAGCGCAACGCCCAGGCGACCCGCGATTCGCTGCCCTCGGGCGGCGGGAAGAAGGCAAAGGGATCGAGCGCCCCCTCCGAGTCGATCTCCCCCCTTGAGGGGGAGATGTCCGGCAGGACAGAGGGGGGTGAGGAGCGGTCCGCGCAGCGGAGCAATCGATCCGGTGAATCGATTGCAGCGACGAACGCCCGGAGCGAAAGCGAAGGGCCGGGAGACGGCGCGTCAGAACAAACCTCCTACTTCGCCAAACCCACCCTCGACGACATGGGCCCCGGCACCGACATGGTCCGCCCCCTGTTCCGCAAGAACACGCTCGACGAAATGACCGTCGGCCGCACCGAAAAGCCGGTTACCGGCAGACTGCCGGACAAGCCCGCCGACCCGGCCCAGCGCGTCTCGCCGCTGCTGGAAGGCCAGCCGGAACGCGGCTCCCCTAACCGCGAGTCGATCTCCCCCCTTGAGGGGGAGATGCCCGGCAGGGCAGAGGGGGGCAAAGACGACCCGCGTCCCCTCGCCCGCGGCAAGACCGGCATCGGCTCCTACGAGGACCCCGGCGAGCAGAAGCGCAAGAGCCGCACCAAGGGTAAGACGGGCCGGCCGGGACGGTGAGCGCGTGTCCAGTCTCCCCGCCCGCGGGGAGACGATGGCGGCAGCCGGATCAGGGGCAGACGGGCGCGGCTGGATGCTCGGTAGCCCCATGCCGGACGAGCCGGCGCGGCAAACCGCAGCCGGACTCCCTCCCCCTTGTGGGGAGGGTTGGGGAGGGGAAAACCGGAAGTGGCCGTTCGTGGCGGGGGCGAGAGGCGACAATCGGCGTACTCCCCTTAATTCATCAAAACGGAAGAATTTCGATAAGGTCGTTTGCAAACGCTAGTTGTGCCCGCTAACTTCATGTCATGAGGATCTAAAAGCATTCGGCAGAAAACATGCAAGCCACGCTAGACCTGACTGAAGGCCACGCTCGCCTAAAAAAAATTCTGGAAGAGTTCCCAAGCGACTCTCCACACTGGAATGAGGCTCAGAACCGCTTCCAGTTTATAGATCGTCTTTTGACGGAGTGCCTCGGCTGGGAAAAGCTGTTCATCAGCGTCGAGGATCATAATGAGCGTGGCTATACGGACTACCTGCTCGGGAATCCTACAAAAGCCGTCCTAGAGGCGAAGCGTGAAGCGCATCAGTTCGACATTCTGCCACCCAGGAGCTCTTCAAAGTCCCGCAAGCTTCGCGATTTATACAATCACTGCAAACAACTCAAGCTGACAGTCGATCAGGTAATATCCTACTGTGGGATTACAGGAATTCAGACCGCGATCATCTGCAATGGGCCGCAGTTAATTATATTCAAAGGTATTCAAATTGGGGCATCCCCTCTCGACGGACTGTGCTTCGTATTCAATGGCTTTTCAGAGTATCTGGACGGATTCACTCGACTTTGGAAATACCTTAGCCCCGAAGGTCTCTACGAAGAGGCCGCCTTCCACGATTTAGAGCTCAATCAGAACGTACGAATCCCCAGTAAAGCTTCCATCTCGTTTACCGATCCTCGCAAATATAGGTACCGTAGCTCCTTTCAAGAGAGCTTAAAGACTTTGTCTTCTCTACTTTTGGAAGACATTGAAACCCATCCTGATGTAAAGAAAACGTTCTACAATGAGTGCTACGTTCCGATTGAAGCGAACAATCGCCACCTACTCCTGAGTAAAAACATCATTTCGGCTCGCTACCGGCGCGTTTCTGGGGATAACAGGGGCCCTGTATCTATAGTCGAGCGTTCTTTCAAAAAGAACGATAGGACCGTTTACATTGACGACAAGATAGTCGCGGAAGCTTTTGGCTCACGGCCCATCGTAGTGGTCGGCGACGTAGGCGTCGGAAAGACATCCTTCTTCGAAAATCTTGAACTCACCATGATCGAGGAAGCATCGTCTAAGTTTCTTTTTATTCATATAAACCTAGGCGAGAGTGCGAGCCTAACAAACTCCATTATTGATCATGTAATAGATGAGATTCCATCAGTTCTTAAAAACAAATACCAAATTGACGTCAATTCGAGAGACTATCTCAACCGTGTCTACACCAAGGAGCTATTGGATTTTGAGGATTCAATCTATGGGTTCCTAAAGGAAGACAATCCCGGAGAATACGCAAAAAAGCAGGCTGATCATCTCAGCTCTCTTGTCGAGAAAAGAGGAGAGAATCTCAAGCGCTGCTTGAACCATCTGATAAAGACATGGAATCGCGACATAATACTCGTCTTCGACAATGCAGACCAGCGTGATTTCTCCGTTCAGCAGCAGGCATTTTTGATAGCGCAAGAAATTGCTAAAGATGTCGGCGCCTTGGTTTTTGTGGCACTGCGCCCAAGCACCTTCCATGAGTCAAAACTGAAGGGTGCTTTGTCTGGATACCAAAACAGGGTGTTTAGCATCTCGCCTCCTCCGGCAGACGTCGTTATTGAGAAACGCTTAGGGTTCGCTCTCCGGGTGGCAGAGGGAAAAATAGCTCCCGCTACTCTAGAAGGTATAGCGTTCAACCTTGGCTCAATAACTGCCTTCATGTGACATTCTCAATGCCAAGTACGGAAGGGTCGCCTCGTTTAGCAAGCTAGATCAGAGCGGTGCCATCACGTTCTACGATGATCGCAAAGGATTTGGCTTCATCCGACCGGATCAAGGAGGGCAAGACGTGTATTTCCGCCGGGACGTTTTTGGAATTTCGAACGATTTAGCTCCCGCAAAGGGAATTCGAGTTAAGTTTTCAGCGATCCCTAACAAGAAGGGATTTACGGCCACACGTATTGAGGCTGCACAGTAGCCCAAAAGATTTCTATATTTTGGCCAACAGGCCTGAATGCGCTCCCCCCAAAACCGCACCCTCCCCCACCAAAAATCAACCACTTACCCCCCTCCACATCCCCGCCCTCCCAACCCGCCGCATAATCCCCCCGTTCCGCTCTCGGATACACCGGCAGGCGTGCCGGCGAGGTGGAGCCGGCGCTGGTGGTGGAGAAACGACGTAAGTCTTCATCATCGGGGTCCGCGGAAAATGGTCTCCCTCCGG